>DAIOGM010000167.1:6278-13962 GCA_036745215.1 Gemmataceae bacterium
GGTTTGAGGCCAGCTCGTTCGAGGGCCTGTTTAGCCGCGGCGGTGCCGAATTGCTCGGTTGCCTGGATCGCATCGACATCATCACCAGCACGCTCGGCAAAACGCTCGGCGGCGCCGCGGGAGGCTTCACGTCCGGCAGCCAGGAGTTGGTCGATTATCTGCGTCAACGCTCGCGGCCCTACCTGTTCTCGAACGCGGTGCCGCCGCCGATCATCATGGCGGCGATGAAGGCGCTGGAACTGGCGTCCAAAAGCACCGATCTGCGCGATCGGCTGCACGCCAATGCGCGAACGATGCGTGCCGGCCTGGAAAAAGCAGGCTTCAAGATCAAGCCAGGCCAGCATCCCATTCTTCCGGTGATGCTCGGCGACGCGGCACTGGCGTCGAAGATGGCTGATAAACTGTTGGAGAAGGGCGTCTACGTCATCGGCTTCAGTTTTCCAGTCGTGCCGCAGGGGCAGGCGCGCATCCGCATCCAACTTTCCGCGGCGCACACCTCCGATCAACTCGACATCGCCATTGCCGCGTTCACCGAAGTCGGCAAGGAATTAGGCTTGATCTAGGATCGACGGCGGCGCGATCGTTTGCGATCGTCTTCATCGTCGTCATCCTCATCGTCGTCGCGGCGGCGCTTCGATTCCTTCGATGAAGGCCGTTCATCATCATCGTCGCGTGGTCTTTTTGATTTCTTTGACACGGGCTTTACTTCATCCTCGTCTTCGTCGTTTTCGCTTTCATCGCGGCGACGTTTCGATCGCTTCGACTTGCGCGAATCTTCTTCCTCGTCATCATCGGATGAAGTCGGGCAAAGCAGCACCACCGCGGCGGCGATGAGGTAGAAAAAACAGCCAATGACCCACCACGCGATCCAAACGTATCCCGGAAACAGCGACGCGGCTCGCGCAATCTCAGCCGGGCCTCGTCCCACGATAATGGCGGCCGGCATTTGATCGAAAAACTGATTCATCGCGGGGTGCACCCACACGAGTTGATAAATCGTCATCACCACGTGGTGCACAAAACCGCCGGCATACACCAGCAATGTGAAAATCTTGGCTAACAGCCCGCCGAAAAGCATCGCGACGCCGGAAAGGACCAAGCCGACGCAAATGCAATAACCCAAGACGATGCCGGTAATCTTGACCGGAGTATAGGCGGGCGCCTTTGCTTTGAGATGTTCGTGGAGTTTTTTCTGGTCCCAGCGGTCCTTGTTGATTTCGACGAACCACGTCTGCCCCGAGTCCGAGTAATTGGCGCAAACACCGCACGCGATGAAAAACGCGGCGACGACGAAATTGACGATCGCCATGATGATGAAGCCGATGGGGCGTTTGCGGGCCATGGCGTTTCTCGTTTCGGGATAGATGAGGCAAACCGAGCAATTCTGAAGGTATATCAACTTGCGCAATCCGCAGCCACGAACGCGCCAATTGAGTTCCCAACCCAGGGAACCTATGATGCAAGCATGACCAGCGTCGCCGGCATCGTATTATGTGGTGGAAAAAGCCATCGCATGGGCAGCTCGAAAGCCTGGCTGCCGATCGCGGGAGAATGTATGTTGCCGCGCGTGGTTCGGCTCTTGAGCGTGGAGGTCGATCCAATCGTCGTCGTGTCGGCGCGCGATCAGGAATTGCCTCCCCTGCCCGCCGAGGTTCGACTCATTCACGATGAGCAAGAGGGCCGTGGTCCGTTGCAAGGCCTCGCCGCGGGTTTGGCAGCGCTCGACGAGCAGATGGACGCCGCGTTCGTGTCGAGTTGCGACGTGCCGTTTCTGCGGCCGCCGTTTGTGCGACGCATGATCGATTTGCTTGAATCCGACCAGGTTTGCGTGCCGCGCATCGATGGTCGGCCGCATCCCTTGGCGGCCGTCTATCGCGTGGATGTGCTCGATGAAGTCCGGCGGCTCCTCGTGGAGAATCGCCTGCGTTTGATGGATCTCTACGAGCGCGTGCCAACGCATTTCGTTGATGCCGGCGAATTGCGCGACGTCGATCCGATGCTCGAATCGCTCGCCAACGTCAACACGCCCGAAGAATACGAGCGTGTGCTGCGAACGATCGAAAACAGGTCATCGTCAAATTGACGAGTTTGCCATCTCTTCCCGGATTGCCAATCATGCCAACGTTCGGGGGCTTGACACATATTCTCTACAGTCCGCCTATTCCGCCGTCCGATGATAGATGGTCGTGTCAGTCCCCCCTGATTCCGTGCCCGCCGCGCGGTCGCGCTGATTGTTTGCACGCAATCTGCTACGCTGCGCCCTGCTGCCTTAGGATGGAACCGGCATGTTCTATCGATTGGGACATCTAACTGCCCACAAGTCATGGATCGTCTGCGCCCTCTGGTTGGCCGCGGGCATTGCCCTGTCGTTGATCGCCCCCTCCTGGGACACGCAGACGCAGGACGACGACGTTCGCTTCGTGCCCGATCGCTTCACCAGCGTGCGCGGCTACTACCTTTTGCAAAAGGCTTTTCCCGAAGACGTGTTCGCAAGCCGCGTCGTCTTCGCCATCGAACGCGAGGACGGCCCCTTGACGGCGGCCGATTTTCAGTTCGTCGAAACGCTGGTCAAGGATCTGGAGCAGCTTCGCCACGACGCGCCGAAGCTTGAGATCGGCAAGATCGAATCACACCAGAGCGGCCTGGTCGGTTTGCGCATGTTGAGCCACGATCGGCAATGCACGCTCATTCAGGCGTCGCTGAAAACGCCGTACATGGCGCTCGCGACGCAGCAGACGGTGGATCGCATCGACGAGGTCGTGCAAGAACGGTTGGACGCGACCAACCTCAATGGTTTGCAGGTGCACACGACGGGCTCAGCGGGCGTCGGCCGCGATTTGACGAAGGCCGCCGGCAGTAGCCTCGAACACACGACGTGGGCGACGGTCATTCTCGTCATCGTCGTGCTATTGGCGGTTTATCGCGCGCCGCTGCTGGCGCTGGTGCCGCTGGTGACGATTGCGATCTCCGTCTGGGTATCCCTCAAGATGCTGGCGCTCATGACGTTGATTCCGGGCGTGCACCTGGTCAACATCAGCAAGATTTTTGCGATCGTCATCCTCTACGGCGCCGGGACCGATTATTGTCTGTTCTTGATTAGCCGATATCGCGAGGAACTCGAAGGCGGCCTGGCCACGAAGGATGCGCTGGCACGCAGCGTCTCCGGCGTCGGCGAAGCGCTGGCGGCGAGCGCGGGGACGGTCATGGTCGGCCTGGGGCTGATGGCGATGGCGGAATTCGCCAAGGTTCGCTACGCCGGCCCGGCCATTGCGTTGAGCCTCGGTGTCGCGCTATTGGCGTCGTTGACTTTGACACCGGCGCTGTTGAGCTTGCTCGGCCGCCTCGTGTTTTGGCCCGGCAAGGCGCCGTCCGCGGTGTTCCGTGCCCGGCTGGCGAACCTTGACGCGCCACAAAAGCTCGGCCTGTGGGACGCGATCAGCAAGTTCGTCGCGCGCCGCCCAGTTCTCACATGGGGCGTCGCAACGCTGTTTCTGCTGCCATTCGTCGTGCTCGGCATGCGTGTCGAGCCGAACTATCGCGCGACCGGCGAACTCAACGCGAGCTGTCCGAGTCTCAAAGGTCTGGCGTCGATCCAACGCCATTTCACGGCCGGCGAGATCGGCCCCGTGCAGATTCTGATCACCTCGTCGCAAGACTGGACCAGCCACCTCGGCCAGCGTGAGATCGAACGCCTGAGCCGCGCGTTTGCCGGCGTCGAAGGCGTCGCGGAGGTCCGCTCGCTCGTGCAGCCGCTGGGCTTCCCATGGATCGAAGTCTACCCGCGGCCGGAAGGCAAAGGTGTCGTGCATCAATTGCTGATGATGCTCAAACCGGTGTTGCAAACCTGGCACGACGAGTCCGTCATCGAAGCGCGTGATCACTTTGTCGCGAAGATCGAGAGCGATGATAAGAAAATCACCTATGTCACCAAAATCGACGTGGTCCTCAAGACCGATCCATTCGATCCCGAAAGCGTGGTCACTTTGAAGGCGCTGCAAGCCTGGCTGAAATACGATTTGCCCGACAACAACCTGCTCGGCGAAAAACTGCACGCGGAGTGCTATGGCATCACCTCCATCGGCAACGATCTGGCCGAGGTGACGGAGAGCGATCGCTTCCGCGTCAATAGCCTCGTGCTCGTCGCGATTCTCGTGATCCTGCTCATCCTCGTCAAGCGCGTCTGGCTTGCGTGCTATTTGCTCGTCACGGTGCTCGCCAGCTATTATGCGGCGCTCGGCGCGACGATGCTGTTCGGCTATCTATGGACCGGTGCATTCTTGACGCAGGTGGACTGGCGGGTGCCGTTCTTCTTGTTCACGATCCTGGTCGCGGTCGGCGAGGACTACAACATCTTGCTGGTGTCGCGCGCCATCGAAGAACGCAAACGCTTCGGCGCCGTCGAGGGCATGCGCCGCGCTCTGGCGAAGACCGGCGGCGCCATCACGTCGTGCGGCTTGATCATGGCCGGCACGTTCGCAACATTGATGCTCGCGGGATTGAACACATTGATGCAGATCGGCTTCGCATTGGCGTTCGGCGTGCTGATCGACACGTTCATCGTGCGGCCATTCCTCGTGCCGTCGTGCGCGATGCTGCTGTGGGGCGACGCGAAAAAAGCCAGCAGCGCCGCGGAAAAAGAAGAAACGCCGCCGCTCAAGCAGGCGGCGTAGTCGCCAATTTCACGATCACGAACGTCACATCATCCACCGCCTTCGTCTCGGCGCGGAAGTTGTCCAGTTGCCGGCGAATCTCGGCGGAAATCTCATCGGCGGTCCTCGCGGCATTCGCTCGAATCAAGGCGCGCAGCCGATCTTTGCCGAATTGCTCGCCTTGAGCGTTCGGCATCTCCCAGACGCCGTCCGTGCCGACGACGATGACCTGCCCCGCTTTGAGCGGGCCGCAAGTGTGCTCCGCGTAGTCGGCGGCGTCGATGATGCCGAGCGGCATATCGCCGGCGTCGTTCTCGTCGAATCGATCGGTCGCGGGATCGTAAATCATGGCCGGGTCGTGTCCGGCGCTGACCCATCGGTAAACGCCGTTGCGCACATCGACGACGGCGAGGTGCATGGTCATGAAGCGCGTGCCTTCGTGATCGGCGGCGATCAAGCGATTGATGCGCGACATGAGTTCGGTGAGGCTGCCTTTTAAAGCCGCGCGGTCGCGCAAGATCGCCCGCGCTCCCGCCATCACGAGCGCGGCCGCGACGCCGTGCCCCATCACGTCGCCAAGCGCAATGAGAAGATGATCCTTCGACGCCGGATCCAGCACGAGAAAATCGTAGTAATCGCCGCCCGTTTCATCGCAATACGTGCTGTGGCCGGCGATATCGAGCCCTTCGACCTTTGGACACGTCTGCGGCAACAGGCGTTGCTGCACTTGCATCGCGACGTTGAGGGAATGACGCAGCCGCACGTGATCGCGCAGCTCCGCGATCATCTGATTCAAGGCAGCGGCGAGGCGCTGGAACTCCGGATTGCCGCCGAATTTGGCTTGCGCCTCGAGATCGCCGCCACCGACTTGCTGCATGAATGCGATCAACGCCTGCACGGGCCCGGAAACGCGGCTCGCCATCCAGCCGGCGAGGGCGACGGCGATCACGAGAGCCCCCAAGCCGGCGCCGATTGCCCAAAGCTGACTTTCCCAAACGCCGGCGACAAAATCGGCCTTCGGCGCGACTGCGCCGACGACCCACGTCAAATCGTCTCCCAGGCGAAACGTCGTCGCCGACGCCAGGTAGTTCGTCCCGTTGCGGCGAAACTCGAAGAAGTGGAACGCATCGTCCTTGTCGCTGTGACTCGGCGTCGCGTTCATGGCCACGCGAAACGAATCGACCAGCGGATCGCCCGTGTCCCGCAACGTCAAGAGCTTGCCGACGCCCGCCTGGCCGGACGCGGTCATCGTCCGTTGATTCGGATGGGCAAGCAGCGCCTCGTCCGTGGTGAACAAGAAGATCGTGGAGTGTTCGCTCAGTTTCAAGCGCGCAGCGAAATCGGACAGCGCCGTCAAATCGAAATCGACGCTCACGACGCCGCGCACCTTGCCCTCTTCATTGAGCACCGGCGCGGCACACGAAATCCCCGGCACGCCCTGATTGTAAAACACGTACGGCGGCAACCAGACTTGCCGCATCTGGTTCTTCGCCTTCTTGTAAAACGGCCGTTGCCGCGGATCGTAGCCGGTGTTGTCTTCTTTCTTGAAGTGCTTCCACGAGCCGTCGGGCAAGACGTCGGACTCGACCAGTTGCGTTCGGCCATCGACGATGCGGCTTTGATTGACGCGCAGGCCGCCTTCGACGGGCCGATACGCGCCGGTGAACGTGCCCGCTTCATCGCTATAGCTCACCCAGCTCATGCCGGGGTTCGCTACGAGGAACGCGGTCAATTGCCGGGCGAGCCGGTCGCTGTCGTCGGTCGCCAAACCTGCGGTCGCCAGCATGCGCAGCGACTCGACCAGCGGCAAGGCGCGAAACACATAGCCGCGCGAGTGCGTCACGGCATGGCCGGAAACTTCGCGAAAGAGCGAATCGACGAGCACCTCGGTCGTGGCGTGGGCGCTGCGAAACGCCATCCAGCCGATCACCGAACCGGTCGCCAGAACCAGGCCACAAACGCTCAACATCAACTTGGTTCGAAAACTGAACCCGCGTTGAGTCGGCGCGGTCGTGGCAGGCGGTTCGGCGGTGGCCATGGACGCGGTCTCCCAATTCAAAACCACAGATGAACACAGATTGACACAGATATTAAACTGGGCAGTTCAATACGGTAGCACGCCAATGCAAAAGTGGTGTTTATCTTATCTGTGCTAATCTGTGTTCATCTGTGGTTCTTAGAATTGCGACTCAGGGCGCCCAGCGATTGCCCCAGCCGGTGTAGAGGTCGTTGAGGAAGGCGCGCCATGCCTCGGCGGTGCGCGTCGCGGGATACGGGTCCGGCCGCAGCGGTTCGGGCGCGGTCCAGACGATCTTGAAACTGCCGTCATCTTGAATCTGACCGATGCGCGGCGTGCGGTAGCAATGCTGCGTGTCCGCATCGATGCGCACGTCGCCGCATGGCCCGGTCATGCGGGCATTGCGCATGGCGAGGCGAATGCTCTTGGGTTCGATGCTTTTCGCCTCGTTGACCGCCATCGCCCACAGCTTGACGCCAATGTACGCCGACTCCATCGGGTCGGTGATGGCGTGCTGTGGGTACTTCGTTTGAAATCGTTTGACGAAGTCCGCGTTCGCCGGACTCGTGACGGATTGGAAGTACGTCCACGCGGCGTAGTCGCCTTCCAGCTTCGACGCGGTCAGGCTGCGCAGGCCCTGTTCGTCGATGCTGAACGAAAGCGTCGGCGTATCCGCCGACTTGATGCCCGCTTCACGCAGGGCGCGGAAAAAGCTGACATTCGAGTCGCCGTTGATCGTGTTCAAAATCATGTCAGGCTTCGCCTTGAGGATCGAACTGATCACCGACTCGAATCGCTGGCCTGCCAGCGGCACATATTCCTCGCCGACGACGTCCGTGCCGTCTCGCTTCAATTGGTCCTTGATGATCGCATGGGCGGCACGCGGGAAAACGTAATCGGAGCCGACCAGGAAGAATCGCTTCTTGCCCGCCGTTTTCTCGGCCCATTGCAGCGCCGGCAGGATTTGCTGATTGGGCGCCGCCCCCATGTAAACGATGCACGGCGACGTTTCCAGCCC
>DAIOGM010000167.1:13972-14235 GCA_036745215.1 Gemmataceae bacterium
GCCGACGCCCATCGTGGCAGGCCCCATGGCGCTGCCCAGCGCACGGCCGGCAGAATCTGCTGGTTTGGCGCGGCGCCCAGGTAAAAGATGCACGGCGACGTTTCCAGCCCCTCGTATTGCAACGGATAAATCAACAGGTGATCGTGATTCTCGAAGATCGGCTTGACGGTCTTGCGGCTCGCGGACGTCCAGCAGCCGAAAACCGTGGCGACTTTTTCTTGTGAGATCAATCGTTCGGCTTCGCGCGCGAAGATCGCGTCTTC
>DAIOGM010000168.1:0-3761 GCA_036745215.1 Gemmataceae bacterium
ACGGTCAAGCCGAGCTTCACGAGGTCGCTCACCAGGAGCCGTGCGACGAAGTAGGCCTGCGCCTTCGCAGGAGCGACGTTCACCAACGTGTCGCGCGGTTGTGCGAAGTTCGCGCGAAAAACCGAGAGGCCGGTATCATCATTGGCGGATGGCCGAAAGGCCTCGCGCTGGATGGGGATGGGCAAACCGAGATCGCAGTAAACGGGTGGAATTCGTCGATAAACGAATTCGCCCTCATCGACGGGATCATGTTCGTCCATGGCGAACTCAAGCAGCGCGAGATGTTATTCGGTGGGAAGCGTCCAATGCCTGGCGGGTTTGCCTGGTTCGATCACCATCACCTCGGCGAACAGCGGACGAACGACTTCAATCTCGGCGTACGTGCCATCGGGAAATTGCCATTCGAACAAAATCGTGCCGTCAATGCCAGGCGCGACGCGGGAAGGCGGCAGCATTTCGCGGTCGCGCAATAAGTGGGCGAGGCCGACTGCCGATTCGACCAATTCAAGCGATGGCGCCTTGGCGCCCGCGCCGTCCCAATCATCGCCAAGATGTTGATACTCGGCGATTTTTTGCAGCCATGGTTCCCACGGCGCCGCACTTTTGGCGAGCGCTCCATTCGGGGCATGCGTTTCATGCGCCCAAACATCGGTCGGAATCGGACCGTTAAGAATTGGGATTATTTCCATGGTGGCCATTATACTTCGTCGCCGCGGCGCGTGCGATTGCAAAAACTGCCAGCTCGATTTGAAACCGGATAAACGGCTCATGCTCCTGCCATAATCGGCAGTACTCGCAGATGCCGTCGGCGCGCTGCCAGACGAGCGTGCGCGTTTTTTTGTCCATCACTTTTTCCGGCGCTGGCGGGCCAGGATCGCGCGGGCCTTGGCTTGGAGGATGGCAATGACGTTGTTGGCTGAGACGAAAGCTTCGTACTCCGATCGCTCCTCCTGCGTGAGGGCGCCTTCGGTGGAGCGGCGCGCGAAATACTCCATCTTGGCTTGCAGTTCGGGATCGGCGCGAAGTTTGACAAGTGCCTCCGCCGTCTTGACGCCGAAGGTTTTGCCGACAGGGTCAAGCAGGCGATCCAGCGTTTTCATGGTGTTCATACGGGAATTATAATCCTACTGAGATTCGAGGGCGAGACGAAAACGAAAACCAATATCCCCCATCCCAACCCCGCGCTTGTAATCCCCGCCCCGTTCGTTTACGATGTTGGCCACCCCTTTTTTGGAAAGGCATCAACATGGCTATCTCCCTACGCTGCCCCGAATGTGACGCGGTCCTCAAATTGGCGAGTCGCCCCGCGGAGGGGAAGAAGGTCAAATGTTCCAAGTGCTCGACGGCCTTCGTGGCGTCCGACAACGAAGTTTCGGCGGCCGTCAAGGCGGGGCCGGCGGCGGCGCGTAAGCGGCCGAGGCGCGATGATGACGATGACGATGACGACGGGCGTTCGCGCAGCGTCGCGAAGAAAAAAGCGGGCAGCAAGACCGGGCTATACATCGGCCTCGGCGTCCTTGCGGTCGCACTGCTGGGGTGCCTTGTGCTCGTGCCGCTCGGGGCGTTCTTTTGGTTCGTCGCGGCGGTGCCGGTCAGGGTTGCCCAGGGTGGCGATAAAATAAAGCCGGCGGATGACGCGGTCATGGCGGTGCCGATTGGGCCGGGCGGCAATGTGCCGGCGGTCAATTTGAAGAACTTCCCGGCCGAGCTCGACAAGCAGTTGCTCGACAAGACTGCGCGGGCGACGGCGCTCGTTCGCGTCGAAATGGGCAACCAGAAAGCGTCCGGGTCCGCCTTCCTCGTCAAATCCAACGGCGACACCGGCTATCTCATCACCAACTTCCACGTCATTGCCATGGAAAAGGAAGAGCCGGCGCCCGTCAATCCCGGTCCCGGAGGCAAGGGAGGGCCGAAGGGGGGACCGAAGGACTTCGGCAAGGAAAAGTTCCCCTTCAAAAAAGGGCCGGGCGGCCCGTTCGGCAAGGGCGGACCGTTCGGCGCGCCGGCCAAGGAGGTCACGGCCAGGGGGGTGCGCGTCAACGTCGTCTTCAATAGCGGCACGCCCCAGGAGCAATCGCTGCCCGCGGAGATCGTGGCCGTCGATCAGGAGAGCGATCTGGCGGCGCTGCGCGTCACCGGCGCTCGCAACTTGCCCGAGGCGATCGAGGTGCCTCAGGACGCGGCGGTCGCGGAGACGATGCCGGTGTACATCTTCGGCTTCCCCGCCAACAAGATGCCGCCCGTGGGCAATCCCACGGTCAACGTCGAGAAGGGGACGATCGCGGGGCTGCGGCGCGATGTCAATAACGAACTCACCGATGTGCATATCAATGGCGAACTCAATCCCGGCAACAGCGGCGGGCCTGTCGTCGACACCAAGGGGCGTCTCATCGGCATCGCCGTCGCGACGGTGCCGGGCAAGCAGATCGGTTTCGCGATTCCAACGGGCGAGCTGAATCAGATGTTCAAGGGCCGACTGGCGATGGCGTGGGTCGTTCAGATCCGGCAGCAAGGCACGCGGCTCGACGGCGAGAGCTGGGTGCACGATCGCAAGAGCAGCATCCGGGCCCGCGAGGCGGTGTCGGTGCCGCTCACCGTGCCTGGGCCGCAGTCGCCGCCCGATGAATTCATGGTGCTGGCGCGGTTGGCCGATCCGATGCTCAAGATCAATGCGGTCAGTGCGCATTTTGCGGTGACGGAAAAGGCGCCAATCAAGGGGCCTCAGGGGTGGGACAAGATTGCCAATGCCCAACCGGTGGCGCTCAAGATGCTGGACCAGTTTGCGCAAGGCACATTCAAGTTGCCGAATGGCGCCGTCGCGGATCAGACGTTTGCATTTCAGTTTTCGTACGTCAATGCCGATGGGCAAACGATTTTCACGCAGCCGCACTCGGTTCGCTTGACGTTTCCGAAGAATCCGCAATCGGTGACGATCAACGTCACCGCGATCCCGGATTTGCCGACGGTGCGTTACATCGAAGATTCGGCGCCGGGGCTATTCCCGGGCAAGGTCAGTGTGAAGGCGCGGACCAATGACAGCCTGGTGATCGAAATCGATCCGGTGGCGGACCCGACGGCGATCGAGCAACAAATCAGCTTCGGCCAGGTGACGAAAGTGGAAGGCCGAACGTTTGCGGTGACGGCGAAGAAGCTCCCATTGCCGGCGCCGACGGATGAGGCCGTGAATGCGGCGCTCGATAATCTCAAGTCGCCAAACGAGCAACAGAAGATCCAGGGAGCGGATCAACTTGGCAAGGTGTACGTCATCCTGCCCGCTCGGCAGAAGGAAGTCGCCAAGGCACTGGAACCGCACGCGACCAACAAGAACATCTGGCTGGCGAAGGCGTCGCTGCGCGGCTTGACCATGTGGGGCGGCCCCGAGAACACGGCCGCGGTGGCGCCCGCGCTCGACAGCACCTGGACGAGCGGTGAAGCGATCGACGCGCTGGCCAGCTTCAAGGATCCGGCCGCAGCGACGGCGGTCGCCAAGATGCTCACCGGCCTCGGCACGCGCACGCAGGCGGGCGGCGCGTTGCGAACGATGGGGCCGATGGCGGAGAAAGCGGTCATCACATACGTGTCGCACACGGACGGCTTCACCGCTCGAGCCGCGTGCGACGTGCTCAAGGACATCGGCACGGCCGATTGCGTGCCCGCGTTGACGACGGCGTCCAACAGCAAGAACTTCTTCCTGGCGACCGGCGCTCGCGACGCACTCAAGTCGGTGCAAGCGCGCATCAAGAAGTAGCGTTACTTCTTTT
>DAIOGM010000168.1:3771-14119 GCA_036745215.1 Gemmataceae bacterium
CCTGGACGAGAAGACCGGCGCGGCCCGAGGCAAGCCGGAGGTATTCGCCGAGTTTCGCAAGTCGGTGGCCCGCCAGACGCGCGGGTTCCGCGCCCCCGAGAACTGCATCAAGGCCGTGGAGGCCGCCGTCAACCTGCCCTTCGAGCAGGGGGTGGCACGCGAGCGGGAGCTGTTCCAGGAGTTGCTGCACTCGCCGGAGTCAAAGGCCCAGCGTTACTTCTTTTTCGCCGGCGTCGTCGTCACCGAGAGGGCGACGCCCGCTTGGCGTTCGATCGTGACGAAGCGCTCCCGGAACGAGGCGCGAATGGCGGGGTCGTCGAGCACCGTTTTTTGATCGAACGTCTTCGCCTCGTCGCCGTCCATGACGATGAACTTCGTGTCCTTGGTGACCTTCAAATCCAGGGCCTTCGATTTGTTGCCCATGACGATGACCATGCCGAGCTTCGTGACCACCATGCCTTTTTGCACCGGGATGCCCTTGGCGTCGATGAGATCGGATAGGTAAAGTTTCTCGGCGGCCGGCTTCTTCGATTCATCCTTCTTCTTGCCATCCTTCTTGGCGATGGCCTGGGGATTGCGATTGGTCGCGGTCAATTCGCCCTTGTCGTCGCCAGCGGTCCAGTTGACGGTGAGCTTGTTGTCCTTGATTTCGGCGACGTACTTGGCGTCCTTGGGCGGCCCCTTCTTCGGTTGCGATTGAACCCAGTCGATCTCGAACTCCAGCTTGTCCCCGTCGATTTTGACATTCTTGCCCGGCCCGCGCGAGAGCGATTTCTTGCTCTTGCCCTTGATGTCCTGGAAGATCATCACCGACACCGACACGCTGTCCTTGTCCTTTTTGAAAACCCACTCCATGCCGTACTTGCCGTCGAAGGCTTTGCCGTCGAAGGCGCCCGAGAACGCTTCGCCGCCTGCGGTCAAGGCGCCGGCAGCGAGGATAAAGAGGAGCAGTGCGAACGCCAAGTGTTTTGTGTGACTCATGGTGCCCCCGAGGTATTGAGGAAGTCGAGGAATTGGATTGCACGATATGATAAGCCGAGCGACAACGCATGCCAAGCGAATTCGATTCGGTCAATGCTAGTTGAGTCGCATCTACTGCTGATGCTCTTTGGATTTTCCTTGTCAGTCAAATGAATCCACGAAATAATACTGCCAAGTCGAGGAGACGCTCGAATGCTGCCGCGCGAGCATCAACAGGAATTGCTGTCATTCGCATATGTTCGAGCAATCTCCGCTCGAGCCGGCGTTGTTTGCATTCGATTTGACGGCGACTATGGTGTCGATTTGAGTCTGCGTGCCGTGAGTGAAACCGACGCTGGATTCATCGATGGCGGAGACCAGATTGACCTGCAAATCAAAAGCACGACGCGAGCTAACGTCAACGAAAAAACGATCTCGTTCGATTTGAGTGCGCGAAATTACAATCATCTGCGGGAGGCAAACCCCAACACGCAGCGGTTCTTGATCGTGTACATCATGCCGGTTAACGAAGACATGTGGCTCACGCAATCGGATGATGAATTGATCCTTCGACATTGTGCTTACTGGGTTTCGCTAGAGGGGCATCCGGCCACGAAATCGACAACGACGGTGCGAATTTCGATTCCAAAAGAGAACGTCTTTTCCGTGGCCGCGATAACGGCTATGATGCAGGGACGCCAGGAAAGGAACAAACCATGAAGTTTCGCAATCCTTGGATCGACCCGCGCGTTCTCCAAGTCAAACCCGCCGATGCGGAGGCCTATTTGCTCGAACGCGGTTGGGTGCGCGTCAAGAGCGCTCACCAAAACAAACATGCATTCGCAAATTCCGCAAACGAAACATCGGCATCGGTGGTCCAGGTGGCGCAACTCGATCAAGCGAGCGATTTTCCTCAGCGCATGATTGAATTGATCGGCGATCTCGCCACCATCGAAAACCGCTACGCCGGCGACGTGCTGAACGACATTTTGCTTGCCACGAAGGCGCCAAACGCAGGCAACGGAGCGGCGCAAACGCAGACGGCGCAAGGAGCGGCGTCGTGAGGCTACCTGCGACCAGCTTTTTTGCGTTCGGCCATTCGGATTGAAAAAAAATGGCACGGTCCGAAAACCGTGCCATTTCAGTTGAGCGATTGAATCGACCTACCAAATTACTTCCGCGTCAACGGCCAGCGGCCATCGATGTTGCCGTTCGAATCAAATGGATGCCACGAAAAGCGGCCGTCGTCACCGCGGCGGGATTCGCGATAGATGCGGCCCGGCACGTCGTAGAGCTGGCCGACGCGGGAATGGCACGCGTTGCACGACATGCCGGCGCCGGCGTAACCGGGCGGCGTGAAGTCGCCGTCGTCGATCACCAGCGTACGGGTTGCCGCGAACTTTGCCTTCGGGTCGATCTTGCGGGAATACGTGATCGACGAGCCCTGCAAGCCCTCGCTGGGGAATTGCCACGTCCATTTGCTTTGCTCGGCGTTCTCGGTCGAGACTTGCGGGCGATAGATGGTGCCTTCGTCCCAGTCCTCGTCGCGTTTTTCATGCACCCGCACCTCGAAGACGTGCTCCTTGCCGTCCTTGACGCGCAGGAGAACATCGTACGCGAGCGTGCCTTTCGGGAACTGCCAGCGCCATTTGGGCACCAGCGAAAACGCTCGCACGTCGGTGTTTTCCTGCCAGTAAGAGATCTTGCCGGGAAGATCGAGGCCGGTGACGTTGCGCCATTCCTTGCGATCGATATGATGCAGGCCGCCGCTGTCGCGCCAGGGGACGACGTCGATGGTTGGCGTGATCTCGTTGATCCGGGATCGGCCGCCGTTCATGGTGTACATGTTTTGATAGACGGGAGAACAGTGATAAAACTTCAGGTTTTTGCTGATGGGTACGCCTTTGGGTATGATGTCGAGCAACTTCTTGTGCTCCGCAGTGGTTAGCCAGGGACCGTCGTCATCTTGACTGAATCCGGACAGGGCGAAGGTGAAGAGGAGGACGAGGGCGCAGAATGGGTGTCGAATCATGGTAGTTCATTACCTCTCAAACAAGTCCATTGATCGGGCGAGACAAACTGGGCGATAAAAAAAGACGTGGCAAATTACCCAGGATGGGAGTATTGTCCACGTCGTTAGGCTTGAATCGAACTTAAAGTGTAGGTATTTTTCCTGGTTTTCCCAAATTGCCAAATTGGACGTTGGTTTGTTTTACGAATGGAAACTACATGCAGCAAGTGGCGGCGCGAGATTTTTGAATGAAGGTGCTTTGAGACATGAACTTTTGTACAATAGGTGAGATTTCGTGGCAATCAGCGCGAAACTAAACGATGCCGGCGATAACGAGTGCCAGATTTGAAGCGGCCGTTCGCAGCTAAGTTGGTCACCCAATCACTTCCCGTACCACCTCGCCATGCACGTCCGTCAGCCGGAAATCGCGGCCCTGGTAGCGGTATGTCAAACGCAAATGATCGAGGCCGATCAGGTGCAAAAGCGTCGCGTGCAAGTCATGGACGCTGACGCGATCTTCGGCGGCGCGGTGGCCGATCTCGTCGGTGGCGCCATGCGAATAGCCGGCTTTGACGCCGCCGCCGGCGAGCCAGTACGTGAACGCGTGCGGATTGTGATCGCGGCCGGTGCCGCCGCGCTGCACCAGGGGGAGTCGGCCGAACTCGCCGCCCCAGACGACGAGCGTTTCGTCGAGCAGGCCGCGGTGCTCCAGATCCGTCAGCAACGCGGCAATCGGCTGATCGGTTTCGCCCGCGAAGCCGGTGTGGTTGGCGGCGATGTTGGTGTGGCCGTCCCAGCTGCGTTCGTTCTCTTCGCCGCCGGAGTAGATTTGTACGAAACGCACGCCGCGTTCGACCAAACGCCGCGCAACCAGGCATTGCTTGGCGAAATGCTGGCAACGCGGGTTTTCGACGCCGTAGAGGTTCTTGGTTTGCACCGTCTCCGCGTTGATGTCGATCGCTTCCGGGGCGGCCATTTGCATGCGATACGCGAGTTCGAAGGTCTCGATGCGGGCTTCCAGGTCCGAATCGCCAGGGCGCGTGGCCAAATTGCGGCGGTTGAGCCGATTCATGAGATCGAGCTGATTGCGTTGCTGCTGATCGGTCAAATCGTTGGGCCGAATCAAATTGTCGATCGGAGCTCCTTGCGGCTTGAGCGCGGTGCCCTGGTAAATGCTCGGCAAGAAGCCGGCGCCCCAGTTTTGCGAGTAGCCCTTGGGCAAGCCGCGGCCGAGCGTGTCGTACATGACGACGAACGCGGGCAGGTTTTGACTTTCGCTGCCGAGGCCATACGTGACCCACGAGCCGGCGCACGGGAAGCCCATGCGCGTGAAGCCCGTGTTGATTTTCATGAGGGCAGGGGAGTGGTTGTTCGAATCGGTCCACAGGGAATGGATGAACGCCATCTTGTCAACGTGGCGAGCGAGATTGGGAAAAATCTCGGAGACGTATTTGCCGCACTGGCCGTGCTGGCGAAAGCGAAACGGCGAGCGCATGATCGGCCCGACCTGATCGCGGAAGAAGCCGGTGTCGCGATCGAAGCCCGCCAAATCCTGGCCGTCGCGGCGATTCAGCTCGGGCTTGTAATCCCAGGTATCGACGTGCGAAGGGCCTCCGTTGATGAAGAGCCAGATGACGTTCTTCGCCTTGGCAGCGTGATGGCCCGGCCGCGCGGCGAGCGGACGCGCGGGATTGGGAGGCGTCCATTCCGTGCGAGCGGGCGGTTGAGCTTGCAAGAGGCCCGCGAGTCCGAGCATGCCGAAACCGCCGCCGACGCGCGTGAGGAATTCGCGGCGCGAGTTGTAGATGGACGGCGGCGGGGCAAAGAGTTTCGGGATTTCGTTCATTGCAACCTCATTGAATCAAACGTGTTCCCAGTGGCGATTTTCCTTGATGCTGGCGCAAACCATCGGACCCGCAAAGACCTGCGTCAGACCGCAACAGGTGCAAACCACCACATCAAACGGCAAGCTTTGCGGAAAGCCGCTGGATTCCGCTGAGAAGTATTGGCCATATCCCTCTGGGGGAAACAGCGAGCGAAAGTACACGTCGCCGCTTTTGCAATAGGAACAGAATTTGGGCAAATGTTCGGGCCGATCCGATTTCATGGCAACTCCTTGTCAACGCAATTCATCTTTGAATTGCCTACTAAAATCTCCCTCATGGGACTTTCGTCGGCTGTTGCCCCGGCGCCGCTTGCGGTGTCGTCGCTTCGGGCACGATCGCATTGCGGCGTTGAACGTATTCGTCGATCTCGGCATTGAGTTTCTCGGCTTCGTCCAGGGCGCCTTCGGCATAGATTGCGAAGTTCTTTGGATTATGTGGCAGGAGTTTCGTTCTCCAAGATTCGATGACGCTCTTGACGAGAGCAAGTTGTCTTTGCACAATTGCCAATTCTTCGTCATCTTGAATCATAGGACTACCCTCAATATTCCCTTGCGCAGATCCTTGGGCCAACCGAAATGTCTCGACCATTTTGGAGTGACTTGGCCAAAGAAATCAATCCACGCTGTTTCAACTTTGGAGCCGGCCTCGGCCACAAATACGTCAACTGCGAAGACCTTCCTAACCATTCGTTTGGAGACAAGATTGTACTCAAACGGCCGCAATTCTACTTTTGAATCCCAACCGGGCGCCAAAATCAAAACGACATCGATGTCCTCTGGCTCATCAATGCAGGCCATCACAAAACTGCCGTTTATGATAACGCTCCCGCCGATTCCCGCGCGGCTGAGAGCGTCAAGGTATTCGACCAGTTTGGCGAAAAGCTTCGGCCGCTGATCCGACTTCTGAAACGCTCCAAACGACTCCATTACGACCTTACGGGTGACCTCATGCACCCCAGGCGTCAACAGTTTCCGTTCGTCAAAAACCAGCTCCACGGACGGCCTCCGCGCCTCTCGTCTCATCATCATCGTGTACAATTCATCGACGCCAGTCAAGAGAATTGGACGCGCCTGGACTTTCGAATATGTTGCGAAACGTCAAGTTGATGCGTTCGCCGACGGTTTCTTTCGTTTTTGGCACACAATGAATCCAGTGGTGCTGACACGTCCCACCCATAATGAGCAAGCTGCCGTTCGCCAAATCGAACTTCCTCTTCTCGCCGCTTTTCTTGTGCTTCAAAACAAATTGCCGCACCGCGCCAAGCGAGATCGATGCGATGATAGGATTAATCCCTAGCTTTGGCTCGTCGTCGGCGTGGTAGCCGATCGAATCCTGGCCGTCGCGATAATAATTGAGCAGCAAACTGTTGAACGGCGCCTTGGCCGCTTCTTCGACGTCGCGCCGAATCTGGGCGAGTGTCCTGGTCCAAGCGATGGCTTCATGCGTCACGCCGGAGTACGTATAAGTCAAGCCGGCGTCGGCGTACCAGGCCGTCAGACGCGGGAAGGGGCCGAAGCGGCTGCGTTCCTGTCGCCACGGCGTTTCGGATTGGATCGTCGCGAAGAGCGCGTCGGCGTCTTCCTTCGCATAGAACGCGTCATCATAGCGGAGCGTGCCGCCGTCCAGGATGTCGAATCGTTGAAGCATGGAAAGCGCCTGGTTGTTCCCATTAGAATAGCAACATGTCATCCCAAGCCAAAGTCGTCGGGCGTCTGGCGCCATCGCCTACCGGGGCCCAGCACGTCGGCAACGCGCGCACCTATTTGATTGCCTGGCTGTCCGCACGCTCGCAGAATGGCCGCGTCGTCCTGCGCATGGAGGACATCGACTCGCCGCGAATCAAGCCCGGCGCCGCGGAAGGCGCGATCGACGATCTGCGCTGGCTCGGACTCGATTGGGACGACGGGCCAATCGTGCAAACGCATCGGCTTGCCCTCTATCAAGCTGGACTCGAGAAACTCAGAGAGCAAGAGCTTGTCTATCCGTGCACCTGCACGCGCACCGACGTCGAACGCGCCGCCAGCGCGCCGCATCTCGAACATGAGGGACCAATCTATCCCGGCACCTGTTCGCACCGTCGCGCCGCCGATGCGATTCAGCTAGGTGATCGTCCGTACGCCTGGCGCATGCGCGTCGGACATGAGACAATCGCTTTCCATGACGGCTTCTGCGGCCCGATCGCGCTTGACCTGCACGACATCGGCGGCGATTTTGTCGTCTGGAAGTCGGCCGGCACGCCCGCGTATCAATTGGCCGTCGTCGTCGATGACGCGGCCCAAGGCGTCACCGAAGTGATTCGCGGCGACGACCTGATTCCCTCGACACCGCGGCAAATCGCGCTCTACCGAGCACTCGGCCTGACGCCGCCGAGCTTCACCCATGTGCCGCTCGTCGTTGGGCCTGACGGCAAGCGTTTAGCGAAACGGCACGGCGATACGCGGCTGTCCGCGCTGCGCGACGCGGGCGTTTCCGCGCAATCGCTCGTCGGTTTGCTCGCCTGGTCATGCGGCTTGATCGATCGCATCGAGCCGATTCAATGCACGGACCTCATTGGCCGCTATCGTTTGACCAACTTTCCGCGCGGTTCATTCGTCCTTACTGAGGAAATGCTCGCGAAAATTGGCTACCGACCACGTTAAGGCGAAGGAGTGTTGCACCGACGCCATTCATTCGTCACAATGAAAGCCAAACTTCTTTCCTCGGCTCGAGAGGAATCGGACCATGCGACGGCAAATCGGCGTTGCTCTTGCCTTCATCTTGTTGAACAACCTCCACGTCACGTCTCAAGAAAAAACACCGCTTCCAGCCGGCGCGATCGCGCAGCTCGGCACGCATCGGTTGCGTTCCGCTCAGGGGATCCAGGATTTCGTTTTGACGCCCGATGGCAAGAGCCTGATCGTCGTCCTTCAGCGATACAAGGAAAACGAATCCAACGTGCTGGTATTCGACGTCAAAACGGGATTGCCGCGCAAACGACTGGCCATCGTCGGGGCCAATCGTTTGGCGATTGCGGCAGAACGAAATCGGTTGGCCGTCGATACCGGCAAGGCGGTGGAAATCTGGGACCTCGACAAGGAAACCTGCATACGGAATATCGCGTATTCGGCGCCGGCGCAATACGCGTATTCGCTGGCGATTTCCGCCGATGGCAGCCAACTGGTGGTCTGCAGCAAAGAAAAAGACCGCCCCCTATTGATGCGTTGGAACCTGACGACCGGCGAATCGTTGCCGACGCTTCGCCCGCTTGGCGATTGGACGCCGATCGTTCAATTCGCTCCCGACGGCAAATCATTTTTTGCCAGTCGCGGCGCCGACGTTCATTCGAGCAAGTTCTACCCGGGCGCCGTGACGCAATATGACGCCAAGAGCGGCGAGGAACTGAATTACATCCGCGCGGACGCCTATTTCATCACGGTCGCTCCCGACGGCAGCCGATTCGCGAAAAGCGCGGAGAAGTCCGTTGAGATTGTCGATCTGACCGCCGCCGGGAAGCACGCGACGATTCCGATCGTGAGCCAACGATTCGCCTTCACGCCTGATAGCAAACAGCTCGTTATTCTCGTGCGCGACGGCTCCGCCCGGCTGTGGGACATCGTCGGCAACAAAGAGGTGCACCGGTTCGAAGGCCGACTGTATACCTACGATCTTCCGCCGCAAATGAGCGCCGACGGCCGGCTCGTCGCGATGATGAATGAAAACGAACACAACGTCGTCGCCGCCGTGCAAATCTGGGATCTCGCCACGGGGAAACCGCTCCGCTATCCCAACGGACATCCCAGCACCGTCAACGGACTCGCGTATTCTCCCGACGGCAAACACCTCGCAACTTGTAGCGGCGACACTCTGGGCATTTACGATCCCGCGACCGGCGCGGAGCTGCGCCGCTGGATCGCTCACAAAAGCTCCATCGAACAAATCGCCTTTTCGCCGGACGGCAAGCTGCTCGCGTCCGCGTCGATCGACGGCACCATCGCCATCTGGAACCCGGCGACCGGACAAGAACGCCATCGTTTCGTCGCTCGAGATTCGGTCAAATCAATCGCCTTCACGCGCGACGGCGCCGGCCTTGTCTCGGTCAGCAGCGATCGGGCGATCCAGACGTGGGATCTCGACAAGGGAACGGTCGTGCGAACCATCAGCGCTCCCGACAACATGTTGGCACCTACCGTGTCGCCCACCGGCGAATACGTGACCTGCTTCGGCGGCACGGACCGCAACCGGCGTGGTGAATTTGACGGGCCGCTGCGCTGGCTGAATGTGCGCACGGGCAAGGTCCTAGCGCCGCTGGAGATTCGGCCGCGACCGAAGGGGAACGAGAATGGCCGTCTCTACGAAGGCCTCGTTACCTGGGACGTGACGTTCTCGCCGGACGGCAAGTTCTTCGCCAATGCCGATAGCCTGGAGACGCATAGCATTCGCCTGATTCTTTCGGATCATACCGTGCGTGTTTGGGAAACCGCGTCGCGGCGCGAGATTCTTCGTTTCACGGATCTGCCCGCAGCGACGCCGCTTCTGGCATTCTCGCCTGACAATCGCATGCTCGCCCACGGCGTTGGTCAAGGGCAGGGCTGGGGCTGGGGCGTCGCCAATCGCGCGCTCATCCTGCGTGATTTGACGGCCGCGCGGGGCAGTTCGCTCGCGGCTTTTGACGAGCAAGGAGTGAAACGGCACGGTGAAAAACTCAAGGACTTTCGCCAGATCACCGGTCACGTCGGCTCCATCACGAGCTTGACGTTTTCGCCCGACGGCAAATTCCTCGCCACCGGCGGCAGCGATTCGGTCGTTTACATCTGGCCCGTCAAAGACTTCCTCAAGCCAGCCAAGATCGCCGACGAGGATGAGGACGCCGCCTCCTACTGGCCGCAAATGGCCGACAGCGACGCCGGCAAGGCTTACCGGGCCATCGCCCAGCTTGAACGTCGGCCCAAGGAAGCCGTGTCGCTCTTGCGTGAACGCGTCAAGGCCACGGCCCGCATCGATGAGAAAGCCATGATGCAACACCTGCGCGAACTGTCGAGCAGTAATTTCACCCTAAGACAAAACGCGTATGACGCGCTGGCCAAGGCCGGCGAACAGGCCACTCACCTCCTGCAAAACGCGCTCCAGGCGCCGGCCGACCTCGAAATGAAACGGCGCCTGGAAGCGCTGCTCGAACGGCTCGACCATCCGCTTGCCGACGTGAATCAACTCCGCTTTTATCGTTGCTTGACTCTTCTGGAACGCATCGGCACATCCGAAGCCCGCCAACTCCTGAACGAGCTGACTCAAGGCGCTCCCGCCGCCTGGCTCACGGTCGAGGCACGCTACTCGCTCAAGCGCGTGCCGCCGAATTAAGCGCTGCAACTCCAAAATCGTTCGGCTCGTCCGTTCGCGCGCCCGAACCCACGGCCGAGTGCGACGATCAACTCATTGGCGGTCAGGGAATTGTCGATAAGATGAAGACGACTTGCGAACGGACCCCATCCGGAGAGGTGACCGAGCGGCCGAAGGT
>DAIOGM010000169.1:0-14101 GCA_036745215.1 Gemmataceae bacterium
GGTGCTCGACCTTGAGCAGCGAGGATTGCTCGACGATACGCTCGTGATCTGGGGCGGTGAGTTCGGCCGCACGCCAATGGGCGAGAATCGCGATACCATTGGCCGCGATCATCACATCGATGGCTACACGATGTGGCTCGCCGGCGGCGGCATCAAGCGCGGCTACATCCACGGCGAAACCGACGAGATCGGTTACAACGCCGTCGAGGGCATCGTTCACGTTCACGATTTGCAGGCGACGATCCTCAACCAGATGGGCCTGGAACACACGCGCTTGACGTATCGCTTCCAGGGCCGCGACTTCCGGCTAACCGATGTACATGGAAACGTCGTGCGCGAGATTTTGGCGTAAATGAAGTCAAACGGCGGCGGGGATCGCGACGCCGGGGCGTGGCTCGCTGGAAATGCCGCGCGGGACATGGATCAGCCCAATGCTGCACCACACGCCGAGACTGAAGTAGAGCGTCATCCAGGAAATCTCCGGATACCATTCTTCCCAGGCGTGCGAGACATTCCAGCGGGAGCCGGCGTCCCACAAACCCTGGCTTAGCGTCAAGTATTCACGTCCATTCGCCTCGTCCGCGAGCCAGCGCCCGGCGTACATCGGCACATCCACGGCGCACAAATACGCGACATAAGCCGTGCCAAGCAAAATCGCCACGCTGACCGCCGGGCGAACGGAAGAAGGCGTTCGCCGCCAAAGGAGGAGCAGACCGACGACGAGCAACGCCCCGGCGACCGCCCAGATGGATTCCTCGATCGTGTTGCCGAAATAGTCCGTGGTCAACACGCCGTACCATGAACAGATCTCGGCCACGAAAATAAGCGGTACAAAAAGCCGAGCGATCACGATCCCAAAGCGACAGTCCGCCTGTTTGGCGAAGTGATGCAAGAACAACGCCCACTGTACTGCAAAGCAAAGCTCCGCGACCGTCGCCACCGAGCGTCCGACGAGGACGCTGGACACCCATGTGTCGAACAAGCCAAGCCGCTGCACATCCGCCCGCGGCAACAGCGCTCGGAAAGCACACCCAAGCACATAGACGGCGGCGAGCAAAAGCTGTCGTCGCTGCAATACGAAGATTTCGGGATCGACGAGACCTTTTCGCCAAGCGACGGCTTCCGCCGAGCGCCGCCACAACCAGATGTTGCAAACGCTGACTGCGCACAGTCCCGTCCACCACGCCAACAACGCGGGCGAAAACCGTTGCACCGGCTGGCAAAGCAGGAGGAGATTTCCTATCGCTGCCAAAGTGACAACGATGGCGATAAGGCCCGAAGAATGGATGAAGGCGGTTCTGACAAGCCGGTACATGGTTTTGTTGCCGTTCGCTGTTTCGCGGTGAAGAAGATATTCAGTGTACAAGCACAATTCGTGAAGGTCTAGTGTGTACTCTCTTCACCGATATTTCACAAATCGCAACCTGATGCGTTCACACGCCGAAACGACAATGATTCGCGTCGCTCGGTGTGTGCAGACAAGGAAGGTTCGGATCGCGGAGGATTGGATGCCATATGATGCGGACGTGATCGTCGTGGGCAGCGGCGCGGGCGGGGCGACGTTCGCCTATTCGTGTGCGTGCGCCGGCAAGCAGGTGCTGCTTTTGGAACGCGGCCAATCCCATTCCAATTTCCAATTGCCTATCAACGAAAACTTCACGCCCAGCGCTCGTCACGATGAACAGGCAATGTTGATCGACAAACGGCCGTATGACGATCGGCCCGTCGATGTCAATGGCTCATCGCGCCGCCTTTACATGGGCGGCGGTCTCGGCGGCGGCACCGCCCTTTACGGCGCCGCGTTAATGCGGCCGGCGTGGGACGATTTTCACCCGGGCCGACATTACGCCGACCGCTTGCCGCGCTCCCTTTGGAATTGGCCGATCTCCTATGAAGACCTCGAGCCATACTACAACCAGGCCGAGCGGCTTTACGGCGTCTCGAGCAATCCAGCGGATGATTTCGGCCCATTGCCGAGGCCGACGCGCTTACCCAATGCGTCGCCGCCTTTGCATCCCGTCAATCAACGCCTGATCGCGGCGAATCAGAAACACGGACTGCGTCCCTTTCGTCTGCCATTGGCAATCGACTTCAGCCGTTGTTTGCAGTGTCATGCCTGTCCCGGTTACCAGTGTCCGACGGGCGCTCGGCATTCGTCGGGCCAACTGCTTGAAACGCACGCCGCGCAAACCGTCCGCGTGCTGACCAATCATGAGGTCGAACGGCTGACGCTCGATGGCCAAGGCAACGCCGACGGAGTCGAGGCAATCGACCGCTCGACGGGCCGACGCGCGGTTTTTCGCGCCCGGCGCTACGTCATGGCCGCGGGCGCCATCGGTTCGCCGCTGGTGCTGTCGCGATCCAATCTGGATCATCCGCATCTGGGCCGCAACTACATGATGCACTACTCGCCGATCGTCGTCGGCCTTTTTGGCGGGCGCGTTGACGCCCATGAAGCGTTCGTCAAACAAGTAGGCTTCTCGGATTATTATTTCGGAAGCGAACAATTCGCGCACAAGATGGGTTTGGTGCAATCGCTGCCGGTTCCAGGGCCGTTGATGTTGGCGAAGGCCGTTTCCCGCTTCTTGCCCCGGAGCATTTTGAATTTCCTGCGAGCCCGGATGTTGCCGTTAGTGGGAATCATCGAGGACCTACCGAACCCGGCCAATCGCGTGTTCTGGGGAACGAACGGACGTCCGAGTTTGAATCATCGCTTCGCGCCGTACGATCTCGAACGCGGCCGGCAGCTCGCCCAACTGACCGCGAGCATTCTCAAACGCGCCGGCGCGGCGTATTGCGTGACGAGCGGTTTCGCGTCCGAGGAGCATGTCGCGCATCAATGCGGCACGGCGCGGTTCGGTAGCGACCCCGCGCACGCGGTGCTGGATGCCGATTGCCGAATGTTCGCTCATCCGAACGTATTCGTCGTGGACGGCAGCTTCATGCCGACGTCGCTCGGCGTCGGCCCGGCGTTGACCATCATCGCCAACGCACTGCGCGTCGCCGACATTGTCGTTCGAGAAGTTTGACCTGCACGGGGAATGTATGAATCCAACCGTCAAGGCCGTCAAGCGCGAACAATATCGTCAAGCCAAGCAAATCCACGGTGGATTGTGGAAACTTCTCATCGCCTTGGCCGGCGTCAAACTGGCCCGCCTGCCGATTCCTTCCAAACGCCTTCGCACGACGATCTATCGCCAGATCTTCGGCAAAAAATACCCGCCCGGCATCAACGAAGACGAAGCGGAGCGGCCGCTATGGGCGTATCCGTCACTCAACGCATTGTTCACGCGCGGCATCAAGCCCGAGTTTCGCCCCATCCCGCAGGCGACTCCGCAGTTTCTTTGTCCATGCGACGGAACGATTCAGGACATCGGCCGGCTTGACCGCGACACGCTTTTCTCGGTCAAAGGAATCCAGTACCCCTTGAAATCGCTCTTGCCCAAGATCGATACGCGGGTTTACGAAGACGGCCACTACGCGATCATCTTCTTGTCGCCGATCGATTGCCACCGCATCTTCAGCCCGCAGGACGGCCGGCTCGAGGAAGCCGTTCACGTGCCGGGCTATCGTCTGCCGGTGCATCCGCCGTGCCAGCGCGCGGAGTATCCGGTCTATTCGTTGAACGAGCGCATGATCCTGCGCCTTTCGACGACGCTGGGCCCGTGCGTCGTCGTCATGGTCGCCGGCTGGGGTGTCGGCAACATCACGCTGCCCGGCGCTCCCGACTTTCGCGCGCGACGCAAGGAGCTATTGCACAAAATCTGGACGGAGCCGATCGCCTGTCAGCGCGGCGAATGGATCGCGACGTTCGAACTCGGTTCGACGGCCGTGCTGATTACGCCGCCCACGCTCGACATGGTTCCGCTCGTTTCTCAAAACCAAAAGGTCAAGTATGGCGAGCCTCTCTTTGGCTACCCCGGCTAGGGAACCATTGCCACAGTTGCCGACGCCGGTATCGACGCGACTTCTCGTTGCCAGCTTCGGCAGCCGCGTCGCCATGGACTATGCCGCAAGGTTTGTGGATGGCGGCAAGCTGATGGCAGATTTGTCTCAAGCCGTGGGCGTCGATGAATTGCGAGCGAAGCTTGACGTCAATTCGATCGAGGCGTGCATATTGTTTCTGAATTCGCGTCTATCGGAAAACGAACGGCGTGCACTCGAACATCTGGTGCCGCTGCTTCAAGACGCGACTTTCATTGGCGTGGTCAGCACCTTTCGCGTTCACATCGACGATGAAGCCGCGGTTCAAGCCGAAGCGCAAGTCCTCGATTGTCTGCAACGGACATCGGCACGCGTCGTTGTCTTTCGGCCGGGGCAAATCCTCAGCGCCAGCTCGCGCCCAAGTCGATTGCTGCGGGCTTTCGGCTTCGCGTACCCGCTTATACCGCGAAGCGTGCACAGTTGCTTCGTTGACGGCGACGAGCTTTTTGATGTCATCGAACTCGAACGACGATTGACCAATTCCGAAAGCCAAGAATCTCCACAGCGTGAAAGAGATCTACGCCACGGCTTCATCACGTTGCTCGGTCCGAATGAATCCCTTCGAGACGTCTTGAAGCGAAATGGAGCAACGGGATTTTGGCAAACATGTTTGACTTGCATCTGCTTTGTGTTTGCCTTGCTCCTCGTCGGTCATGTCGCAGCATTGATCTTCGATCTTTTGGCGAGGAGGTTTCCGTCGTTGCGGCAATGGAACGTCGGCACATTGCGGCCACGATCGTTGGCCGAACTGCTCGCGCTCTGCAATCGGCACAATGTCCGTCATGTCAAGGTTGTCGGGTACAACAACGGCGTCGTGCATTTCGGGCATCGCTTTCCCGGCAAGACCGTCGTCTCCACGGTGCGGTGCAATCGCATCGTTCGCGCGGATGCCGATGTCATCAAGGCGGACTGCGGCGCCACCATCCGCAATGCCATGGATTTCCTCGCGCCATCGAATCAAGAACTTCCGGTAATACCCAATTATTCGTATGTCTGCCTCGGCACCGCGTTCTTCGTGCCGATCCATGGCTCCGCGTCCGACGTCACGACGGTCGCGGAAACCATAACCAAGGTGATGCTTTACGATCCGCAGCGCGACCGCATCATCCTGGCGACGAGCGATGAGCCCGCTTTTCGCGAGACCGTCTACAACCTGGCGTCGAATGCGATCGTCTTGCGTTTATGGTTGCGCGTCAAACCCAAGGCGCGTTACTTCGCGCGGCACGAAACGTTCGAGGAGGCCGACGCCTCTGCGCTTCTAAATATCTTGCGCGATCCCGAGCCGACGAACGTTGAGATTCGCAAGGCGAAAGCGTCGAGCCGCACCGTGTCCGTTGCTACCTACTACACAACGTCGGGGGAAAAACGATTGGATGCTTTGGAAATCCCGCGCGACACGCTCGGCCGGCTGTGGGACCGGCTCGAAGAGAATGCGATCACGTCCTTCCTGATGCACGCTTTTGCGCGAACGATGATCTGGCACGTCGAGCTGTTTTTCTCCGCCGAGGATTTCGCGAAGTTTTGGCAGACGCATCAAGCATTACCGGTGAAGAAGATTCAGCTTCGCTACATTCGCCGCGATGGCTTGCCGCACTCACCGTTCCGCGAGCACGATTGCGTGTCGGTCGATCTGTTCATGTTTCGCTGGAATCGGTCGAAGTTCGAAGCGTTTCTGAAACAGACATTTGCCTTCGTTCGGTCGAACCCGGGCAAGCATAGTCAATGAGGCAACCATGGAAGCGCGGCATCCGTTCATCGAAACCTGCGATCAAGTGCTGCGGCAAGAGCTGCCGAATCTCTTCCGCTTGTACCTCAATCCCTATGTGGCGCAGACTTGCCTTTGCCTCGAACGATACGTGCAAACGACGTGGGGCTCGACCGAGACTTACCAGACCTTTCTGGCCAACGGATTCGACGAGGCGTTGAGCGGCGCGATCAAGTTGGCCCGCTATCATGCGAGCCTGGCCGGCAAATCGACGACGGGGTTGATCATCGACGCTGACAACAAGCTCGGCCCATTTGCGTCGGCGGAATCGGCCGGTCAACGAGTCGAGTTCCTGCCCGGATTGATTGTGATCGGCAAGAATTCGCTTATGCCGCGCGACCAGAGTTTTTGCTTTGTGGCGCTTTCCAAGATCGATTCAAATGTTGACGCCGAGTTGCTGCGTCGTCGGCTCCGCGAGAACTCGGCGCTTCTGATTGCGTACGTCGATCGCGAGCATCTCAATCGCATTCGTCAGGCGAAAACGAAAGAGCATGAACTTACGCCGGACATCGTCGTATTTGACGAATCGTTCGTGAATCGCGATGTGCCGTTTGCCGCCTTCACGGCGCGGAAGGCGGTTTACGACTGCTGGAACCACTCCGCGAAATCAACGTTTCATTCGACCACGTTTCAGCCCAACACGATTTCGACGCTGCACTTCATGAATTGCCTGAAAGCCGCCGATCCAGAGTTTCACGCCGGCATCGAGCGGGAACTCGCGCAGGTTGAAGCGGATGTCGAACTGCGCCGGTCGCTGTTTCGGCGCTTGTACAGCCCATCGCTCGCCAGCGCGATTGCCATGACCGGCTGCAACACGGCGAATGTTTGTGCGGCAGGGCATTATGTTCGGATCGATGGCCGCAAGGTGCTTGACGCCGTCGGCGGCGTGGCGTGCAGCGTACGCGGGCACAACCCGCCTGCGTACGTGGAGGAGTTGGAAGCGCTTGCCGACGTCGATTGCGAGCCGGAGGTCGCGTCGCGGCTGCGCGAATTGACCGGCCTCGACGGAATGCTGCCCGCCGTCAGCGGGGCCGGCGCCGTCGAGAACGCTCTCAAGCTCGCGCTGGTCGCACAGTTTCCGAAACGCCACGTGCTCGCTTTGAAAGCCGGCTTCGGCGGCAAAACGCTGCTTGCTCTAACGGGCACCTGGAGCAGTTCGTACAAGCAGCACATCGATCCGCTCTATGGCGAAGTTTCCTATGTGGATCCGTTTGCCGCCGATGCGATCGCACAAATCGACGCGGCTCTTGACAAGCACGACGTGGCGGTCGTTCAGATCGAACTGATCCAGGGCGTCGGCGGCGTGCGGCGCGTGCCGGAAGTAGTCGTGCGCCATCTCAATTCGAGCCGCGCCAAACACGAATTCCTTCTCTTGATCGATGAAGTGCAAACCGGCATGTACCGTACCGGCCCATTCACGCTTTCGCGGGCCATGGGAATCACGCCGGATTTGCTCGTCGTCGGCAAAGCAATCTCCGACATGATGTTTCCGTTCGCGTTGACCCTTTATTCGGCCAACGTGATTAAACGCTTGCACCACGTCGCCGCTGACTTGCCTGTCGAAATCCGACGTCGATTCCATTATCCATTCGGATACAAGACGGCGCTCAACGTGCTGCGATATGCGGAGACGACGCAACTTTCCGATCGCGTCGCGCAATCAGGAGCGCTGTTCGAGCAGTTGCTGAAGGAAGAATTGGCATCGTGCAAAGTCGTGCGTGACGTGCGCGTCTTTGGCCTGTTGATTGGCATTGAGCTGGATGCGACGCGTTGGCCGCGGCGTTGGTTCAAAAATCGGCTGTTCTGGTTTTATCTGGCCGCCATGCTGCGCCACCCGCGTTTCCCCGTGTTGGTTGGATTCTGTCAGGCGGAGCCGAATGTCTTGAAGATCACGCCGCCGCTCACGATCGATGCGGATGAGATCCGGCAAATGTGCGTCACCATCGGCGAGATCCTGCGTCGCCCGTTCTATCGCTTGCTTGCGTCGGCGGTCGGCGGCTTCGTTCGATCCTCGCCATTCAGGAGCGCGAAACATGCACCCATTGACACCACGGCCCATGCGCCTGCTGCTCGTTGAATTCGACGAACTTTACGCGCGCTATCGGTGCCGGCATTCGCAGACCGGCATCAATGTCATTCATCTGATTGCGCTCGCCGGCATCTGGTACGCCGTCTACGGCTTGCTGTACTGGCTCATGCCAATCGAGTGGCTGCTCGCCGTCCCGGCCGGCCTGTACCTGGCGGTGCTGGCGCCGAGCTTGCCGGCGCGCATCCTGGCGGCGACGGCGCTATTCCTGGCGCTCATCATCGCGGCGGTGTTGCTGTTGCCGCAGCCGCCGTTTTGGGTTTTTCTCATTGTGATCCCGGTTCTTTACAAAGTCCAATCGTGGAGCCATCGCTTCTACACCGTGGAAACGGATATGACGGAATTCAACAAGAAGTATACGAAGGGATTTATCCTCTTCGTCGTGCTCTTGTGGTATGAAGTGCCGATTGTGCTGAATTTTCTCTTGTTTGCACCGAACCCGAGCATGTCTCTTGCCGGCCGCGAAGCGCTCGAGCGAGGACCTTCGCAAGCGTCCTAGGCGGCAACCGGAACAGCCACGGGCTTGACGGCGCGGCGTTGGCGAGCGGCGGCGGAGCGGAACAGCGACACCAGCGTCTTCGTCATGACGTTTGCGACATGTTCGCTCCATGCCGAACGAACGATGGTCCGCCGAGGTTGCTCGATCGCTTGAAGATACGCCTGGCGCACGCGGCCGATGGAGTGTTCCCAGTTGCGTTCTTCGACGGCTTGCCGGGCCGCGCCGCTCATGCGTGCGCGGAGATCGTTGTCCGTCAGGATGGCGCTGGTCCACGTCACAGCGTCGTCCACGTCGCCGGGGCGGAAGAGAAAGCCGGTCGAATCATGCGACACCAGATTGGGAATGCCGCCGGCGTGCGGCGCGACGACGGCGCAACCGCTGGCCATCGCTTCCAGCACCACGTTGCCCATCGTCTCGGTTTCGGAGGCGTAAACGAAGCCGTCCGCCGACGCGTAGGCCGACGCCAGTTCTTCGCCTTTGAGATAGCCGAGGAAGCGAGTATCGGTGCCTTGAAAGCGGCGTTCCAAATCGGCGCGGGCCGGGCCGTCGCCGACGACGGTCAGGCAAGCATCCGGAATCGCCTTGAGCACGTTCACGAGGAAGCCCACGTTTTTTTCCGGCGCCAGACGCGACACGGTCAATAACAACGGCCGATCGGTGCGGCCGTCGAGCAAGCGGGCTCGCATGGCCGCGCTCTTGCGCGTCGGATGAAAGAGGTCGCTGTCCACCGCGGGTGGCCATAACTCGACGCGCTCGAAGCCGCGCCGGATCAGATCGGCCTGCATGATTCCGGACACGGTCAAGTTCACGTCCGCGCGATTGTGATACTCGCGCATCAGCCACCAGATGAGCTTCGACATCGGCCGCAGCGCCTTGTATTGCTTGACGAACTCGCCGTAGAGCGTGTGAAACGAGAACACGCTGGGCACATTCAGGCCCGATTTTCGCAGCACGTCATTGCAGCGAAAGCCGAACGCGAACGGGTTCACATAGTGCAAGACATCCGGCTCGAAGCGCCTGAGCTTGTCCGCGAGGCGCTGGTCGGGCAAACCGATGCGATATTCCGGATAAAGGGGAAATGAAAAACTGGGGACATCAAGGACGGGCACGGGACATCGATTACAGCCCGGCGCTGATGGGCAAACAATGAGCAATTCATCGCCGTGCCGCGGCAATTGTCGGATCAGGTTCAACGTGCGATTGACGACGCCGTCGATCTTGGGAAGAAAGACCTCGGAGACGATCGCGATGCGCATTGGAAGTTCCTTTCCAGGTTAGCCGTAGGCGACTCCGCACGAAGCGAAATGACGAATGACGAAGCACGAATGACGAAAGAATGACGAAATCCGAATGTCGAATTCATGCGGTCCGCGCTGATTTCGGGATTCGTCATTCGTGCTTCTTTCGTCATTCGTGCTTCGTCATTCGTCATTCACGCAGTGGGTGCGGCGCCGCCACGCCTGTTTCATCGCGACACCTTTTGTGCAAGATGAATCTCGACCGAGTGATGATCGTCCATCGGGAAGAAAAAGCGATTGAGGATCCAGCGCATGAATGGGCTCGTCTTATGCAGGCCGATCGCGTCGATGAACGGCGTCAGCCAGCCGCCGTAATAGGCGAACTCGAGGAATTCATCGAGGTCGGCGAAGTGCAATTTGGGTTCAAAAGACTCGCACTGGCGGACGACGAAGCCGTGACGCTCCAGCGTGTCGAGAACTTCGCTCTGGTTCGCGGGGCTGAGCACCATGCCGTCGATGTCGAGTTTCTGGCCGCCGAACATCAGCCGCAAGAACGGGTGATTCGCCTTGGACTGGAGCGTTGGATAAGCGCCTTTGGTGGCGCCGAGGTACGACCAATAACCGCCGTCCTCGAGCCGGCTCCAAACCTTGGGCGCGAGAACATCCAGCGGCACGAAGCCGGTGATGAAATGCGTGCAAATCAAGTCGAATGAGTATTCCGGGAAATGCGTGTCGAGGTTGACGGCGGTGTCCACGGCGCCGGCGAGTTCGGGAATCTTCAGGTAAGCGCAATCGATCATCTTCTGCGAAAGATCGAGGCCGAACGGCTGGATGCGATCGCCCGCCAGCGCCAACAGGCGGGTCAAGAACATGCCGGTGCCCATGCCGACGTCGTAGACACGGAGCCGATCGGCTCGATCCTCCAGCAGCCCTTGCGAGCGGATTTGCTCGGCCGCCCGGTCGAGCGTGTTGCCCGTGACGGATTGCGGATCGAGATCATAATGCGGCGCGATCAGTTCGTTGTACTGTTGCTGGATGGCGTCGGTTGTCGTCATGATGGGTTGCGCCCTCGGAGTTTTTGACCCTTGTCCACGCGCGGGAACGCGTGATTCGTCAGCGACGCGCCGACGGTCCTCTAAGTAATCGAATCTAGTGTAATCAACTTAGCGCCGATTTTGGGTGATGTTGTGAAGTGTTTTGTGTCAAGTAATTTTGAAGACCTCCCCTCGCCCCCAGTACTCTGGGGGAGAGGGGTCGGGGGTGAGGGGGACGGCGTCCATTGCAAAAAGAATAATCCCATTGCGAGGGACACTCTCCCCCTCACCCCCGGCCCCTCTCCCCCGGAGTACCGGTGGAGAGGGGAGAAAACATCAAGAAACTTCACGGCCCGATGTCGCAAGTTCTCGCCAAATCTTCATGCGGGCATGATACCTTAAATTACCGAGGCGCTTTTACCTATATTGACGCGCCACGAGCAAACCGGCGTGACATGGCAGACCAGGAACGCCGTCACCCATAGCACGGAGGTGAATCATGTTGGATGCCGTCCTCCTCTCGGACTTGCATCTTGGCGCCGAATCGTGCCAGGTGCAAAACCTTCAAGAATTCATGGAAACCTTGCCGGCGACGCGCCGGCTCGTGCTGATCGGCGACGTCTTGGAGGACACCGAGTTCCGCTTGACCAAGCAACACTGGCGCGTCTTGTCGCAACTGCGCAAGCTCGCGGATCAACTGGAGCTGGTCTGGGTGCGCGGCAATCATGATTACGACGCCGAGTCGGTCGCCCACCTGATCGGCGCGGCATTCGTTCCCGAATATGTCTTCAACTCCGGAAACCGCGAGGTGCTCTGCGTCCATGGCGATGCGTGGGATCGCTTCCTGACCGATCATCCGATCATCACGACGGTCGCGGATTGGTTCTATCTGCATATGCAGCGCTGGAGCCGACGTCTCGCGAACCGCGCCAAGCGCAGCAGCAAGACCTTTCTACGTTGCGTCGACCGAGTGCGCGCGGAAGCGATTGAATATGGAAAGGCGAAACACGCCGACGTGATCATCTGCGGCCACACGCATTTTGCCGAGGCACCGGAAGAAGGCGTCTCCGCATCATGTGCGTACTACAACACGGGATGCTGGACCGATCATCACTGTCATTATTTGACGGTGGACGATGGTTACTTGCAGCTTTCCACAGCCATGTCCGAAGCGTCATTTGAAAGGGAAGCGGTTGCCGTCTGATGCATTACTTGGAGTGCGGCGCTTTAACGCCGCTTTCTTTTTTTCTTTTCTTTGAACTCCACCAAAAGAAAGAAAAAAAGAAAGCGGCGTTAAAGCGCCGCACTCCAAAGCGCCGTCGTCAACTCGTCGGAAGCGTGGTTTGCGTCTCGGATGTGTTTGCTAAAACCGGAGCCGCCGGCGCGTCGACGCTCAAGGGGCGACGCCACACGAAGAACGCCAGAACCATCGCCGCGATGACCACGGCGATGCTGACGTTTTGCGATAGCGTCAATCCGAACGCGACCGGATCCGTGTCCGTGCGCAACATCTCATTCAGATACCGGTGCACACCGTAGCCGACCATGAAAAAGACCAGCAATTCCCCGTCGTGCCGTTTGTATGGATAGTACGACAACAGGAAAAAGAGCAACAGGCACATGCTGATCGTTTCGTAGACTTGCGTCGCGTTGACGCCGATGCTGGTCGGAGCAAACGTGATCGTGACCGGCGCGGCGCCGCGCAGGACGGTGAGATTCATCACGCCGTCGGTTGGTCCGGGATTCAACGACTTGATCGGATCGCCGTTGACTTTGACGATCACGTCCCCCGAACGCAGGCCCGCGTCCGCAGCGGCTGAGCCGGGTTCGACCGCTTCGACAACGGTTGAACCGTCCTTGAGCAAAAAGCCATACGGCGTCTGATAGCCGAGCTGCACCATTTTGCCCCAGGCCATGCTGTGCGCGGGGAAGTGCAGGGGATAGCTGCTTGGACACGCGACGTTGCCGTAGCAGCAGCCGGTGAACAGGCAGCCGATTCGGCCCAGCGCGATGCCGACCGCGAGACACGGAGCGATGACGTCGAGCATCTTCCATTTGGACACATTCATCTTGCGCAAGATGAAATAATCGTAGGCGAAGTAACCGAGCGCGCCGCCGATGAGGGCGCCGTAAAGCACCAGGCCGCCGTCCCACAATTTGAGCGTGTCCACGAGCGGCCGGTTGACGAAATTGACTTTCGGGTCGTCCCAGTACTGGATGACGAAAACGATGCGCCCGCCGAGGATGCCGGCGACGAACAGCCAAATGGTCAAGTCCGGGATCAAGGTGCCGTCCATGCCTTCGCGCTTGCACAGGCGTTTGCCCAACGAACTACAGAATAAGTACGCGAAGAACAGCATCAGACCGTAGCCGTAGACGGGGAGGTTGATGATCGGGATGTGGAACAGGATTGGTTGCATCAGTCGTTTTTCTTCGTTTAGCGCCCGTTTCGAAGCATCGGCGACATGTCGCCGATGTATTGGAGCGAGCGCTACTGACATTCAGGAAAGTAATGCCTTGTAGCGGAACTCGCAAGAGTTCCGACGACTCGGGTTCGTCGGAACTCTTGCGAGTTCCGCTACGAATGAGTGCGCTTTCCTTTCACGAAGACCAGTAAAACGGCAAGCATCAGGGCACCTTCACGTTGTCGAATATGCGCTTCAACAACTGCTCGGGCGTGATCTCCTCGGCCTCTGCTTCGTACGTGACCGTCACGCGATGCCGCAGGATGTCGTAGCCGATGGTCTTGACGTCCTGCGGCGTGACATAGCTGCGGCCTTCGAGGAACGCCTGGCCCTTGGCGCCGCGGGTGAGGAAGATCGTCGCGCGCGGGCTGGCGCCGTACTGGATGTACGTCTCCAGGTTGAGGCCAAAGTCCTTGGGCCGCCGCGTCGCGTGGACGATTTCAACGATGTACTTCTTGACCTTTTCGTCCACATAGATGTTGTCGATGGTTTGCCGCAACTCGAACAGCTCGTGCGCGGACAGGACCGGGTCAACGTTCACGTCGGGTTCGATCAGGGCCATGCGGTCCAGGATGGCCAATTCTTCGGTTTTCGTCGGATAGGTCAAGTGCAGTTTGAGCATGAAGCGATCGACCTGCGCTTCGGGCAGCGGATACGTGCCTTCCTGCTCGATGGGGTTCTGCGTCGCCAGCACCAGGAACGGCTGTTCGAGCGGATAGGTTGTTTCACCGATCGTCACCTGCTTCTCCTGCATCGCTTCCAGAAGGGCGCTTTGCACCTTGGCCGGGGCGCGATTGATCTCGTCGGCCAAAACGAAATTGGCGAAGATCGGGCCTTTCTTGATGGTGAATTCGCCGGAGCGCGGATTGAAGATTTGCGTGCCGATCACGTCGGCGGGCAGCAAATCGGGCGTGAACTGGATGCGCTGAAACGTCAACTGCAAGCCCTGCGCGAGCGTGCGCACGGCCAGCGTCTTGGCGAGGCCGGGCACGCCTTCGATGAGCACATGGCCGCCGGTCAACAGGCCGAG
>DAIOGM010000170.1:0-5647 GCA_036745215.1 Gemmataceae bacterium
CGTCGTTTCGGTGAACTTGATCCCAGGTGCAGGAAGGAGTTTCTTGCACCAGGATCATCGCCGTGGGCCGGACGCGATGGCGAAGATAATGAAACCGATTACGCCGCAGCCGGTCAGCAATTCCAGTGTACCCAGGCCGATGCCGACCCAGGCGTGGACGCTGCCGCGCGCTTCGGGGTCCTTCTTTGCCTTCATCAAACCGAGCACGCCGAAGATGATCGGCACGATGCCGAGAATGGCCAGCGGACCGAGGAAGCAAGCGATGAGTCCGAAAACGCCCATGTAATAGGCGGTGAGCGCCATGCCGTTGCGGTACGGAATGACGACTCCGACGCCGCCGTCGTCCGAACGTTTGCGAATCTTCTTGCGGCGATCGTCGAAGTCTTCGTCATCGTCATCGTCGTCGCGCGGCGCGGGTTTCTTCTTGCGCGGTCGTTCGGCGTCGCCTTCGCGAATATCTTGGTCAGCCATCTTCGTTCCTTTCAACTACTCTGAAAAATTCTCGGCGAGCCGAGCCCCGTAAGGGGCCGGTTGAGTAAAGCCGGACGCTCAACCGGCCCCTTACGGGGCTCGGCTCGCCATTCAATGACAAATCAACGGAACGCGTTCGGTCCCGAAATGAGCACGAATACGAGAAAGCCGTGCATCGCCATCACGACCAGGCTTATCAAGATTCCCAGGATCGCGCGCATGTTGCCGGTGATGGAGCCGTAGCTCGCCTTGTGCTTGGCGGTGAAAAACGAAATCACGCCGCACAAAAGGGAAAGCACCCATGGAATCGGCAACACCACGGACAGGATGTGTTTCCAAAAGAAAACCATGCCGGCGACGGTCAGTAAAAACGCGATCACGCTCAACCAGAGCGACGCCAGCGCGAACAGGCTGCCGCCGACCGGGACGACGGCGCTGAGCGCCGAACTGCCGAGGTCTTCGCGTTCGTCTTCATCGGCGTCGCGCCGCTTCTTGCGCGGCGGTTCGTCGTCGTCGTCGCGCCGCGGCTTTTTGGGCTTGCCTTCACGAATGTCGTCGTCCATATGAATCGATTCCCCAACGAAATGTGCAGCGTCGGATGAACCAAATACAACAGGCGACGACGGGAATGTCAATGAATTAATTTCATGAGATTATCATTCAGAGACTTGGCGAGCCGAGCCGCGTAAGCGGCCGGTTGAGCATTCGGCGGTTGACTCAACCGGCCGCTTACGCGGCTCGGCTCGCCGATTACTCAACGAACTCTACCTTCACCGGCGCCGGAATGATCTTCGCGCGATGTGCCTCCTCCAGCAATTTCGCGACGGCCGCGCGGCCGCGCGGGCCGTAATCGAGCGTCCAATCGTTGACGTACATGCCGACGAAGCGGTCCGCGAGATCACGATCCATGTCGCGGGCGTATTGCAATGCGTACGTCAACGCGTCCTGGCGATGCGTCAAGCTGTAGCGAATGCTCTCCTTGATCAGGCGGCTGACGTTCTTGATCGTCGCCTCGCCGAGATCGCGGCGCACGACGTTGCCGCCGAGGGGCAATGGCAAGCCCGTCTTCTCTTGCCACCACACTCCGAGATCGACAATTAGATGCAAGCCCTGATTTTGGAAGGTGAGTTGTCCTTCGTGAATGATCAGCCCCGCGTCGAATTTGCCGGACGCGATCGCGGGAATGATCGCGTCGAATGGCATCACTTCGTACTCGAACCCCTGGGGCAACAGCAATCGCAACGTCAAGAACGCCGTCGTCATCGTCCCAGGCACGGCGATCTTGATCGATCGGAGGTCGCCCACCGTCATCGGCTTCCGCGCAATAACCATCGGGCCGTATCGATCGCCCATGCTGCAACCCGACGGCAGCAGCGCATACTTGTCGAGCAGGAACGCATACGCGTGAATGCTGACGGCGCTGACATCCAGCTCGCCCTTGAGGGCGCGGCGATTGAGCGTCTCGATATCTTGCAGCTCATGGCGAAACGTGAGATTGCCGGTGTCGATCTTGTCGTGCGCCAGGGCGTAGAACATGAACGCGTCGTCGGGATCGGGACTGTGGCCGACGGTGATGATTTGTTTGGTCATGATTGATTGCTCCGCGCGTTATTGGGTCGGTTCATCTCAATGAACCGCAACGAATGGGCATTGGTTAACACTTCGCTTACGCTTCAGGCTCGGATTTCATTTCCCATGCAAGAGTGCCATGCTGCCCAGGCCGTAAAACGTGTACTCGACGTCGGACGCCTCATCCCAGACGCCGCCGAGGAAGCCGCCCTCGTCGCGTTGCAGCGATTTCACATATTGAAATGCGCGGCGCGGGTTGATGCGTTCCAGGGCGCCAAGCTGCGCCAGAGTCCAGCAGCCGGTGAACGTGGACAAAAGGTCGGCCAACGGGATGCGGTCGTTGGCCCGGAGGCCGCCTTCCATCGACGGCATCTGCGCAAAGTATTCGATTGTCGGCTCTGCTTCGTCCTTGCTCAAATCGCGGCCCTTGAGTAAATGCAAGAGGCCGATCGCGGCGGCAGTCGGGTTGGTGCCGCTACGGCGCATCGCGGCGACCTCGACATAGCCGCCGTCCTCGCGCCGGCGCGACTCGACGAAACGAATCACGTCAATCGGATTGGGCAAGGTTTGTCCCAATAGCTCATAGCAAAGGCCGACGAGGAACGTGTGATAGGTGCTGCCGTTCGAGGCGCCGGGCGACTTGTTGTAGCCGCCGTCCTTCGTTCGAAACGTTTCCAGCGTATCGGCGACCCGCGTCGGCCAATCCGGCGCGCTGTCGGCAAGCACATCGACGCCGCTCGTCGCTTGCACCAAAACGCACGCATAGAGGAACGAGAAAAAATCGACGACGCTTGCCTGCTTCGTCAAGCAACTGCGCAAGAAGCTCGCCGAACGCTCGCACGTATCCGGGCTGAGCACATTGAGCGCTGCCAGGCCGCGCAGTGCGAAGCCGGTGTAATAAAGATCAGACTCGCCTTCGCGGCCAGAGAACCCGCCGTCCGCGTTTTGTCGAGACGCGAGATACTGCGCGTGCCGATGCCGCAATGTCTCCGGAAGCAGCGCCGCGCCGTCGGCGATGCGTGTATTCAGTTCTTGAAGGTATTGATTCATCCGACCGTTCACTGTTCCAGGCGGGCACGGTAACTTGCGGGAATCTCGATGCTTTCGATGCGTTCCTCTTTCGTCCCTCGGCAACACACCGAGGTCACCTTTCCTAGCGCGATGCGAACACCGTCGCGAGAGAATTCGAATGCATACGTGACCGACTTTGTGCCGATGCGTTCGATGCTGACGGCAACGTCGAGCAGGTCCTCGAAGCGAGCCGGTGCAACATAGTCGCACGCTGCCGACACGCGCGGAAAGCCGATCGCTTGCCCTTCCCAGATCAGCTTCACCGACAAGCCGCGCGAACGCAGGAATTCGCACTCCGCCGATTCCATGTAGCGGAAGAAGTTCGAAAAATGCACGATGCCGGCCACATCGGTGTCGCCGAATTCGACGCGACGGGTGGTGCGGAAGACGGGCATGAACGTTCTCTGTTCTCGAAAAACACGAACAACCATCATTGTATGAGGTAACACACGGACTTCCGGGCGGCCAATGTACTCATCACGCTCCGCGTGATGATGTTGGGTCGAATTCACAGACGATCGAAACCGTCTGTGGCTTTGGCCGAACATCATCACGCGGAGCGTGATGAGTACATTGCCGGACCCAAACAATGCGCTCCTCTACTCCCGGTCGTTCGTTCTCCTTATATCAAACGAAAACACGGGAGCGAAAATCATGAGCCAAAACTATCAAGTAATCGGCACGCGTCCGGTGCGGCACGACGGCCTCGACAAGGTCACGGGCCGCGCCTTGTACGGCGCCGATTTTCAGGCGGCGGGTTTGTTGCACGGGCGTTTGCTGCGCAGTCCGCACGCCCATGCGAAGATCAAAAAGATCGACGTGTCCAAGGCGCTCGCATTGCCGGGCGTCGAGGCGGTCATCACCAGCGCCGACTTTCCGGAGCCGGGCGATCGCATCGCAGACCTCGGCGAAGGCGCCGTCAAACTCAAACATTTGAGCGCCAATTGCCTGGCCCGTGACAAGGTGCTTTACAAGGGCCATGCCGTCGCCGCCGTCGCCGCGATCAATGGGCACATCGCGGAAGAAGCGTGCAAGTTGATCCAGGTCGATTACGAAGTGTTACCGAACGTCACCGACGTCGAGAAAGCGATGCAGCTCGGTGCGCCGATCCTGCACAGCGATCTCGTCACCGAGTCCATGGCGGGCGCGAACGGCGATAAGAAACCGACGAACGTCGCGAAGCATCTTCAATACAAGCTGGGCGACGCGGCGAAAGGATTTGCGAACGCGAAGATCGTCATCGAAAAATCGTTCCACACCGCGACCGTGCATCAAGGCTACATCGAGCCGCACAACGCGTCGGCGTTGTGGAACGCCGACGGCAGCGTGACCATCTGGTGCTCGACGCAAGGCGCGTTCACGGTGCGCGCTCAAGTCGCCGAACTCCTGCTGATGCCGATCGCCAAGATCAAGGTTGTGCCCATGGAGATCGGCGGCGGTTTCGGCGGCAAAATTCGCGTCTATCTCGAACCAGTCGCCGCCATTCTCAGCAAAAAGACCGGCAAGCCTGTCAAAGTGCTGATGGACCGCGCATCCGTCTTCGAAGCGACGGGCCCAACGCCCGGCTCGTATATCAAGGTCAAAGTCGGCGCTGATGAAAATGGCCGCCTGCTCGCCGCGGAAGCGTATTTGGCGTACGAAGCCGGCGCCTATCCCGGCTCGCCGATCTGGGCCGGCTGCGTTTGCATCTTCTCGTGCTACGACATTCCGAATCTGCTGATCAATGGCTACGACGTCTGCCTCAACAAGCCGGCGACGAGCGCCTATCGCGCACCCGGCGCCACCAATGCCGCGATGGCGATGGAGACGATCGTTGACGAGATTTGCGAGAAGCTCAAAATCGACCCGCTCGAATTTCGCATCAAGAACGCCGCCCGCGAAGGGACGCGCCGCGCCGACGGCCCCGCGTTTCCGAAGATCGGCGCCGTCGAAACGACGATGGCAGCGAAGAACCACCCGCATTATCGTGCCCCGCTCGGCACAGGTAAGTTCCCGCGCGGCCGCGGCGTCGCGTCCGGCTTCTGGTTCAACATCGGCCTGAAGTCCACGGTCTCCGCGAGCGTCAACGGCGACGGCTCGGTCAGTCTCGTCGAAGGCTCCACCGACATCGGCGGCACGCGCACGTCGATCGCCATGCAACTCGCCGAGACGCTCGGCATCCCGGTCACTGATGTCAAGCCGTCCGTCGCCGACACCGACGCCGTCGGCTACACCGACGTCACCGGCGGCAGTCGCGTCACTTACGCGACCGGCTGGGCCGCGTTCGAAGCCGGCAAGGACATTCAGCGGCAAATGATTGACAAGGCCGCGTCGGTCTGGAAGGTGAAGCCCGACGAGTTGGTGTATGAGAACGGCGGCGTGCGCTCAAAAAGCGATGCGTCAAAGAAGATGTCATTCAAGGAGATCGCCGCGGCGGCGCAGAAGCACGGCGCCGTCATCGTCGGCCGGGCGAGCGTCGATCCGCCGTGGCCGGGCGGCGCTTATGCGACGCACATCGTAGACGTTGAAGTCGATCCCGACACCGGCAAGGTGCAAG
>DAIOGM010000170.1:5657-14058 GCA_036745215.1 Gemmataceae bacterium
GAGACCGGCGGCGCCGTCGTCGGCCACGCGGCCGTTGATCCGCAGGGCTTCACCAACGGCTTCGGCGTTCACATCGCCGATGTCGAGGTCGATCCCGAAACGGGCAAGACCACCATCCTGCGTTACACCGCGGTGCAAGACGTTGGCACCGCGATCCATCCCAGTTACGTCGAAGGCCAAATCCAGGGCGGCTCCGTGCAGGGCATCGGCTGGGCGCTCAACGAGGAGTACGTCTACAACGACAAGGGCACGATGACGAACGCGAGCTTCCTCGATTACCGCATGCCGACGTCGCTCGACCTGCCGATGATCGACGCGGTGATCGTCGAGGTGCCGGACCCGAAGCATCCCTTCGGCGTGCGCGGCGTCGGCGAGGTGCCGATCGTGCCGCCGTGCGGCGCGATCGCGAATGCGATTTACAACGCCGTGGGCGTGCGCATGGACGTGCTGCCGATGTCGCCGCCGAAGGTGTGCAAGGCGATTCTGGTGAAGAATAAGTAAGTCATTCGCTGAAATCCGTTTAGCGCCTGCTTGGCGCCGCGCGGGCGCTGAACGAATTCGCACACATCACTTGACCGGCAACTCGTACACAATCGCCCCCAGCAGCGTGCCTTCCTTCTTGCCATGGCACGTCGCGCATTGCTGCAGCACCACCGGCACGATCGTCGCCGCGCGGAAGACGTGCTTGCCGTCCACTTCCGCGACTTCCTCGTAATAGGTCTTGCCCGACTTCATCTCGGCGACGGCTTTCTTCTCGAAGTCGGTGCTGGCGATGTTCTTCTTGTTCTTCGGCTTGCCGGTCGCGTCGATGAGCCGGGCGTTGTGATAGCCGGCCTTGTGCATCGCCGCGAACACGTCCTTGGCGGCCGGCACGCTCGATTGGCCTTCGACATAACTGTTGGTGATGCTGACGACGGCCGTCTTGTAAAGCGTGTCGAGCATCTTGACCTGCTCACGCGTCCGCTCCACGGCGGCCTTGTCGGGCATCTTCTTGTCGCCTTGCGCCGGCGCCGATTCCGTGCCGCGCATCAGCAGAATTCCCACGACACCAAGCAGGGTCCATCGCACGTACCGATTCATACGGACTCCAAACGGTAATAGGGAGAGAAACCTCATATTTGGATATTTATATCCAATTTAGTCGTTTGGCAAGTGGAAAACCAAAGGAAGTCGGATTTTGACACAAGAATCCGATCAACACAATGGGTACGATGAATTGGCTTGGATTTTTATAAAGAGAGTTCATGCATGTCGGCATGGCGTCGGCCGCGAACTTGGATCGCCTTGTTGGTCGGCGTGACCGTCGCGCTGGTCGTTTGGTCATTGCCGCCGCAGCCGACGCGGTCCTTTGCATTGACGCTTCCCGATGCCAATATTACACGCGCGCAATTCGATGCGGTTGATTCCGAGGCGCGGATTTTCTTTCTGAATTACATGTCTGAATCCGACGATGGCCGAATCAAGCCCGTCGGCGAAATTTGGAATCCTGCGGCGAATACGGAAACGCCCTGGATCAAGTTAGACGTCCCGGACGCTCATGGCCATGCGACGCCGCTCTTTTCTCTCGATGAACGCTGGTTGACTGTCGTCCTGTGGCGCTGGCATCCGGACGGTCATGCCGTTGAAATCTTCGATCTGACAACCGGCAAACGCCTGGACCGTTACTACGCTCACGCCGATCATTTTTTTTACGACGCGGACGGCAACCTTCACTACGTTCGCGACGTTGGCATTCACGATTCCAAAACCGGCAAAGTCGTGCGCCGGCACAAGCGTGTCATCGACGGCCTTGAAATCAACGGTTTCTTGCGAGAATTCGCGATCCACCAGAAAGGCAAGGAGGTACGCGTCTATTCGTTGGCGACCGGCGACCTGGCGGCGTCGGCGACGTTGCCCAGCGATCAAATGGGCGTGATGTTCGTCTCCAACGACGCGAAGATTATCATCGCGCAAGGTTGGCCTCAGGGCGCGGTCATCGCCGGCATGGGATTGCATCAGGCCTTCATCGACACGACCACCGGCCAAATCCGCGAGGAGCCGAGTCACGAGTATGGCCGCAATCAGGTATTCTCGCCCGACGGTCAGATTCAAGTCTGGTTCGGCGACGCCAATCGGCCCGCGTGGTTGAAGAAACTATTGCCCATGTTGCCCGACGAGATCGTGCGCGTGCGCCGCTGGGCGACGAACGAGGAATTGGCGCACTTTTCGCACGTGACGGAAGCACGCTTCACGCCGGACGGCAAGCATCTGGCCATGCTGCGAAGCGATCATGTCATCGACGTGTACGAATTCCCGTTCCGCACTCCGTGGGGCCTGATCATCGGCGCCGCCGTGCTCGCCGCGGCGTTCACCTGGAGCGTCGGCTGGATATGGACCCGCTGGCGTTCGCGGCGTGCTATTTCACCAGCGCCTGATACGCCTCCTCGTTGAAACCAACGAAAAGCGTTTTCCCCTTCTTGATCGTCGGCGCTCGCAAGTTGCCGGTCGGACCGAGCAAATGCGAAAGCAACGTCGCGTCGTCGGGGGCGTCTTTTTTCATGTCGAAGGTGACCAACTTCTTGCCCTTGGCGAAATGAACGACGCTCGCTGACTTCGCCAGCGCGAGCGCCTCGGCCTTGCCTTGTTTTTCTTTTCTCGCATCCACCACGGTCGTCGAAGCCACGTCGTTTTGCTCAAGGAACCCCTGAGCTTTTTCGCACGACATTCAATTCTTGCGGTGGTACAGCCAGTCGATGGTATGAGACATGAAGGATTCTCCGGAGGCGAGCCAATCTTCGTGTGGAGTTATGTTAATGGAAGTGATTTCGTTCTGCGATGCTGATGCGCCCAAAAAACAGCTTGCTTTTTCGTGATGGCAACGCGCCCTGGTCGGTTAAGATGGATCGAACGATGGCCGTCGATCTTGTTTGGTGATTCATCGCATGTCCAAGCCCGCTGCCACGAGACCGCTGATTATTTGGGACGCGTTCAAGCATTGGTCGTGGTTTCAGCGCGTCTTCGTGGTGCTGTTTCTGCTCGTCTTACCCGCCGGCATCCTGATCGTCGGCGGACGCGACGCGGGCTGGATCGGCGCCGCCGCGGTCGCGTCGATCGGCTTCGTCGCACTCAACGTCGTTGTGTACCGCCACGGCGGCTGGCAGCTCCTTGGGCCCCACTTCTACTATGACGTCGTCCGACTCGCGCGCCGCGGCCGCAGTACCGTGCTGCGCGGCCTTTACATCATCGCCATGTTCGTCGGTCTGGCGATCGTTTTCAAACAAACGCAGTTTCACGCCGGCATGACGGCGAACGACTTCGCCCGCGTTTCCGAGCGATTCACCTTCACGCTGTTCATGGTGCAAAACATCGCCATCATGGTGCTGGCGCCGGCGTATCTCGGCAGCGCCATCGCCGAGGAAAAAGAACGCCGCACGCTGGAGCTTCTGTTCACGACGCATCTGAGCAACACCGAGATCATCCTGGGCAAGCTCCTGGCGCGGACGATTCATCTATTCGGCTTTGTGCTCGCCGGGGTGCCGATCCTGTGCCTGGTGCAATTCTGGGGCGGCATCGACATGGTGCTGATCGCCGGCAATTTGCTCAACACCGTGCTCAATATCCTGTCGCTCGGCAGTATCTGTTTGCTCGCATCCGTGCTGATGCGCACGGTGACGGCGGCGGTGATGACGTCGTACGCGGTGATTTTGCCGATGGGATTTTGCTGCATGTTTTCGCTGCGCGGCTTTCCCTTCGTGTTGCAGGACTCGCGTGCGGGCGGAGTGGGCCAAATCACCGTGCAAGATCTCGGCATCCTGTGCATCGTCCATCTGGTGATCGTCGTCGGCTTTCTGTCGCTGGCGATCGCGGCGCTCAGGGAACACGAACCGCTCGGCGCGGTGTTGCCGCCGGCGCCGGAGAGGCTGGACGTGACCCATGAACCGGTCGGGATCGCGCGCCGCGTGCCGGCGCCGCTCGATGCGACGGCGTTTCAAGTCGAGCCCGTGCTCACGACGACCACGCACGCGCCGCCGCCGATTATCGAGCGGCCGCGCATTCAACGTTCCATGGAGCCGGAGACGGAGTTCTCGATTCCCTACACGCTGCCGCCGGTGGCGGACAACGCGCTCTGGTGGAAGGAACGCTTCGTGGGCGGTCCGCCGTGGTTTTTCTCGCCGGTGGTGCTGGTGCCGGCGTTGCCGTTCCTGGTGACCGGCTTTCTGGTGATGGCGTTCTGGTTCGTGCGTTCGTTATTCCTGGGCGGCGCGGAATTTCGCAGCGCGATTGATGCCTGGTCGATCGTGCTGCGTTTCCTTTACTATTGCTGCCTTGGCGCGTACGTGCTCGGCGTCGGCTTCCGAACGGCGGCGTGCGTCGCGCGGGAACGTCAGCAGCAGACGCTCGAGCCGCTTTTGCTCTTGCCGATCGATCGCAGCGAGATTCTGTGGGCCAAGTTGTACGGCAGCCTGATGCGCGGCTGGCCGTGGTTGTGTCTCCTCGCGGCAAACCTGACGTTTGGTACCTTGGTCGGGGCGTATCATCCCTGCAGCACGGTCCTGCTTTGCATCGCGCCAACTACGTTGGTCTTGTTCATCGCAGGATTCGGCCTTCTCCTTTCGGTCACCTTGGGCACGGTGTTGCGTGCCAATCTGGTGTTGCTCGTTATTGTGATTTTGATGGTCGCAGCGACCTTTGTGGCTCCATATGGTTGGGGACCATTGTCCTATCTCGAGCCAATGGCGTTCCCTCTTTTGGACGCCGAAGCGGTTGGGGGTAGAGGACAACTACTCCGGAAACAAGCGCTTCATGAGCCAATGTCATTGGGCATTGGCGCCATGTTCGTGATGCTGACTTACACCGTCTTCGGCGCAGCGTGCGTGGCGGCCGCGTTCGTAACGTTTGACAATCGGTCTCGATCTCCGGAATCTTGACGGGCAAGTAATGTTCGGCCCGCATTTCTATTACGACCTGATCCGCCTGGCGCGAAAGCGGCGCAACCTCGTCTTGCGCTGCGGCTACCTCATCGCGCTCTTGCTGGGCTGGTGGTTCGTCTACGAAGAGCAAACCGTCACGCGCCATTACTTCCTCGAAATCACGCGCCAGACCGCCAAGTATTCGAACGCCCTGCTCATGTTTCAATATGCCTTGATCTTGCTGGTGACGCCGATTTACCTGGCCGGCACGATCATGGAGGAGAAGGAGAACCGCACGCTCGAATTGTTGTTTCAAACGGACCTGAGCGATCAGGAAATCATCCTCGGCAAATTCGCCGCCCGCATCGTGCAGCTTCTCGTCCTCGCGCCGGCGGCGCTGCCGATGCTGGCGCTGATTAATCTGTGGGGCGGCGTCGCGTATGAGCCGTTGATCTTGCATCTCGCGTTTAGCGTGCTGCTCATCCTTTTTCTCGGCATGGCCACCATGTGGGCGTCGGCGCTCGCGAGGAGCTTTCCGGAAGCGGTCGCGATCGCCTATGGGCTGATCTTCTTCTGCGGCGTCGCGCTGATCGCCGGCGGCATCATCCTGGTCGAAAATCGCGTGCATCCCTTTTTCGACGAACTGGCCCGCGACGGCATCACGTCGCTCAAGATTCTCGCTGTCGTGCTCACACTGTTGGCGGCGCCGCTCCTACTGGGATGCGTCCTTTTTTACATGCTCGCGCTCTGGCAGTTTCGTCGGCTGCGCGAGTTGAAATGGATCAAGGAGCGCGTCGGCAAGGCGGCTAAGGTTGAGGATAAACCTCCCGTGGACGTCATCGACGATTGGACCAGGCCGACGCGCGACGTTCCGGACAACGCGCTGGCATGGAAGGAGATGCGCCGCAGTCGGGATGCAGCCATCCTCGACCAGCTGATTTGGGTGATGCTGGCGTTGGTTCTGATCGCGGGCGGCTTGCACCTGCGCCAGGTGTGGGAACGGCCCGTTCCCCCGGAACGCCACGAGTTCGCGGACATCCTGCGCGTCATGTCCAACATGGGCTACCTCGCCGTCGTGGCCGTGGCGCTTTTGGCGCAGGCGATCCTGGCGACGTCATCGGTGGCACGCGAAAGCGAACATGCCACGCTCGATTTCCTGCTCCTGTTGCCGCTGGAACGAGCGGAGATCCTGTTGTGGAAATGGCTCGGCCCATGGTGCCGGGCCCGCGTTCTCTTGCTCCTTTTGATTGCGATTCCCATTGTCGGCATCGCGAGCGGCATGTATTCGATTCGACTGGGGCTGTTGTTTCTCGTCCTGCCGTGGCCATTGTTGTTTCTCGTGCATTGTCTGGGGGTATTGCTGTCGGTGATGGCGCGGCGTGTGATGTTCGCCAACTTCGCGATGATCGCGGGCTTGCTGGTGCTTCTCTTGTTGCACCTGTTGCGCTGGAATGACGTGGTGTTGATTCTCGAATCGATTCCGGAGCTCTTGTTCTCGTTCTCGACGCCGCGGCCTCTCAATGCCAGCGCCACGGCGAGGCTGACGCGGTTTTTTGTGGTGCAACAAATCGCCTTCCTGCTCCTGGCCTTGCTGAGCGCGGGCTTGTCGTACTGGATGTTTACCCGCAAGACTTCCGAAACTCGTACGCGCGTATGGTGAGCGATGTTCGGCCCGCATTTCTATTACGACCTGATCCGCCTGGCGCGCAATCGCCGCAACGTCTACCTGCGCTGCGGCTATTTGGCGGCGCTGATGATCGCGTGGTGGATCGTTTACGAAAAAAGCCAGCCGTTCGCGGGGCACATCAACGACTACGCCCGGCTCGCGACCAATTTCACGCAATCGCTGTTGATCTTCCAATACGTCATGATCGCGCTGCTCGCTCCAATTTACCTGGCGAGCACGATCGTCGAGGAACGCGAGAGCGGAACGCTCGAGTTGATCTTTCAAACGCATCTGACCGATCGCGAGATTCTGCTTGGAAAATTCGCGGCGCGCGTCGTTCATTTGATGTTCCTGGCATTGCTCAGCTTGCCGATGCTGGCGATCATCACGCTTTGGGGCGGCGTCAACATGGAGTTGTTGGCGATGCACTTCGGCTTCAGCCTGTTGATGATCTTGTTCTTGGGCAGCATGTGTTTGTGGGTTTCGGTGACGGCGCGGCGATACACGGAGGCGATGATCCTCGCGTACGTGATCGAGTTCGGCATGCTCTATTACACTGGCCCGATCGTCGTGGCGGTTCTCGAAGGGCATGGACCGGCGCAACCGGAGTTGTGGCTGCAAGCGTTAATGGCGTTGCCGTTCCTCGCGGGGACGCTGTTTTTTTACTGGCTGGCGACTCGGCAATTTCGCAAGCTGCGCGACCTGAACTGGATCAAGCGCGTCAACCCGCCGGCCAGTGTGAAGCGTGCGCCGAAGCCGCGCGTGAAGCGCGTGGAGGCGACGACGACGCCGATTCCGGATAACGCGCTTCTATGGAAAGAGATGGAGCACGATCGACCCACTTTCGAAGTGCATCCCGTATTGCCGTGGATCGGGCTGGGTACCATCACGCTCGTTGCAATTATGGCTGCAGGATTCCGGTTGGGCCGTCCCCATGATCAGACGGGACAAGAGGCAATGACTGCTCTCTGCGCCCTGGGCTACTTCAGTATGATGGGCGCGCTCTTCATCATCATGGCAACCCAATCGACGCCCGGCGTGGCGCGCGAACGCGAGCAAAATACGCTCGATTTCTTGCTCTTGTTGCCGGTGGAACGCGCGGAAATCCTCTTTATCAAATGGCTCGCCCCCTGGATGCGTAATCGCGTGTTGATCGTCGTGACGCTGGCGACGCCTCTTGTCTGTTCCTTGTTCGGCGTATTCCCGGTACGAACCGGCCTTGCCCTAGTATTACTGCCGTGGCCGCTGCTTTTGTTCGTCAGCTCGCTCGGATTGCTCTTGTCGGTGATTTGCCGGCGCGTCGCGGTCGCCAATCTGATCGGCCTGGCGATTCTCGTCGTCATCTTCGCGCTGCACCTGTTGTTCTGGAGTCAATTCACATTGATGTTTCAGGGTTACCTCAATTTGCTCATTCAGCACGAAGACGTGGATCGCCTGGCGCCCGCCCTGCGAACCGAAGCGATGTGGTTGATCTTCTTTCAACAGGCCTGGTTTCTCGTCCTCGCCCTGGCATGTTTGTTGACGGCGATTCGATTGTTCTCGATTCGATCCAGCGAGGTACGCACGATTGCAGGTTGACGTGCCTACATCACCGGTTTTTGTGCGGCGATGAGATAGCCATAGCTGCGTAAACGTCCAAACCACCATGGCGCGCGGAGTACGCCATCGACGCTTAACGCCCGCACGTCAACGATTGCAAAACCGGCGGAACGCAACAAACGAACGACCTCATGGCGCGTGAAGAGATGCAGGGTCAAACTTCCAACGCCTTGATGCGCCGGCATTTCGTAATCGCCGCTGGCGCCGCGGCCAAGCCACGCATCGAGCAGCTCGCGCCAGAGCAAGC
>DAIOGM010000171.1:0-4054 GCA_036745215.1 Gemmataceae bacterium
TTCGTTTCCCGCGCGCGTTGACAGTGCTTTCCACGTGGCGATGGTGATGCTGCTGCTGATAAATCTCACGGAGCCATCCGCCAAGGACGCATTCACGCCACCGGAATGTTTGCTTCGCGCGGCCGCCCAGACGTTGCCATCATTACGGTTGCGAAAACAGATCAATTCGGTCGGCATGCCAGGGGGAGTTGACGGCGGACATCCTCCCATGATGTCGGTGCCGGGCGAATTCGGCGGCGTGCGTCCGGTGAAGATGTTGCCGCCCATGCCTGGCCAAATCCACAGGCCTCGCCCGTCCTGGACGTGGTCGAACGCGTAGATTTCGCTCAAGAGGAGCGTGTTTGATGAGCCGTCGGTTATCTGAACAATCTTGACGCCGGTGCCGAATCCCCAGCGTGATTGGGGCGGAGTTTTTTGCACAGTCGTCACGCCGAATGGGCCGGCAGTCGTGGCGTTTTGAAAGGACATGAAATTGTCCGAGCCGAAGTTGGCGACGTAATTGCCTTTGACGAGGTTCTCCAGCGTCCAGCTGCTAAAAAACTCGTTCATTCGGGGCGCCGACGGACAGGTCCAGACGATTCCTGGAAGATACGTGCCGATCCCGCCGTTGGCGGCGTGCTCCCAGTTGTCGGGCGGATTCGCCTCGGCGGCGTCTTGGCCGTCCCCCGTCGGACCGTAGGGCTTCACGGCCGCGGCGTTTTCGGTTGCCGCTTGTTCGATGTAGCCAACCAGGTGCACCGTCCAGGCCGGACCGTAGCACGCCGGTTTCCCGGCCGCGGACGCATCCTGGTTGCCGGCGGTCATCCAAGAATCGACCAAATTCGTGTGGCAACTCGGCACTCCGGGTGGGAACGCTTTGTAGACGGAATGATAGTTCTGGCACCCCAGCGCCAGTTGCTTCAGATTGTTCGAACATTGCATTCGCGCCGCCGCCTCGCGCACCTTCTGCACCGCCGGCACAAGTAAGGCGATCAATATCGCGATGATCGCGATCACGACGAGAAGCTCAATCAAGGTGAAGCCCGGACGCGAAGCTTTGGGAGAGGTCGTCATGGCAGCGTTTCCAGTTGGACAATGAAGAAATAATGAATCTATAATAGCTTCCCTCACCGGCGAGAATAGTGCCAATTTCATTGAAAAATCAAATTAACCTAATGATTCTTTAACAAACAAGGGAACGGAAATCAAAACAAATAATGAATTTATCATTTGGAATTGATGTTTGCATTCGCAGGATATGGACCTGGCAAGCGAACGAATGGGTTGGCGCGAGGATTCGACGGAGTCGTTTCAGTCAGAATTGGGTTGCTTCGAACGGCAGGCATTGGCGATCGGGGACTATGGCAGCGGGGCGGACTTGATTCTCCACTCCCCAGCATGACCTGGGTAAACGTCCATTCGACGACGCCGACGTCCTTGGAATCCTCGGCGTTGCGCACGCGAATCTTGGCGGTCGCTTCCGTGCCGGCCACGCTCGGGTTGCCCACGACATCGTACCGGTTTTCGCAAAACCGCTTGAGCGATTCGCCGGTCGGCGCGGCGCCCGCGACAAAAATTCGGCTTTGCAGGACCTTTGGCTGGTCGACACTTTCTTGAAGATCTTCGATGATCAGCCGGGCAACTTCTTTGCCTTCCGGCGTGCCGAAATCCAACGGCTGCGGCGCACGAGTGCAGCCCGCTGACGACAAAAGGACAGCGACAAGGAGCATTACGCTTGGGCCGCTGATCGTGATTCGCATCATCACGCCCTCCCTTTCACGAAAACGAAAATGCGAGCCGTGCAGCGAGAGAAGCTCGGCTCGCCAGGTTTCCAATTAGAAATCGATGTTGACGGCCTCGGAACCCGCCATGGTGCCCAGCGCACTCCAGACGTTGGGCGTTATGGAATTGGAGACGAATTTGACCGCGCCGTCCGCGAACGCGGCATTGACGCCGCCGGAGTGCCGGCTGCGCGCCGTCGCAAACGTGAAACCATCGGCGCGGTTCTGCGTGCATTTGAGAGGATTGCCGGCCGGGATGCGCGTGTCGCAGCCGGGCAAAACGTCCACGCCGGGAGTGTTGGGCGGGAACTTGGTTGTGAAGGTATTGCCGCCTGCGCCCGGCACGAGCACGCAGCCTCGCCAATCGCGATTCCTGCCATACGGCGCGTCGGAAGCCGTTTCGTGGGCGTCCGCATAAGGAAGAACCTCGCTGAACATGACGGTGTTGGACGTGCCGTCCAGGACGTTGACCAGTTTGACGCCCTTGCCGTAGCCGATGCGCATTTCCACCGGGTTCTTTTGCACTTGGTTGACGACGCCAAACACGCCGCGCTTGGTGGAGTTCGGATTGGTGGAATCGGGCACGGCGTGGATGAAGGAGTCGCCGCCGAAACAGGCGACATAATTGGCCTTGCGCAAGTTCTCCAGTGAGAAATCGGCGTATTCAACATCAACATGCTGCGACGCGGGGCAGGTCATGTGGCCCTGCATCGGGATTTGGAAATGAAACTGCGGTCGGCGGAACGGCGTGCCGTCGAGATTGTCCTGAGGATTTGACTCATTCTTGTCGCCGCTGTTGATCGCGCCGATGACGCCGTCCGCGATCATGGCTTTTTCCATCTCGGCGAGGATATGCCAGGGCCAGCTGGGGCCGTAACACGCCGCGTTGGCGCCGTTGGCCCCTGGAGCGTCACCGCGATTTCCGCTCACCCACCAGAGAGGAATATTCCCGGCGTTCGAGCCGTTCTCCGGCGCCGTGAAGCGATCGCCAAAATGCGGCAGCCCCGGCGGCAGCGACTTGGATCCCGACGCGTGATTGTGGGCCGCAATCGCCAGCTGCTTGAGATTGTTGATACATTGCGTCCGCGCCGCCGCCTCGCGAACCTTTTGCACAGCTGGAACCAGGAGGGCAATCAAAATCGCGATAATCGCGATCACCACCAGCAATTCGATGAGCGTAAAGCCATTTCGCATCTTCGTCCGAGCAGCGTTCATGGTTGTTCCTTTCGGGTTACCAGTTGCTCTCCTCCAGTTGCTATTCAGCAGTGAGAGCATATAGGTCCATTCGAAACAACTCATGAAGCTCTCATTGCATGCCAATGAAGATTCTGTTCATGTCTTGAGTAGTCGAATCGCTCAACAAGATTTCTGGTTGCTGCATGCGCGCGGATTGAATACGTTGACCGTCAGATTGACAGCCATGAAATGCAAGCGGAGATTGAACATGCGACGATTGCAGCTGTTGCTTTGCAGCGTCTTGGTTCTTACTTGCGCCGGCACTCCCGGCGACGCGGGCGGTGACGCGGACGGCAAAATCATCCTCTTCAACGGCAAGAATCTCGACGGCTGGCTCGCCGAGGGCGCCAAGGACTACAAGGACGGCGACAAGCTCAAAGACGTCTGGTTCGTCAAGGACGGCCTCCTCGATTGCGACGGCAAGGGCTTCGGCTTCCTGCGCTATGCGAAGCAAGAGTTCGCGGACTTCCACTTCCATCTCGAATATCGTTTGCAGCCCAAGTGCAACTCCGGCGTCGGCATTCGCACCGTCGCGTTCGATCCGAAGAAGTCGAAAGACTCCCGGCCATCGTATGCGTGCTACGAGATTCAGCTGTACGACGACTTCGGCAAGGAGCCGACGAAGCTGAGCACCGGCTCGCTGTACCGTTACGTCGCGCCGTCGTCGAACCCGCAAAAGGCCGCGGGGGAATGGAATACGATGGACATCGAATGCGTCGGCCCGAAGATCAAGATTCAAATCAACGGCGAGAAGATCATCGACTTCGATCAAAGCACGGATGAAAAGCTCAAGAAGAACCCGATCAAGGGCTACGTCTGCGTCCAAAACCACGGCGGCAAGGTCGCGTTCAAGAACCTGTGGGTGCGCGAGATCAAGGTGAAGTAATCACGTCGGATTGTATAATAACCGTTTGCGAGCCACGGGGTTTATCCCCGTGAAATGAGGGACGAAGGCCGAACACCACGGGGATGAACCCCGTGGCTCGCCGACTAATACGGAACATTGCCATGTCAACCGAGAGTGAAAAACCGCAGTCCGCGCCGACGCCGCCGGAAGC
>DAIOGM010000171.1:4064-14052 GCA_036745215.1 Gemmataceae bacterium
ATAAGCCCGCCGGCAAGCCGAATCGTCCGTTCGAGAAACGCAAACCGCGCGGCGACGGTGGCCCCAAGAAACGCATCCCATCGCTCGATTCCGACATGGATTACAAGCAAAAGACGGCGCCCAACGTGCGCGACCTCGACGCCGAGATCGCCGACGAACTCGAGGCGGCACTCAAGGACATGGACGCCGCGAGCATCTATAGCGCCGACGATTCGAAGCGTGCCCGCGATCAGGCGGCGGCGCAGGCCAATCAAGGCAAGAAAAAGGGCACGATCATCTCGATCCATCCGCCCGACATCTTCGTGGACATCCCCGGCGGCCGCGGCCAGGGCGTCCTGACGATGGAGCACTTCCCGGAAGGACCGCCCACCATCGGCGCGGAGATCGAAATCTCCATCGAAGGCTACGACCCCGCCAACGGCTTGCTCATCCTGTCGCGCCGCGGCGCCGCCGTCCACGCCGACTGGTCCACCGTCGCCGAGGGCATGCTCGTCGAGGCGCGCGTGCTCGAAACGAACAAGGGCGGCCTGTCCGTCGATGTCAACGGCATCCGCGGCTTCATGCCGATCAGCCAGATCGATCGCTTCCGCGTCGAGGATGCGGCTCAATTCGTCAATCAAAAGTTAATGTGCATCGTGACCGACGTGGACAAGGAAGCGCGCAACCTCGTCGTCAGCCGCCGCGCTTTACAGGAAAAAGAGCGCGAGGAAATGTGCGAGAAGCTGTGGGCGGAGCTGCAAGAAGGCCAGGTTCGTCAGGGCGTCATCGGCAATGTGCGCGACTTCGGCGCGTTCGTCGATCTTGGCGGCGTCGATGGCTTGCTGCACGTCAGTGAAATCAGCTGGCAACGCATCGCCGACGCGACCAAGGTTTTGACGGCCGGGCAGATGATCAAGGTCGTCGTGCTCAAGATCGACCGCGAAAAACGCAAGCTGAGCCTGGGATTGAAGCAGCTCGAAGCGAGCCCGTGGGACAATATCGAGACGAAGTACGCGTCGGGCCGAGTCGTGCCAGGCAAGGTGACGCGCACGATGGATTTCGGCGCATTCGTCGAGCTGGAGCCGGGCGTTGAAGGATTGATTCACATTTCCGAGCTGGCGCGGAACAAGGTGTGGCGCGTCATCGACATCGTGAAGCCCGATCAGCAAGTCGAGGTGAAGATTCTGAGCGTCGATCCGCAGGCGCGGCGAATCTCGCTGTCGTTGCGCGATGCGATGGCGCCGGAACCCGTCAAGAAAGAGGACGAGGAAGAAGAAGATACGACTCCGGAGGAGCCGGTGAAGCCGCGCAAGCGCAATTACGAACTCAAGGGAGGCGTCGGCACTCAGGCGTGGATTCCTGGAGGAACCACAGATGAACCTGGATGAAAAAAGAGACCGAAATGACGAATGCCGAAGCACGAATGACGAAAGAAGCACGAATGACGAATTCCGAATTCAACGCAGATGGCATTAATTCGGCATTCGGGTTTCGTCATTCTTTCGTCATTCGTGCTTCGGCATTCGTCATTTGCGTTAGTGGTTGCGGCTCAGCCGCGCCAAGTTGATCTGTGGTTATTTTTCGATCTTGATCCGCGCTCGCACGCGCTGGCCGATCATTTTTTCACTGCTGCCTTCGGTCACGTCGATGATGCATTCCAGCGTGCGAACGTCGTTATAGCGGAACGGCTCAATCACGGGGCTGCGCGTCGTCGCATACCAGGTCGAGACGCGCCGCACGATGCCCTTCCATTCCGGGCCCTTGTACGTGTCGTCTTCGATCGTCACTTCCGCGCCCGGCTTGACGTGCCGGCCCCATTCCTGCAGCACCTCGGCGCGCACGATGATCGGCAGGTCGGGCACGAATTCGATCGCCGGCGACATCGGGTTCGGGCCCAACGCTTCTGCCTCACGCGTGTGGACGCGCAAAACAAAGCCATCGCTCGGCGCCAGAATCTTGTGATACTTGACCACTTCCTGCGCCTTCTTCACGGTCACCTTCTTGGCATCGAGATCGGCCTCGGCCTGTTTGATTTTCAAGTCGGCGTCCTGCAATTCGATTTCTCGAAGCGTGCCTTCTTCCGCCTTCTGTTTTTCTTTGAGCTTATCCTCGCCGAATTTGGCCAGATCGCGATAGAGCTTGGCGAGCTTTGGATTTTGCTCTTCAAGCCCCAAGAGTTTGCTGTCGAGCTCGACCTTGAATTGCTGGATTTCTAGCTCGATGGCCTTTATGGCGGATTGTTGCCGCTCTTTTTGAATCTTGTAAAGATCAGGCAGTTGCTTCGCCTGCGCCAATTGTTGCTCGCTGGCGCGGACCGCGGCTTCCGCTTCCAGAACCGTGAGCTGGGCGACACCGTCGTCCACTTGCAACAGCAGCTCGTCCTTCTTGACCCTGACGCGTTCGCCTTCCTTCGCCTTGGCGCTTTCGGCGTGGACATAAGCGACGGTGCCGAACTGGCGCGGATAAAGGCGGGCGACGCCTTTTTCGACGTCGAAGTTGCCCCAGCAGACGATGCGTTCGGGATTGGACACGTTCGGATCATTGACGTCAGCCTGGGCGGCCGAGCCCATGAACAAGAGGCGCACGCCGACGATCATGCCTACCAGGAGCAAGACGCCGACGATCCAGAATGCTTTCATGCGGAAAACCTCCCTGGCATGATGGAACGGACCTACCTGTCCGTCGAGAGCGTCGCGGATTAGGGCGAAGCGGAATGTCCGCGAATGGAGATCAATAACTGGTCTGCAACGCGCTGTCGGCGTACAGTTCCGCCGGCTTTTCGGAGCCTTCGAAAAGGATGCCGTCTTCCAGTTGCAGGACGCGATCGCAGAAGGGGATGATGCGCGAATCGTGCGCCACCACGAGGATGGTCGAACCTTGATCGTGAGCGGCCGCCCGCAACAGTTCGATCACGTGCTGGCCATGCTTCCAATCGAGGGCGGAGGTCGGCTCATCCGCGAAGACGAAGCCCGGCTGCTTGATCAGCGCCCGGCCAATCGCGACGCGCTGCTTTTCGCCGCCCGAAAGTTGCAAAGGCCGCAATTCCGCTTTTTTCGTCAGGCCGAGCATGGCCATCATCTCGTCCGTTTTTTCTTTCGCCTCGCGGGCCGACGCGCCGACGCCCCAGCGCAACACCATTTCCATTTGTTGCCGGGCGGTCAAGGACGCGAACAGGTTGTAGCCTTGAAAGATGAAGCCGAAATGCGCCAGGCGAAACGCTTCGCGCTCGGGCTCGGTCGTGGCCCAGAGATCGCGGTCCTGGATCAGGACGGTGCCGGAATCGGGATGGAGCAAGCCCGACAGGACGGCGAGCAGCGTCGATTTGCCGCTGCCCGAAGGCCCCATGAGCAGCGTGAGCTGGCCGGCGTTAAGCTCGAGGCTGACGTTGCGCAGGGCGTAGATCTTGGTTTCCCCTTCGCCGAAGCTGCGCGTGACCCCCCAGGCTTTCATCGTCGGCGTTGCGGGCGCCGCATCCATTCGCAATTCTCGTTGTGTCAAGGTAGCGAGCATAGGTCAGTTATTATATGGAAAAAAGGTTTTCGGTATTCAAGGATTTTACAGGGAACGCCTTTTTTGACGTTGTAAAAAATACAGCCTTTCCCGATTCCAACTCAGGGGCACGCCGTACAACCGACACAATCGACGCGACCATCCTGGTTTGACCGCCCGCCTGCACGCAGCATGTTTAACGCAAGAGCGTCACCGGCTCGACATGCCGCAAACTTCGCAGGGCGAATAGTCCGGAACCCATCGCCATCGTCAACGTGATGACGATCGCGCCAAGATTCAGCCAGGTTGGCAGCAAAATTTTGGCGGCGAAAAAATAATCGCCGCCAAGTTTGATCCCATAAATCGCGGGAAACGCGAGCGCAATCCCGGTGATGCCGACCCAGAACGACTGCGACAGCACCATCATCGCCATGCGCCAGCGTGGAATGCCGAGGGCCCGCAAGACGGCGTACTCCTTGATTGAGGAGACGGTAGCGGAATGAAGCGTCGTGCTGGTCACGACGGCGCCAACGAGCAGACCCAGCGCCGCCGCCAGGCCCAGCGCGATGCCCGCCTTGGTCTTGAACAGCCAATGGCGCTGACTCTTGCTCGAAAAATCCTCCGTCGTGAACGGCGACAACTTCCGCTCGAATTTTTTCAACTTTTCCACGACTTGCGGCGCGTCCTCTTTGTATTTGCATTTGGCCAGGATGAACGTACATTGCCCCGGCGGCGGCGCGAGGAACTTGCGCGACGTATCCAGCGAGCAAAACAAATACGGCCCCGCCAGACTGCGCAACCCCGACACGGTGCCGACGACGCGGACGCGTTTTCCCAAAATCTCCGCCGTATCGCCGACCTTCTTGATGCCAAGCCGGCCGAATTCCCCTTCGTCGATCACCACCGCGTTGGGCTCCGACAAGAGCGTCCGCAGTTCCGGCGTCAGTTCCTTGATGGCGCCGATCGCGTCCGGTCCGAGCCGGGTGCCGATCACCAGCACGAGTTCGGTGCCGCCGGTCGGCTTCTTCCAGTACGCGAAGCCTTCCATGTACGGCTCATAATGCACGACCTCATCGACGGCGAGATAGGATTGCCAGGCTTCCGGAATGGGAATGCCGAGATCGACGCTGGGCACATCGGGATGGCCGACCCAGATGTCGGCGGAGGAGTGATCGATTGGAATCGACGTGATCGAGAACAGGCCGAGCAGCAAGCCGCACTGCAGCGCGATGAGCATGCAACTAAACGACACGGCCAGCACCGCGGGGAGATAGCGATGGCGTTCGTACCAGAGGGTGGAGAGTGCGTAGGACACAAATATCTCCGATCCTTGCGAGCCACGGGGTTTATCCCCGTGGATTGGGGTCCATCCCACGGGGATAAACCCCGTGGCTCGCCAAGCCCTAAACGTAAACGGGCGTTTCCTGAATCACGGGCGGCGACCAGCTTGGCAACTCCGCCAGGCCGCCGCCGAGGTAGGTATGATGCCAAAGCTGCGTCGCGACCACGCCGACGAGGCCCATCTCGACCATCGTCCGCTGGTTCGAGCCTTCGCGCATGTTGCGAAAAGCCGTCCGCCAATGTTGTACGGATGCGACATCGAAATAGCCGCACTTCTTTAGCGAATCGGGGCTGAGCAGTTGATCGACGAATGTCGGCAACGTCGTCGTGTGAAAGCCGTCGAGCGGCGCGCGAAACATGGCCTTGCGCCGCCATGCAATCGACTTCGGCACCCAGCGATCCGCGAGATAGCGAAGAATCAGCTTGTCGCGCAAGCCGCGCATCTTCCAGCTTGGATGCAGCTTCGCCAGAAACGCGAACACGTCTTCATCGAGAAACGGATAACGCGTCTCGACCGACGAATTCATGGCCACGCGATCCCCCTTGGACGCGAGCAACAATCCCGGCAACATCACCCGCGCGCCGAGATACAGCGAGCGATTGAGCGGATGCCATTTCTTCGAGCGTTCGACGTTGAGCTTCAAGTCCTCGTACGGCAAATGATCGCCGAGCCGCTCCCACATCGAGGCGCTGAAGAAGCGCGTCTTGGACGAGCCGAACAGGCCGTAGATGTTAAGCCAGGCGTTTGGGCCGCCAATTGCGTTGTGAACGCGCTTCATCGCGTCCCACGAAACCTTCGGCGCCCCGGTCAAGCGCAAGTAAGCCCGTCGCGCCAGGCCGCTCAATGGCAAGCCCGGTATCGCGTCGAGAGCGCCGAGGACGCGGTGAATCTTGTACCACGGATACCCCGCCAGCCACTCGTCCGCTCCTTCGCCGGTTAACGCTACCTTGTAGCCACTTTGGTGCACTTTTCGTGCCAGCATCAACAGGGCCGCGCACGCCGTGTCAATTACCGGCCCCTCGGCGGCGCGAATAAGCTCGGGATACGTTTTAAGCACCTCATCCCGGCCGCAATTGACGACGATCGCGTCCGCGCCGATGTGCCGGGCGACTTCCGCGGCCTCGGTTTTTTCGTTGAGCGTCGGATCCTGGATCGCGATGGTGAACGTCGGAATCGGCCCCTTGCCCTCGCTGCGCCGCTGAGCGCACGCCAGCGCGACGACGACGCTCGAATCGACGCCGCCGGAGAGGTACGACACGACAGGCACGTCCGCCCGCAGCCGACGTTCGACCGCTTTCTTCAGCACGGCTTCGAACTCATCGATCAAGGGTGAATTGGCATTCGAGCCGAAACGGCGGAAGTCGTGGTATTCCTCTTGCCCTTGCTCGGGGAAGTCGATCTCCCAGTAAACCTTTTCTTGTATTTGCCCCCCTCTCCCCTCCGGGGGCGAGGGGAGAATACGCAGATACCGCCCCGGCAACAGACAGTTGACGCCCTCAAAGCACGTCACCGGCCCCGGCAACGCGAAAAACGTGAACGCATGATTGATGCCGCGCACGTCCGGCCGCGCCGCGACCATGCCCGACGCGAGCAATGCCTTGATCTCGGAAGCGAACAACAACCAGTCGCCCTGCTGCGACCAGTAGAGCGGGCAGATGCCGAAGCGATCGCGAGCTAATAATAACTGCTGCTTGCGTTCATCCCACAGCGCAACCGCGAATTGGCCGCGAAGCTTCTCGAAGACCCCCTCGCCGTGCTCTTCGTAAAGATGCGGAATGAGTTCGGTGTCGCAATGGGTGCGGAAGTGATGCCCCTTGGCTTCGAGCTGCGCTTTGACTTCGGGATAATCGAAGAGTTCGCCGTTGAAGACGACGGAGACGGAGTGATCTTCGTTGTGGATCGGCTGCTTGCCGTCGTGCAAGCCGATGATCGAGAGCCGGCGATTGGCCATCGCCAGGCCGGGACGTGCGAAGAAGCCGTCTTCATCGGGCCCGCGGTGCGTGATCGCATCGGCCATGCGGCGAACGATCTGCGGATCGATCGCCGATGGTTCGTTCAAGTTAATGATGCCCGCGATGCCGCACATGAAGCAGGGATCCTCCCGAAGGTGGGCGCTAAAAAACAACCAGTCAACCGAATGCAATGAAAACGCTTGACCGATCCAGCGGCAGTGCCGACAGACAATTCGTTACAAATTCAATTTCGGGCTGTACGTCAAGGCCTTGCGTCAATCGTTCGCGCAATTGCTCAAGCGCCAATTCTAATTGATTGCGATTGAACCATCGCGCGTCCCAAATACCGCTAACGTCGCCGTCGTACTCCGTTGCCTTCAAGACTTCATACAATTGATGCCGCATTGGGTTGGAGGAACCACGACGAAGACTGGCGATTTCGGGCTGATTCGTCCAGCCCTCGAGATAAGCGAACGGATCTTCAGGATCCTGATTGCCCAGGTAGGCGCTTATGTCGTGTCCCATTGCATTCGCTCATCAACTAACCTCATACAACTTCTTCACCTTCTGCGCCAGCATGTAATCGACAAACCGCGGCACCCACCGATTCACGCGCAGCATCCAGTTCGTGTCGCTGCCGATCCACGTCTCCGTCTTGTTCTTTTGCAAGCTTTGCACGATTCGCCCGGCCACATATTCCGGCGGCATGCCCTCGTCGTACTCGATCTTCGCCTTGCCCTCGGCACGCAACAAGTGCCGCGAGAATTCGCTGCTCGTCAGGCCCGGAACGATCAGCAAGATATCGATGTCGAACCGCGCCAGCTCGCCGCGCAACGCCTCGGTCAGGCCGCACAGGGCGTACTTGCTCGCGGAATATTCGCTCCACGCCGGCATGGCGCGTCGGCCGCACATCGACGCCACATTGACGACGGCCGGCTGCGTCCCGTTCACGAGGATCGGAATCGCCTTGCGAATCAGCTCCGCGGGGGCGAAGAAGTTGACCTCCATGATTTGCCGCAGGATCGCTTCGCTGGAATTCGCGAAGTGATCCCAGCTTGCGATGCCGGCGTTGTTGATCAGCACATCGAGGCCGCCGAAGCGATCCACGGCTTGATCGAGCAGCCGCTGGCGATCGTCGTCCTTGGTGACATCGGTCGGCATCACCAGATGAGTGCCAGGCAGCGTTGCGGATAACTCCGTGAGCTTGTCCTCCGACCGCGCTGCCAGCACAAGCTTCGCGCCCATCGGCGCCAGCTGTTGCGCGAGCGCTCGGCCAATGCCGCTCGATGCGCCGGTGATGAGGATACGTCGCCCGTTCAAGTCACGCGTCATCGCGAATCACTCCGAGGATTTTGCACGAGGAAATCAACCCAGTTTTACCAAACTTCCCAAATCAACAGAAACCAAATCCTTTGGTTTCGCTGGCCAAATCACCCTGCGACCTCAAAGTGGTATTACAATCAGCACAACCGGCAGGATCTCCTTAGTGAACAAAGAGTTACGAGTACTGCATGGGAAATTGTATGAATTGGAGTGGTCGTTAACAACCGTCAAACAACGCTCGTCCGAAGTCATCGGTTCGCGTCGTTAGAACGTCCGCGCAACAAGAAATACTCGACATGAAATCCGGCAATCGCCCCGCCGAAAATGTGAACGAGATATGCACCCAAGACAGCGAATACGCGGATGAGGTCGTTTTGCGACCAGGTATTATGAATCGCTATTACTACAAATGGAAATCCAATGATGAACCAGGAAACCGCGCCAAGTAACATCCCGCGGCGGTATGTCGGGGGCGTTTCGGCGAAGAAGAGCATTAAGCCGAACATGAATCCGAAAATTGCTTCGCCAATGGCAAAAGGCCAGGCGTCAAGCACTCGCCGGAGCATCGCCAGAACAACAGCGACGAGTTCGTCATGCCATGGATAGCGATAGTCATTTACGATGGCGATCAGAACAATTGCAATTACGGGTCCCGGAACACCGCATAACCCGGCCAGCAATGCCGTGAGGATTCGGCGCATCGTTGGGCCTCGCCGCGTCATCGCCACTTGAACAACTTGAGCGCCAACGTAAACGTCACCACCGCATACGCCAATAAGATCGCGATGCGCCAAGATACCTGCCAGAGTGACTTCCCTTCCAGCATCACCTCGCGCATTGCGTCGATGAGCTGCGTCAACGGCAACGCCTGAATCACATACTGTGCTTCCTCGGGAAAATTCTTCGCCGAGAAGAACACGCCCGACAGGATATACTGCGGCAACATCGCCAGGTTGATGAATCCCGACGCCGTCTCCGTCTTCTCCGTGCGGCACCCCAGAAACAGCCCGATGCCCGCGAACGCCGCCGCGCCGACCAGAATGACGATCGCCAGCGTGAAGATCGAGCCATTGATTGGCACGCCGAACAGAAAGTAGCCGACCATCAACAAGATCAACATTTCCGGCAACAAAAAGATGAGCCGCGAGATCATGAGCGATAAGAGAAAATCGCTATGGCGCATCGGCGTCCCCATGAGCCGCTTGAAGAGCTTGCGCACCCGCATATCGACCAGCACAAAGCCGACGCCGAACAGTCCGCCGCCCATGATGTTGGTGCCGATCAAGCCCGGCAGCAGAAAGTCGATGTAACGCCGGCCGTGTTCCGTCAGATGGCTGTCCTCCTCCGCGTCCACGGCATTGTGCGGCGGATTGCGAGCCAAGAGCGCTTCGATCCAGTACCGCGCCTGCACGCTTTCCGCGCGGGCCGGATCGTAGCGATAGATGATCTTGTCGTCCGTCACAATCAGATACAACGCACTTTCGCTGCGCTTGGCGCGAGCTTCGCATTCGTCTTGGGACAACACTTGCACCTTCGGCTTTTCCTCGCCGAAGCGTTCGTCATCGAGCCGAGCCAGGATTTCGTCGGCACGCTTGGACCCCGGCGTCGCCTGCACATCGACGACCGGCGGCGGCGGCTTGACGCTGGAAAACGCCCAGCCGAGCGTCACCGCCAGAATCAGCGGAAAGCCGTACACCCAGAAGATCACCTCCGGCTCCCGAATGAACTCGCGAATCCGGGCGGCGATCAGGTGCAACAGCGCCGACCAACGATTTGAATGCATGTCCGCCTCTCTCCCGCCGCTTGCGGCTTCGCGCTCGCCGAGCGCCGAGCGAACGCGAAGCCGCAAGCGGACATACGTAAAATATAAACCCTCCCCCCGCCGTCCAAAAATCTTACGATG
>DAIOGM010000172.1:0-14049 GCA_036745215.1 Gemmataceae bacterium
TCCGCTGCGCGGGCGCGGCCGCATTCGTCATGTTCGTCGCCGAGTGTCTGCGCGTCTTCGTCGGCAGCAATTTCCACTCGGTTGTGCCGGGCCGTTGCTATCGCGCCGGGCAGCCGACGGCGCAGTTTTTGGAAAACGTCCACCGTACGCACGGCATTCGCACCATCATCAACCTGCGCGACAAGAACGAGACGGAGCCGTGGTACCAGGCAGAAGAGTTGGCCGCCAATCGACTTGGCCTGACCCTGGTTAACGCGGGCTTGAGCAGCAAGGAACAGCCGCCCGAAGAGGACTTTCTGCGCTTCGTCAAGGCCGTCAAGAACGCCAAGGACCCGGTGCTGATCCACTGCGCCAACGGCAACGACCGCACCGGACTCGCGTCCGCCGTTTATCTGATGATGCATACCGATACGCCCATGGCCGAGGCGCGCGGCCAACTCGGCTTGCGCTATGGCCATATCGCGTGGAGCAAGGCGTCGTGCTTGAGTCGTATCCTGGACGGCTATGAGAATTGGCTGGCCGAGACGGGCAAAGTGCACAACGCGGATCATTTCTATTATTGGGCCGAGCACAACTATCGGCCCGAAGTATTGTGGATTGATTGAATGTACTCATCACGCTCCGCGTGATGGAGTTGGGCCGAATCCACATTCAAATAATGTCTGTCTGCGAATAAGCCGAGCATCATCACGCGGAGCGTGATGAGTACACTAATGTACTCATCACGCTCCGCGTGATGGAGTTGGGCCGAATCCTCATTCGAACAAAGTTAGTCGGCGAGCAAGCCATACGCCATCACGCGGAGCGTGATGAGTACATTGCCAAACCTTATCGCCGCGCCAGCCGCCAGAACAAAACCGCGCCCGCAAAGAGCATCAATATGTCACCGTTATAGACGGCCATCCACGACGGAATCTTGCCGTCGCGGGCCAGATTGTACATGCACAACATCGTCGGATAATAGAGAATCACAATCGGCAAAAAGCAGGTGACGAATGCGCTCAAGTAATCGCTCTTCGAAAACCAGATGCCGACCGGACAGCCGACCAACGCGAAACACAAACAGCCGAGGGAAAGCGCCGGCCGCCAGTGCCACTCCGCGTGAATCATGCTGATGCGTTGGTCGTGAAAGCGCTGCTCCACGATCAGGCTCTCCATGCGCTCTTTTTCGCCGGGCTTCTCCTTGCCGCGCAGGCGGATCTCCGTCTTGATCATTTCGAGTTCGACGCCATGCGCTTCCTTTTGGCGTTGCGCTTTTTCCTCGTATTCGAATAGCTCTGCCCAGGTCATGTCCATCCCGCGAATCTTGTTTTTGTTGCCGAGAAACTCCTTGGGCAACTCCACCTCCCAGATCTTGCTGACGATGACGGCTTCGCTGTTGTTTTGCATGACCTGGGCGTGGCGCATGTCCACGAGGATGAGCTTGTGCGCCAGATCGACGCGCAGCTCCGCTTCCTTGGCGATGGCGACGACGTCGAACCCATGGCCGTCGGCCGATTTGCGCTTGAAGATAACGTCCTGGAGCTTGCGGCCCTGGATCGATTTGACGTGAATCTCCACGTTGATATTTGGGTGTTTGATGAAGCCGTCCTTGCGCAGCATGGTGTAGAGCAGCTCCTCGATGTCGCCGATGACGTTGTTGCGCAGGGCACAGCCAGTGAGCGGGATGATGTCGATAAAGCAAAACATGGTCACGGCACTGGTGACGATGCCAAGAAACGCCGCGGGCCAAACGATGTGCTTGATGTGCACGCCCGCCGCCTTGAGCGCGAGAATCTCATTGTCCGCGGACAGTCGGCCATAGACAATGCAAGTAGCAAACAGCGTCGTCGTCGGCACCGTGTACGGGAGCAAGCTGGGCAACAAGAGCGGGATAATCATCATGATTTGCGATGGGCCGAAGCCGTTCTTCATCGCTTCGGAGATGATGCCGGCGATGAGAATCAGGCCGGTGAGGCCGATGAGAGCGAGGAAGAAGATTTTGAGCAGCTCCCACAGGATCATGCGGTGAATCATGCTCCAGAACACGAGAGCCTCCTCGGGGCAAACCTGGCAGGTTGGCAAACCTGGGCGACGGCGCGCAGCTCGAACCATCGTTATCGGCGCAAAGATACGTTGAGCGTGAGTTTTTCTCAATGCGGGTTTGCCGCTCCTCGTGCTCAGGCTCCGCCTGGGCACGCACTGCCTTGCAGGCTCTGCCTGCCGTCCGTCGAGTTGGCGCGAGCGCGGCGCGGCGAGGCAGAGCCTCGCGGCAGTTGCGTCCCAGGCGGAGCCTGGGACGCAGGTTGGTGGGGCATGCACCGGTTCTCCCGGTCGCGCCGAAATTGCCGACTTTGACGCCGTCATTCGATTTGCGCGTTTTGCCCCGGTTGTTTTTTCGGCTTTTCCAGTAGGATTCCGCCATGGAGCATGGTTAAATGAACGGTCATGAATTCTTCCCAGGCAATGCGGGCGCGGCAGTTCTCCGTTCCACAACTGGCCGTCGCGCTGCATTTCAGCCGGTTCTTGCGCTATAATGACGTAATGCGTGCCGGTTACACTCGCCTGGCTTCGTTCGTGCAACCGGCCATCGGAGCGCCTTTCGCACCATGGGCACGATGATCTTTCAATTGCCTGCTCCCCTTGCCGATGAAACCAGCCGGCAAGAGTTGGAACGCTCCAGCGTCACTGGGGGGCAGGACAATATGCCCTATCCGACCGACGCGTGCATCGATAACGAATGCCTCACGCTCAATCGCTGCGTCAACGAAACCGGCAGCATGCAAGTGCAAGTGCCCTGGCAGATCGACGGCGTCGGCCAGCTCATGGTCAGCTCCGCCACGTTGATGGAACGACCGGCGCCCTATCACCTCGGCATCGAACTCGCCCGCGGCAAGCTCAATCAAGTTCGCACGCAAGCCTGCGAATGGACCATGGGCGGCCTGTTGTTGCCCGACACGCTCGCGGAGGAAATCCGCGCCGCGACCCGCGCCTTCGGCCATGCGCTCATGCGCCAGCCCGACGCCGAAGCGAACCCGCTCGCGCAAGAAGCGCTGACGCTGGCGTTCGAAGCGGGGCACGAGCTGGCGCGCATCTATACGAATCGCGTCTTCGAGCTGCGTCATTCGCGACAACCGGTATTCGAGGCGGCGGTGAGCTGCCGGCTCGAAGGCAATGAACCCGGTGATTCCGTCACGTCTCATTTCATGCAAGCGTTCAACGCCGTCTCGCTGCCCTTTCCGTGGAAAATGATCGAACCCTCGCATCGGCGGTTCTCGTGGGAAACGATGGACCGCCTGACGACGTGGGCGCTCGACCGCGGCTTGAAGGTCATCGGCGGACCGTTGATCGATTTCGCCGGCCGCAATCTGCCCGATTGGCTGTGGGAGCACGCCACCGATCTGACGAGCCTGAGCAACTATCTCGCGGAATATGTCGAGACCGTGGTCCGCCGTTATCAGCCGCGCATCCGCACCTGGCAAATCAGCTCCGGCAGCAACTGCGCCGGTGTGCTCGCTCGACATGACTCCGAATTGATCTGGCTCACGCTGCGTCTGGCCGAAGCGGTCAAGCGCGTCCATCCGCAACTGGAAATCATCGTCGGCATCGCGCAGCCATGGGGCGACTATTTGGCCGAGCAGGAGCGCAGCAAGACGCCGTTCATCTTCGCGGACGATCTGCTGCGCACCGGCATCAAGCTTGCCGCGATTGATCTCGAACTTTTGATGGGCATCTCGCCGCGCGGCAGCTATTGCCGCGATCTGCTCGACACCTCTCGGCTGCTCGATCTATATGCACTGCTCGGCGTGCCGATCCAGGCGACGCTCGGCTATCCGTCGGCCGCGACGGCGTGCGCGAGCGCGTGCCAGGATCAACGCGTCAACCTCGGCAACTGGCGCGGCGGCCACTCCGAAAGCACACAGGCAGACTGGGCATCGGTCTTCGCGGCCCTCGCGCTTTGCAAGCCATTTGTCCGCACCGTGCAATGGTCGCACTGGTCCGACGCGGAGCCGCACCAGTTCCCGCATTGCGGCTTGATCAACGCCCAGGAGCGGCCGAAGCCGGCGTTGCAAGCGCTGGCACAACTGCGGGGCGAGCATCTCAAGTAATACCGCACGCTGCGCGTTCCCGCATTTGTCAATACGTCCATGTCAAATCTGGCCCGCTATTCTCTGTGGTTGCTTGCCCTGGGATTTCTGTTTTCGTTGCCGTTCCTGGGCTTCCTGACCTTTTTTCTCTCGGGTGGCCGACCGGCAAATGAGAACGTGTTGGGTCTGGCGATTCTTTCAGGTTTCCTGGCTCTGGGCGCCGGCGGCCCATCCTGGATTGCTTCGCTTGTCACGGGAATCCTCGCAGCGCGTCACGAGAAACACGTGCTGTACTGGGTCCTGCCGCATATGATTTTGGTGTTGGCAGGCGCCAGCACACTCCTTATTGGGTGCAACCTTTGGGGATCCGCCACGATATGGGACATTGTCGCCTATGGGCTGCTGGCCATGTTCCTGTCCCTCGGCATCATGACAGGAGTTCTGTGTTTCGTTTTCAGGTTAAACCCCATCGCATTCGGAGAGAAGCGCGTGGATGACCTGCGCGGAGCAAAACTGATCGCCTCGGCCATTCTAATTGGCGCCGGTGGCATCTGCCTTGCTCTTGGCGAGCTCCAACACGGCCTGAGTCTGGCCGGGCTTGTTCTCGTGACGGTCGGCGTCCCGTTGATGATCATTCAATGGCGCAGCCCGAAGCGCAACGTGCCTCGCGAGCCGGAGGATTCCGACGAGCCGATCGAAACCGGCTTCAAAGCGAACAAGGACCTCGAGATTTGACGGTTCGCGTTTGAGGAGCCATTCATGATCGACAATCCCAACGATCCATCGCTGCGGAGCTTCATCGACGTCGCGCCCGACTCGCATTTTCCGATTCAAAACCTGCCGTTCGGCTATTTTCGCAGGCACGACAATGGCGGGCTGCACGTCGGAGTGGCAATTGGAAACTACGTTCTCGACCTGTCCGATATCGCGCATCGCGATCAGCTCATGCTTCCCGCGTGGTCGCTTGCGAGCACAACTTTCCTGGGAGAGGCACAGGATCTTTATGTTCTCATGATGTTAGAGCCACGTTGTTGGCGCGATTTACGACTACGCGCCAGCCAGTTGCTGCGACACGACAATCCGGAGTTGCGTGACAATTTGGCGTTGCGAACTCACACCCTCTTGCCGCAAGAAAACGTAACGATGCATCTTCCCGTCCGCATCACCAATTACACCGATTTCTACTCCTCGCGCGAGCACGCCACCAACGTCGGCATCATGTTGCGAGGGCCCGACAACGCACTCATGCCTAACTGGCTGCACCTGCCGGTCGCGTATCATGGCCGGGCGAGTTCCGTCGTCGTCAGCGGCACGGACGTCACGAGGCCTTGCGGGCAGACGAAAGCCGATGACGCGGCCGCGCCGACGTTTGGCCCGTCGCGCTCCCTTGATTTCGAGCTGGAACTGGGCACGCTGATCGGGCAAGGCAACGAACTTGGCAAGCCGATTCCGGTCGCACAAGCCTCGGAGCACGTCTTCGGCATGGTGCTCGTCAACGACTGGAGCGCACGCGACATTCAGAAATGGGAGTATCAGCCGCTCGGACCGTTTCTCGCGAAAAACTTCGCGACATCGATCTCGCCGTGGGTCGTGACGCTCGACGCGCTGGAACCGTTCCGCGTCGCCGGACCGAAGCAGGATCCGGAACCGTTGCCGTATTTGCGTTCCAGCGGCAACTGGACGTACGATATTCAGCTCGAAGTTTGGCTGCAAAGCGCGAAGATGCCCGAAGCGGCGCGCATCAGCGCATCGAACAGCAAGCATTTGTACTGGAACATCTGCCAGCAAATTGCGCATCACACCGTCGGCGGCTGCAATCTGCAAACGGGCGACCTGCTCGCGTCCGGCACCATCAGCGGTAAGGCGCCCGATTCGCTCGGCTCGATGCTGGAGCTGGCATGGAAAGGCACGCGGCCCATCACGCTGCCCGGCGGCGAAACGCGTGTATTTCTGCAAGACGGCGACCGCGTCACGATGACCGGCTGGTGCCAGGGGGACCGCTATCGCGTCGGCTTCGGCGAAGTCACGGGGCGCGTTTTGCCGACGTAGGGACAAGCGGCTCGCTTGTCCCTGAACGAACCCAAGCAATGAGATTTCTCAGGGACAAGCGAGCCGCTTGTCCCTACGACAAGCAACACCTCATGCATCCGGAAAAAATGCTCGCGCTTCGCGGCGTGCGCGTGCACAATCTGAAGAACATCGACGTCGACATCCCGCTGCATCGCCTCACGGTCGTCACCGGCGTCAGCGGCGCCGGCAAGAGCAGTCTCGTCTTCGACACGCTCTACGCGGAGGCGCAGCGGCGTTACCTGCAAAGCTTCTCGGTTTACACGCGCCAATTCCTGGAGCGTTTCGATAAACCCGACGCGGACACGATCGGCGATTTGCCGCCCGCCGTCGCGATACGCCGCACGAGCGCGTCCACATCGTCGCGCGTGACGGTCGGCTCGTTGGCGGAGATCGACCCACACTTGCGTTTGCTGTTCGCACGGGCCGGCGTCGTCGTTTGTCCCGGATGCGGGCAGCGCGTACCGGCACATCGCGCCGAGGACGTGCTGGTTGCGTTGCAAGCGATGCAGGCCGGAACCCACGCCGCGATTGCATTCCCCGTCGATCCCACGCTCTCCGATCGCGACATCTGGCAGTCGCTGCTGGAAGAAGGTTACCATCGCATCCAGATTGGCGACAAGATTTATCGACTGGACGAGGAATCGGCGCCGCCGCTCAAATCAACCGAGCGCGCCTGGGTCTTGCTCGACCGCATCGAGATCGGCAAGACGCCGGCCGAGCGCGTCCGTGAATCGACGGACGCCGCCTTCCGCCGCGGCAACGGCCGATTAGGTGTTTTGACCGATAACCAAGAAATCGTCTTCGACCAGCGGCATTTTTGTCCGCGCTGCGACCGGCTTTTTCCTGCACCGACGCCGCGCTTGTTCGATCCGGGCGATCCCCTGGGCGCTTGCGGCACATGCGATGGCACGGGGACGCAGAAAAAATCGCCGGCCGACTGCCCCGCGTGCAACGGCAGCCGCTTCAACGCCGACGCGCTCGCCGTCCGGTTCGATGATCTGAATATCGCGGATTGGCAATCGTTGACGTTATCCGAGGCAACGCAGCGCATCGAAAAAGTACAGGAAGCGGACGAAGGCGCGAACGTTCAACTTGCGCAATTGCGTTCGCGTTTGCAAACGCTCGCCGGCCTCGATCTCGGCCATCTTGCGCTGCGGCAACCGGCGTCCACGCTTGCCGACGGCGCGCTGCGACGCATCGCCCTGGCGTCGGCGCTCGCGTCCAATCTCGTCAATGTTCTTTATCTCATCGACGAACCGACCGTCGGCCTGCACGCGCGCGACATCGGCAAGCTGTGCGATGCGTTGACGCAACTGCGAAACCGCGGCAATACCGTCGTCGTCATTGAACACGAGCGCGCAATCCTGGCGGTCGCCGATCACGTCATCGATCTCGGGCCCAGTGCCGGCGAGGACGGCGGCAACGTCACTTATCACGGGCCGCCTAATGGCTTGACGACGGCCGCCGAGTATCCAACCAGCGATTTCTGGACCGGTCGCAGCTATGTCGAATGCCCCGAGCGCCGCCGCACGCCGACCGGCTGGCTCAAGCTGTCCGGCGTTTCGACCAACAACCTGCAAAACCTCGATGTCGCGTTTCCCCTCGGCATCCTGTGCGCCGTCACTGGCGTCTCCGGATCGGGCAAACGCAGCCTTGTGGAGGAATCGCTTTATCCAGCTTTGTGTTTGGCCAAGAAGAAAAAAAGCGGTGCGGTCCCTCACCCCCGGCCCCTCTCCCAGGGGGAGAGGGGAGAAATGCGCGTCGCCGGCGCCCATCAGATCAACGACGTCGTTCTGCTCGATCAGACGCCTCTGACGCGCAGTGCCCGCAGCAATGCGGCGACCTATCTCAAAATCTTCGACGAGATTCGCGATCTATTTTCACAGGCGATCGACGCGAAGATTCGCAACTATGCGCCGGGGCATTTCAGTTTCAACCAGCCGGGGGGGCGATGCGAAACGTGCGAAGGTCAAGGCTCGCTCAACATCGACATGCAATTCCTCGCCGACGTGCGAACGATCTGCCCGGATTGTCATGGCCGACGTTATCGCAAGGAAATTCTCGCGATCAAGGTGCGCAGTCTCTCGATCGCCGAGGTGCTCGATTTGACGGTGCGCGAGGCGTTTCGTTTCTTTCGCGCTCAGCCGGCGATCGAAAAAAAACTGAAAGTGCTGCTCGACGTCGGCCTCGAATACGTTCGCCTCGGCCAGGCCGTCGAAACGCTCTCCGGCAGTGCGTGCCAGCGACTGAAGCTGGCCGGCCACCTCGCGTCGAGCCGCAAGACGGGTTGCTTGTTCTTGTTGATCGAGCCGAGCGCGGGACTGCATCCGTCTGATGTTGTGAACTTGCTGGATTCGTTCGAGCGATTGCTCACGGCCGGCCATTCTTTGATCGTGGTCGAGAACGACTCCGACATCATCAAGAGCGCCGATTGGGTGATTGAACTCGGTCCCGAAGGCGGCAAGAACGGCGGCCGTATTGTTGCGGCAGCGACTCCGGAGTAGTGGCGCCGGACGGACATTCAGCTATTGGGTCCTTTTCAGGATTTACTGCAGGGTTGCCAAACGCTGATCACGGCGTTTTTTCCTGAGCACCAACGGTGCGCAAACAACTTAGCCCAGGGCAGAGCGCAGCGCCGCCCTGGGTCAACGAAGCCAAATCGTCTTAGCACTGAAAGTGCGCCACAACCGTGTGCCGCCGCTTGTTCCGCTCTTTCAGAGCTTCATCGTTTGACACTACCAAACCCAGGGCGGCGCTGCGCTCTGCCCTGGGCTAAATTGTTTGCGCACCTTCGGTGCTCTTGTGGAGCGGGGTCGGTATGCGTGTGTGCAAGACTCGCGGGCGCAAGGCAAGTCAAAACGGATCCGTTCACGCCCCATGCCGAACGTATCAATTTCAAAGATCAGGGTAAAATCAGCTTCGCGATCGAGCGATCCAATCGCCGCAGCCCTTCCATGACATCGTCCGTCGTCATCGCGGCGCAGAAGCCATGGTGGCAGGCGGCCCCGCCGTAGTCATGAAAGTAGACGCCGTGTTCGATCGCGCCCTTGATGAAGCGCAACATTTGCTCACGTTGATGCAACACCGCGTCGCGGTAATTGCGCGGCTCGCCTTGCAAGCCGAAGTAAATCCCAAAGCGAGCGCCCAATCCCTGCACGCGCGCCGGGATGCGATGGTTCGCGAAAAGCTGCGTCAGTCCGTCGTAGAGCAGATTCGCGACGGCGTGGATGTGATCGTAAAACCCCGGCTCGCGATACGCATGGATCGCGGCCAACGCGGCGGCGACGACGGTCGGATGGCCGTTGTACGTGCCGGAGTGCTGGCAGTCGCCGGTCGGCATCAAGCGATCCATGATGTCCTTGCGGCCGCCGAACGCGCTCAAAGGATAGCCGCCGCCGACCGCCTTGCCGAGCGTGCACAGATCGGGGGTGACGCCGAGATATTCTTGGGCGCCGCCGAGGCCCATGCGAAAGGCGCTGAGCACCTCGTCGAAGATCAACAAGACGCCGTGACGCGCCGTCAATTCTCGCAGCGCGGTCACGAATTCTTTGTCGGGCACGATGCAGCCCGCGTTGTAATAAATCGGCTCGCCGATGACCGCGGCCAACTCGTGTGCGTGCTCGGCAAACGCTTTTTCGAGCAGATCGACGCGATTGTACGGCGCCACGATCAACTGCTCGCGCAACCCCGCGGCTATGCCGGTCGAACCGGGAAACGGATTCGGATTCTCAATCGGCCCGAGTTGATCCGCCGGCGTGCCGATCGCGAACATGACCTGATCGTGATAGCCATGAAAGTTGCCTTCGAACTTGAGCAACTTTTGCCGGCCGGTGAACGCGCGAGCCAGTCGGATGCAATGCATGGTCGCTTCGGTGCCGGAACCGGTGAAACGGACACGTTCCAGGCACGGAACGACCGCGCACAGAAGTTCCGCCAACTCGGCGTGCTGCTCGTTTTCGTAGGAGCACGCGGCGCCGCGGTCGAGCGCTCGTTCGACGGCGCGGCGGACGCGAGTATCGCCGTGGCCCAGCAATGTCGCGCCGTGGCTCGTGCATAGGTCGATGTACTCGCGGCCATCGAGATCCCAGAGGCGGCAGCCGGCGGCGCGATCGAAGTACATCGGATGCCCCAGCGCCCGATTGACGCGCGTCGATGAACTGACGCCGCCCGCCAGCGATTGACACGCGCGCTTGTATTGCTCAACGACTCGGCTCACGATGGACTCCTGTTTTTTGTGGAGCGAGGAATGAAAAAGGGGTACAAAGACGCCGTGGTGCGGGCGGCTCGCATGCACATTTCTTATTCGAAAAATGCAGGCGAGCCGCCCGCACCACGGGAAGAATTCGAGGTTTGCCATGAAAACCGCAACCGGCACACTCGTCGTCACCAACGGTACGCTCATCGACGGCACCGGCGCCGCGCCGATCGCGAAAGGCGCGGTGCACGTCGTCGATGGGAAAATCACCTACGCCGGGCCCGCCAGTCTTGCGCCCGGCGTGTCACCGAGCGCTCGCCGCATCGATGCGCAAGGCGGAACCATCATGCCGGGCCTGGTTGAAGCGCATTTCCATCCATCGTACTTCAACGTCGCCGCCCTCGAAGATCTCGATATCAAGTATCCCGTCGAATATGTCACGCTCTTGGCTGCGAGCAACGCGAAGCTCGCCCTCGAATGTGGCTACACTTCGGCGCGCTCCGGCGGCAGCCTGTTCAACATTGACGTCTGGTTGAAAAAAGCGATCGAGAACGACATCGTCCTCGGCCCGCGGCTTTCTGCGAGCGGTCGCGAAATCTGCGGCGTCGGCGGGCTGATGGACTGGAACCCCGACTTTCGCAAGATCGGCATGGAAGGCCTGGTCCTCTTGATCAACGGACCCGACGAAGCCCGGGCCGCGGTGCGCAAGCTCGTCAAGGACGGCATCGAATGGGTCAAAACCTATCCGACCGGCGACGCGGCCGCGCCCGATACGAATGATCATCACACGCTCTGCATGACGTTCGAGGAAATGCACGCCGTCGTCGCCACGGCTCACAACCACAATCTCAAAGTGACGGGCCATTGCCGGGCGACGGCGGGCATCAAAAACGCGCTCCTGGCCGGCTACGACACGCTCGAACACGGCACGTTCATCGACGACCAGACGTTGGAGTTGCTGCTGGCACGCAACACGCCGGTCGTGCCGGCGCTGCAGTTCGAATACGCATCCATCAAGCTTGGCCCGGAGTTCGGCATGTCGCAGCGCGTCATCGATGGTCATCAAGAAACGCTGGACGGCGGCGCGGAAAGCGCTCGACGCATTCTCAAAGCTGGCGGCCGACTCGGCATGGGCGGCGATTACGGCTTCGCGTGGACGCCGCATGGGACGTATGCAAAGGAATTGACGTTTTTCGTGCAGTACGTCGGTTTCTCGCCGCTGGAGACGATAACTTGTGCCACGAAGACCGGCGCCGAAATCATGGGGCGCGGTCACGAGTTCGGCACACTCGAAGCCGGCAAGCTGGGCGACATCTTGATCGTCGATGGCGATGTCTTGAACGACATCTCGATTCTCGAAGACCGCAAACGCCTTCTGGCGGTGCTCCAGGGCGGCGTGGTCAAGGCGGGGCGGCTGATGCATCAAGCGCAGCCGAGCGTCAACTGAGCCGTCTTACATGCCCTCGGCCCCACGCGACCTCGGTCCCAGGCTCTGCCTGGGACCGCACTACCGCGAGGCTCTGCCTCGCCGCAGCATCCTGGACATTGCGCCACATCCGGTGCCTGTACGCTAGCGTCGCTGGTTGTGGCGACTTGTCTATCCGGGTTCGGCGAGGCGGAGCCTCGCGGCAGTGCGGTCCCAGGCAGAGTCTGGGACCGAGGATCCGGATAACACCTCATTTTTCGTCGCGCACAAACTGCAAGATGCCGCGGCCCGAAAGCGTCGTCGTCAGCAAATACACCTCGCCGGCCTCGTCTTCGCCGAACGATAGGATCGGCACGCCGCTGTCCTTGATCGTGCGATTGGCGACGACGCGTTTCTTGGCGTCATCGTACTGCAACGCCCAAATCTTGTTGGTGATGTAATCGCCGTACAGAAAATGGCCGTCGAGCATGGGCAATTGCTTGCCGCGATAGACGTGCCCGCCGGTGATCGACTTGCCGATATTGTGATGGTATTCCCAGATCGGCTCGATCATGCCCCTGTTGACGTCAAGGCCGTCCTTGCTGAAAGGATGCAAGCCTTCGCGTTTACTCCAGCCGTAGTTGCCGCCTTTTTCGATGATCAGCACTTCTTCGTAGATGTTTTGACCTACCTCGCCGGCCCACAGCTTGCCGGTCTTGCGGTCGAACGACATGCGCCAGAGGTTGCGCACGCCGTACGCCCAGATTTCGGGAAGCACGCCGTCCTTGCCGACGAACGGATTGTCTTTCGGAACGGCGTAGGGCTTGCCTTCGTCCTTGTGATCGACGTCGATGCGGAGGACCTTGGCGAGAAGCGTATCGAGTTTTTGCCCGTTCTTTTGCGGATCGTCCGCGCCGCCCCCGTCCCCCAGCGTGATGTAAAGAAAACCGTCCGGCCCGAAGCAAATGGTTCCGCCGTCGTGGTTCCACACGGGCCGCTTGATCTTGAGCAGGATTTCCTCGGATGCCGGGTCGGCTTCGTCGGGATTGTCCTTCTTCACCTTGAATCGCGACACGACGTTCGTCATCTTTTCCTTCTTCGTGGTGTAGAAGACAAAGAACTCGCCGTTCGATTTGTAATTCGGATGAAACGCGAGGCCGAGGAAGCCTTCCTCGTTGGTCTTGTCGCTATAAACGACCTGGCTCTGGAAATCCATGAAGATCTTGGTCTTGTCGGCTTTCGGATCGTTCGGGAACACATGAATGATGCCTTGTTGAATGCCGACGAAGACGCGGTTGGAGCCGTCGTTAGCGTGCGTCAGGAGAACGGGCCGAAGTGGGAACGTCTTGCCGCTGTCGGTCTCGCCTTTCCAGCCCGTCCATTTCAAATCGGGAAACGCAACCGCGGTCTTGATCGGCAGCGGCGAATCATCGACTTCCCAGCCGGGGATCGTCGTTGACACTTTGACGAGCGTGCCGGCCTTCATGTCGGGAATGAGCACGGCCTTGCCGGACGAATCGAGGCACAAGTCGGCCGCGGATTCGAAGCCTTGCGCGAGCAGAACCGGCTGCTGACCGGGACGCGGGATGCCCCAGAGCTTGCCGGTCTTCCAGCTCGTGATGAACAGTCGGCCAAACATGTCCCACGCCAGGCCGTCGCCGCCGTCGAAGCCGTCGGCGATTTTCGTTGCCGAGCCGTCGGCCAATTTAATGCGCAACAGTTCGCCGGAGGTGAAGTCGAGCATGAGCAAGAATGACTTGCCGTCCATGACGAGTCCGTTTGGCGTCTTGATCATCGGGTTTTTCTTACCGTCGGTGACGGTCGTGATGGTCACCTTCGGCGGTTCCGGTTTGTCCTTGAACTTGGGGAAGAAGCCGCCGCCGGTGCTGATGCGATAAATCGCGCCGCCATTGCCTTTGAGATCGCCGGAATCGGAGACGTAGAGCGTGCCGTTTTCATCGGCGGTGATATCGTTCAAGAAAAGCGGCGGTGTCGGGAATGCCTTTTCGTCGGCGAGAACGGTGACCTTGCCCTTGTTGTCGATTCGCAGCACGCGTTTGTTGTCGGCGACGTAAAGGAAGTTCGCATGAGCGACAATGCCCTTGGGATCGTCGAGCCCCGTCGCGAACGGCTCGGCCTCGGCCTTGCCCTTGCCGACGACCATGACTCGGCCGTCGCCTTCTTTGCCGAACTCGCCGATCTCGGTGATGAAGATGCGGCCATCGTTGGCGACGGTGACCGATTCGGGCATCTTGAGTCCCGTGATAATCGGCGTCGGCAGCAGCTTGCCGCCGGCGTGAACCGTCGTGGTC
>DAIOGM010000173.1:0-5775 GCA_036745215.1 Gemmataceae bacterium
TTATCGTGCATGGCGAAACCCAGCGTGCGCTCGCTGCGCTCGCGACGCTGGGCTCTGGGATGCAACGCCGTTGGCGTTGTTTCGAGTTCAACTATTCTCGCCAAAACACGAAATCTACGCCGCAAAATCCTTCACTGCATTGCCCGTAAGAGGCCGGTGGTCGGCATCCACAACCGGCCCCTCACCGGACTCGGGTCGCCGATTCAACTCGACTCGACTGTCAATGCTTCGGCTTCCATGCAATCAAAGAAGAACTTCATCAAGATATTCTCCGCCAGACGCCAGCGGAAATCGCGGGAGCCGCGCACATCGGAGATCGGCTGGATTTCCGAGCGAGCCATTTGACTCGCCGCTGCGAAGGTCGCTTCCGAAAAAGGCTTCCCTTGCAAAAACGCTTCGGTGCGCGGCAAACGCACGACGGTCGCCGCCACGCCCGAATAAGCGAGATCGGCGCGCGTGATCCGGTCGCCGGCTTTGCGAACGCGAATTGCCGCGCCGAACGTGGCAATATCCAGATCATTCCGGCGCGACACCTTGTAGAGTTTCAAGAGATCGCCGGCAGCAAAGGGCGGAATGCGGACATGCGTGATGATCTCGTCGGGCGCCAGATCTTTGACCTTGTAGCCTCGATAGAAGTCATTGATCTTCACGCGGCGCGGCCCAGCACGGCCGACAATGTCAAGCTCGGCATCGGCAACGAACAGAAAGGGCAATGAATCGGCGATCGGCGAACCGTGCGCGACGTTCGCGATCATTGTCGCCACATTGCGAATCTGCGGCGAGCCGAAACGTACGACAATGTGATAAAACTCCGGCCAGACGTCGCGGGCAAACGCCTCGATCTGCGTCCACGTCACGTTCGCGCCGATCACCACCGCGTCATCGCCAGTGACGATGTCCGCCAGTCCCGGCACGGCCGCAAGACTCAAAAGCGCGGCGGGTTCGAGGCCTTGCTTGTTGCGCAGCACGCCAAGTTCCGTTCCGCCGGCGATGATTGCGGCCTCCGGATGGCGAGCTTTGAAGTCAATCGCATCCGCCAAAGAGCGCGGGCCGAAGAAGGCGAGCGGCCGGGATCCGTTAACTTCGATCGTTACCGCTTGATCTTGATGCTTGCGAAAGTCACGAGCGATCGGCGCGGATGGATATTGCGTCTGAAGGTCCGGTAGCGCAGTCGGATCGACGGCGGCAGCCGCTTCCAGTATCGGAATATATCCGGTGCAGCGGCACAAATTGCCCGTCAAAGCGGTTCGCGAATCGTCCGCCTTTTGCTCGAACATCCCCGCCAGCGCGACGACGAATCCGGGCGTGCAATAGCCGCATTGCGAAGCATGATGTTCGACCATCGCCTGCTGAACGGGATGAAGCGGGTGAGCGTTGGGCTTGAGCCCCTCGACGGTGATGAGATGTCGGCAGTCGAGTTGATAAAGGAACTGGATACAGGCATCGACCGTCATGTAACGAAGGCCATCGCCGTCGAGCCGGCCGACGAGCACGGTGCAGGCGCCGCAGTCGCCTTCCGCGCAGACGACCTTGGCGCCGGTGAACTGCAACTCGCCGCGGAGAAAATCGGTCAGCGACGAAAACGCGGCTTCGCCTCGAATCTCGAACCGTCGCCCATTGACGTAGAGGAGCACGTAATCGCGCATACCGACAATCCGCATTAAGAGCCGAAGGAGAATGGAGCAAATCGCGTGGAGAAAGGCGACGCAGTATGGTATTTGTAATTCGAGACAATTGCAAGATACGGGTTGTGCGTCAGGCGATTCGGCGAGCCGAGCCCCGTAAGGGGCCGGTTGAGTATGTCGAGACCCTCAACCGGCCCCTTACGGGGCTCGGCTCGCCCAGGAAGACTGATCATCATGGCAAGCGCTTCGACGAATCTCCTGGCCGACGAAATCCTCGCCCGGTGCGACGTCCTGGCGCGTTTCAGCGAGAAGCCCGATCGCCTCACACGCACGTTCCTGGCCGCGCCGATGAAGCAGGTCCATGAAGTCCTCGGCGCGTGGATGCGCGACGCCGGCTTGACGGTGCGTCTCGATGCGATCGGCAACCTGATCGGCCATTACCCGGCGAAACACGCGTCGGCTCCCGTGTTCCTGATCGGCTCCCATCTCGACACCGTGCCCGACGCGGGCAAGTACGACGGAATCCTCGGCGTTCTGCTCGGCGTGGCGACCATTCAGCGTCTGGCGGGCGAGCGTTTGCCGTTCGCGGTGGACGTGCTGGCGTTCTCCGAAGAGGAAGGCGTCCGTTATCGTGCGTCGTATCTTGGCAGCAGCGCGGTCTGCGGCTGTTTCGATCGCGAACTGCTGAAGCGCGTTGATGCCGACGGAATTTCGATGGCGACGGCGCTGCGGGATTTCGGGCTGGATCCGGATCGAATTCACACGGCCGCCTACCCGCGGGAACGCGTTCTCGGCTACCTGGAAGCGCACATTGAACAGGGCCCCGTGCTGGAAGAAAAGCACCTCGCGCTCGGCGTGGTGGAAGCGATCGTCGGCCAGAGCCGGCTTTGGTTGGAATTTGAAGGCAAGGCGGGACACGCCGGGACGCAACCGATGGAACTGCGGCGCGACGCCCTGGCGGCCGCCGCCGAGTTTGTGGTCGCGGTCGAGCATTCGGCACAGCATACGGCGGGATTGCGAGCGACCGTCGGCGCAATCTCCGCATTGCCCGGAGCGGTGAACGTCGTCCCCGGGTTGGCCCGTTTGAGTCTCGACGTTCGCCATGCCGACGACGCAGTTCGCGAACGCGCCATCGAGACCTTGCTCGCGGAGGCGAACCGCATCGGGATGAAACGTGGCATCGCAGTCCGCGTCGAACGCGCCGAGCAACTCGGCTCCGTCTCAACCGATGTCCGATTGACCAACATTCTGGCGTCAGCAGCCCAGTCGGTAGGCCAAACGCCGCTTCGCATGGTCAGCGGCGCGGGCCACGATGCGGCGATCATGGCTCGCTTGACGCCAATGACGATGCTCTTTGTTCGAAGTCCGGGCGGCATCAGCCACCATCCCGACGAATCGGTTCTCAGGGACGATGTGGCCGCCGCCCTCGATGGGATGGTCGCGTTTCTGCATCGCCTGGCCGGAGAGATGACATGACGTTATTCGGATCGACCCGCAGCCGCGTTCGTCAGGATCATGCGTTGATCGCGCCCGATAGCTTCGTGAATTGCACGTTGCCCGGCTGGGAAAAAACGGACGCGGTCGTGCTCATTTCGCCGCACATGGGGGCGCGCTTCACGCAGTTCCTGGCGTTGATGAATGCCGGCGCCGGCGCCCAACCGGCTCGAGGGGGCGTCGAACGCGTGATCTACGTGCTGGAGGGAGAAGTCACGCTCCACGCGGCCAAGAATGAGCACCTGCTGACGACCGGCGGATTCGCCTTTCTGCCGGCGGACGGCAACGCTTCCTTGAAGGCGAAAACGCCGGCCCGGCTCAACGTTTTCGAGAAGCGCTACGTGCCGCTCGCCGGCGTCGCGCCGCCCGCGCTGCGTTTTGGTCAGGAGCAAGCGGTGGAAGGCGTACCGTTCCTCGGCGATGCCGATGCGGTCCTCAAGACATTTCTCCCGATCGAACCGGCATTCGACCTCGCGGTCAATCTGTTCACCTTCCAACCTGGCGCCGCGTTGCCGATGGTGGAGGTTCACGTGATGGAGCACGGCCTGCTCATGGTGGAAGGACAGGGCGTTTATCGCCTGGCCGATGAATGGTACCCGGTGCAACAAGGCGATGTCATCTGGATGGCGTCTTATTGTCCCCAGTGGTTCGTTGCCATGGGCAAGAGCTCGGCTCGTTATCTTTATTACAAGGACGTCAATCGCGATCCTTTGCAGGGCTAAGCATGTCACGACCCAACATTAAGATTGACCTTCCGCGTCTGAGCGGCGAACTGGAACTTTTGGCTCGTCTCTCCGATGCCGAACCGCCGGCCGTCACGCGCATCCTGTTCACCGAGCCAGACCTCCAGGCCCGCGCCTTCTTTCGCGGCCTGTTCGCGGACGCCGGCCTTGTCGTGCGCGAGGACCCCGCCGGCAATCTTTTCGCCCGCTGGATCGGCAGCGAACCTAATTGGCCTGCACTCGGCACCGGTTCGCATACCGACGCGATCCCGTTTTCCGGCATGTACGACGGCACGGTCGGCGTCCTCGGCGGGCTCGAAGCGATTCGCGCCCTGCAACGTTCGGGATGGAAGCCGCGGCGATCGATCGAACTGCTTCTCTTCACCAGCGAAGAGCCGACGCGTTTCGGCATCGGCTGCATCGGCAGCCGGCTGTTGAGCGGCTCGTTGTCGCCCGAGTCGGCAGCCGTGCTCAAGGACAACATAGGCGCCACGTTCGACGAGGTGCGCCGACGCGCCGGCTGTTCGGGCGAACTGTCCGCCGTCCAATTAAGAGAAGGTTCCTATGCCGCGTTCGTTGAACTTCATATCGAACAGGGGCCGCTCCTGGAGCAAGAAGGGATTCCAATCGGCGCCGTCACGGCGATCGCCGCGCCGGCGGCGCTGCGCGTCCGACTCGAAGGCGAGGGAGGACACGCCGGCGCCGTCTTGATGCCGCAGCGAAAGGACGCCCTTTGCGCGGCGGCGGAGATCGTTCTCGCCGTGGAAAAGGCGGCCAGGGACAGCGGCCGACTCGACACCGTCGCGACCACCGGCATCTGCCAGGTTCACCCCGGTGCGTGCAACAGCATTCCGAGCCGCGTGATTCTGGAGATCGACATTCGCGACACCGACCTTGCCGCACGCGATCGCGCCGTCGAACTGGTCCGCCAGGCGGTTGCCCAGGGCGCGGCCCGGCGCGGGCTAGACGCGGGGGTCGAACGGATCAACGCCGATCCACCGGCAACTGCGGATCCCGCCATCGTCAACGCTATTCAGTTCGCTTGTCGAGAGTTGAATCTGGCCTGCAAGATGATGGTGAGCCGAGCCTATCACGATTCGCTCTTCATGGCGCGCCTTTGTCTGACAGGCATGATCTTCATCCCGTGTCGCGCGGGCGTAAGCCATCGGCCCGACGAATACAGCTCGCCCGATGCGATCGGTCGCGGCGTGGAAGTGCTCGCTCTGACGCTGGCGGAGTTGGACAGGGCCGAATAACGGATTCACGATGCGCAAATGACGAATCCCGAAATCAACGCAGACAGCATTCATTCGGCATTCGGATTTTGTCATTCTTTCGTCATTCGTGCTTCGTCATTCGTCATTTCGCAGAATCTTTGCGGGTAGCCTCGGACGATATTACACGTCGGAAAATCGTTGTCATGCACGCCGCACCGTCCCGGAGATCAACCCAAACGGCTCGTCCGTGGCGACGAACACTTCGTTCGCGTTGTCGAGTCCGAAGGGCTGCAGGTTGACGAGGATGCGGTGCTTGTTCGGCATCTCCAGGCGAATTTCGTCGATGTGCGGACACGCTGCCAGCGCGGCCTCTCCCATGGCGAATAGCGTTTGTTGCACGCCGAGACTCTTGTGCGCCGCGAACGCATCCAGTAACGTCGAACGAATCAGGCGATGGCACGCGTCCCAATCCGCCGACTTCGACGCGTACGTCCATGCCGCGGTGACCATGGTCGCGAAGATGCGATCACTCGTTTCCGGCAACGTGGTGTAACGATCGCGAACGAAGCCGGCGAAAGCCGAATCGGCGGTCTTGAGGACCAACAGTCCGGAAAGTCCCGATTCGACACGGCACGCCTCGCGCGTGCCCGTGACGACGCCGCTTCGCATTTCCCCGCCGCCGCCGACGAAGGCGTGAGGATGGATGCGCTGCCAAAG
>DAIOGM010000173.1:5785-13897 GCA_036745215.1 Gemmataceae bacterium
CAAAGTTGTTCGTCCAGCTCGATGGCGGCGCGGGTGACTTGCGGATATTCTTGAAGGAAGTGACGGGCCAGCGCCAGGCCGAAGCTTTCCACGGCGGTCACGCCGAGCGTCTTGGCCAGCACGTAAACGGTGTTCTTCATCGTGTCGGTGGCGATGACCTGACGATTGTCGCCGTCCAAATAAGAACGAGCGAAGTCGCCTTCGAGCTGGATGGCGACCGACAATTCCTTGAGGTCATGGCGATCGGCGTGGCGCGTGACGCGCGTCAAGCGAACTTGCGATTTCCCGTACGCATTGTGCGTCAGTGCGGCGGCCATTGTGGAATCCTCCGGAATCCGGGGTTGTCGAGATGGATGACATGCTATCGAGCCCCTTGGAAAAAGCGAGTCCGCTGGAGCGCATCGACTGGGCGATCCGCAGCATGCGCGTCATCACCCCGGGAGGCGAACGGGCCGCGGCCGTACTGGTGCGCGGCGAAACGATCGCGGCCGTTGGGCCACCCGCACTCGTTCCCGCCGATTGTCCTCTAATAGATGTCGGTGATCGGGTCGTCATGCCGGGCCTGGTCGATACGCACGTGCATATCAACGAGCCGGGCCGCACCGAATGGGAAGGCTTCGAGACCGCAACGCGCGCGGCGGGCGCCGGCGGCGTGACGACGCTCATCGACATGCCGCTCAATAGCTCGCCGGTCACCACGACGGCAAGCAACCTCCAGCGCAAGCTCGCCGCCGCGCATGGAAAACTGCGCGTCGATGTCGGCTTCTACGGCGGCATTGTTCCCGGGAACACCGCCGACATCGTGCCATTAATTGACGCCGGTGTGCTCGGCTTCAAGGCGTTTTTGTGCCATTCGGGCATCGACGAATTCCCGGCCGCGACGGCCGCCGACATTCGCATCGCTTTGCCGCATCTCATTGCCGCCGATTTGCCGCTGCTGGTGCATGCCGAACTGGTCGCGCCGCTGGCGCACGATATCGAAGCGAAGTTAACCGCATCGCCACGCAGCTATGCCGCGTACTTGGCGTCTCGACCGCGTACCTGGGAACACGCGGCGATTCGGCTGCTCATCGAACGGTGCCGCGAACAGCGTGGCCGTGTCCACATCGTGCATTTGTCATCGGCGGACGCGTTGCCGATGATTGCCGACGCCCGCATGGAAGGCTTGCCGTTGACGGTCGAGACGTGCCCCCATTACCTCGTTTTCGCCGCCGAAGAGATTCCCGATGGTCAGACGCGTTTCAAATGCGCCCCGCCGATCCGCGAACGTGAGAATCGCGAACGGCTCTGGCAGGGCTTGCGCGACAAGCTGATCGACACGATCGGCACCGATCATTCCCCTGCGCCTCCCGCGCTCAAATGCATCGAGACCGGCGATCTGCAACGCGCCTGGGGCGGCATCGCATCGCTGCAACTCGGTCTGTCGGCCATCTGGACTGCAGCTCAAGAGCGAGGCTTCTCGCTCGTGGATGTTGTGCGCTGGATGAGCCAACGGCCCGCGCAACTCGTCGGCCTCGAAGGGCGCAAAGGCGCTCTCGCTGCGGGACTGGACGCCGACATCGTTGTTTTCGATCCGGATGTTTCGTGGAGCGTGATTCCCGATCAGCTTCATCATCGTCACAAGGCGACCCCCTATGAGGGCCGCACGCTGTTGGGCCGGGTCGAAGCGACGTTCCTTCGCGGCCGTAAGATTGACGACATGCCGACCGGGCGCATCCTGCTTCGAACGAAAGGTGAAAGATGTCCGACGTGACGGCGCTGAATTCGTTGACGGAATCCGACGCCCGCGCCGCACTGCTTCGCTGCTGCGGCGCGTCGCGCTGGGTCGAGCAAATGTCGGCGCGGCGTCCATTCGCCGATGCGAATGCCTTATTCGCGGCCGCGCGCGACATCGCGACAACGCTGACGCGAAGCGACTGGCTCGAAGCGTTCGCCGGTCATCCCAAGATCGGCGACTTCGAGTCCCTGCGCAATCAATCCGCGTGGTCGGCCGAGGAGCAAAGCGCCCTGTCGTCGGCCGCGGAAGCCACGTTGCGTGCGTTGGCAGCGGGCAACCGAGCCTATGAAGCAAAGTTCGGTCACATTTTCATCGTCTGCGCCACCGGCAAGACGGCCGACGAAATGCTCGCCCTCCTCGAACAACGGCTCGAACATTCGCCCGACGAAGAACTCCGCATCGCCGCGGCCGAACAAGAAAAGATCACCCACCTCCGTTTGCAGAGGCTTTGCTCATGAGCGCGATCACCACGCACATTTTGGATACCGCCGCCGGCCGGCCCGCCGACGGCGTCGTTGTCGTTCTCGAACGACTGGGCGACAATGCAGCCTGGACGGAGCTTGGCCGCGGCTCGACCAACGCCGACGGCCGCCTGGTGTCATTACTTACCGACACGGCGATTCTCACGGCCGGCGTCTATCGCCTCCGCTTTTTGACGGACCCGTATTTCACGTCGCGCCGCGTGCGGAGCTTCTATCCGGAGATCGCGGTGCAATTTCACGTTGACGATCCCGCCGCGCACTACCACGTGCCCCTGTTGTTGAGCCCGTTTGGATACACGACGTATCGCGGCAGCTAAAGGATTCGGCGCGGCGCCAACATTGCCGATCAGGCAGCCTGGCGTTGTGGAAGGGGCCTGGGGAAGTGGACGCATTCCTGGATGTTGCCCGCGATCGGCTGCGTGGTCCACTGGCCGTCGGCGGGCCAGACCGTGGCGGGAATCGGATCGCGCGGGCCGAGCGTCAGGTTGGCGCGGCGCGTGACCGCGATGCCGGGCACGAGCGTGAGGCGGACGCGGCGCAGAATCCGCGTCAACGCGATGCGCTGAATCAATAGGGCGAACGGCGCGCCGACGCACATGCGCGCGCCGCCGCCGAACGGAATGTAGCCAAACGGGCCGGGCTTCTCGGTCAACCAGCGATCGGGATCGAATCGCTCGGGGTTGGCATACAGTTCCGGCAAATGATGCGTCACGTAATGGCTGCCGAAGAACACCGTCCCGCGCGGGAAGGTGCGGCCGAGAAATTCGACGTTTACCGCGGCGGTTCGCGGCAAGTACACGACCGCGGAAAGGATGCGCATTCCCTCTTTGATCGTGCGTTCCAAAAGCGCCGTCGGGCTCTCTTCAAAACTCCGTAGGGCGCGGCATTCCTGGGCCAAGGCTTGCGCCGTCGCCGGATGCTGGGCCAACAGGAGCAACAGCCAGGTCAACGTGTAGCCGGTGGTGTGATAAGCCGCGTTGAAGAGATGCGTCGCCTCGCCGACGAGTTCTTCCTCCGACAAATGCCCCGCGTCGGCCGCGTGCAAGAGCGGCGTGAACAGATCGGCGCCGTCGTTCGTGCGGTCAGCGCGGCGCTGTTGCACGAGCGCCTGGATCATCCGTTCCATGTCGTTGGCGCAGTCCAGAAGCTGCAAATAACTGTTGGGCGGCAACTCGATCGGCAAGAGTGCGCCGAAAGAAACCGAGTGATTCAAGGCGAGCCATTCCTCGAAAAGCCGATCGACGTCGTGCGCGTGTCCGAAGTCGTTCAGCCCGAAGAGGACGCGCGTCGTGACGCGCAGCGCGAGGCGTTTCGCTTCCGCGACGAGGTCGATGACGCCGCCGACGGGCCAGGAAGCGACGATCTCATCCGCGAGCGTGACGAGAATGTCCTCGCGAAAAGGCAACGACTCCTTGCGAAAAGACGGCATCATCGCCCGGCGATGTTGCTTGTGCTTGGCGCCATTGAGGCTGAAAAGGCCGTTGGTCAGTCTTCGTTGGGCACTGGCGCGGGGTCCCGGCAAGAAGCTGTGGACGTGAAAGGCTTCCGTCTGACACAGGAGCTGGCGGTTGGCTTCCTCGCTGAAGGCGAAGATCGTTTGCTTGCCGGATTTGCTGAAGGCCACCATGGGTCCGTGCCGCTCGTACAAGCGACGCACGCTGCCGACGGAATCGTGGTCGATGTCCGCGACGTCGTCGGGCCGGCCTTCGGGGATGGCGCTCTTTGCCACGAATCGGGGCATCGAAGTCTCCCTCAAGCGGCGGCGCTCTGCGCCGGGCGAATGAGTTCCGCAACGATCTGTTCATTCAATATTTCTTCAATGCGTTTGAGCGTCCGCGCTCCCTGGCCGCCGTCGTAAACGCGGTGATCGAACGTCAGACGCACGTCGAGGCGATCGTCGGCGCTCTTCAAGCCGAAATGGAGATTGGAAGTCGTCGGACTGAACATGGACGATACGCCCGCGCCGAGCGACGAGACGCTCGTGATCGCGAACGTGCCGCCCGCGCGGCTGCGCCGTCGTCCCGAAAGATTCAGCACGGACCACCAGACGGCATGTCGCACGGGCCAGGGCAAACGCGCGAACTGGCGATAGCGGCGGAAATCGGTGAGCTGCTCCATCGGCAGATCTTTGTGCCGGCGCAACCGTTCATCCAATTCGACCAGGCTCGCGGCTTCCGGTCGAACCAGCCTCACCGTCATCGGATAAGGCTCCGGCTGGTCGCCGCGTTCCACGGTGATCATGCCGATGCTCTCGGGATACTCGTAGAAGTGAGCCCACGGCAGTGGCATGTAAGCGCGGCGCAGCTCCGGATGTTCCTTGGCCGTCAGCGCAAACGCCTTCGCAAAAAGGATCGTCCATGCCACCTTGTGCGCCGCCGCGTTTCGCGCTCGTGTGATCGGTCCGAGCCGCAACTCGCGATGCAAGGTGATGCAAGGGAGTTTTTTGCCAAAGTGCATTAGGTCGGCCGTCAAGCGCCGATTCCACGTCAGGCCAATCCAACGACCGTTAAGCTTCGCCATCGCGCCGAACTCCCAATGTTCTTGCAAACGATGGGAGAGTTATCGGCGTACGGATGCTGGATTCTTCAGAAAAACCGGCAAAATCGGCACAACCGGCAATAGGTTCGCAACTTACCTCGCTTACGCAAGCGTCGTCTCACTAGGAATCGTCAAGCAATCTAATACGCCAACGGCGTTGAATCTCGAAGCCCAGGGTCGCGAGCGCAGCGAGCGCACCCTGGGAAACCACCGCGTGAATCGGTTACGCCGAAGGCGTTACATCAATCGGCCGGCAACTAGTTGATCCGACCCCTTCAGGGTCGTTTGTCGTGCATGGCGTAACCCAGCGTGCGCTCGCTGCGCTCGCGACGCTGGGCTTTGGGATGCAACGCCGTTGGCGTTGGAAAAGTGAAATGTCAATTCTCGAATTGTTCGACAATCAAGAGATCATTGTCCTTCCAGCCGCGCATGACCGCGACTTCATGCCAGAAGCGGCGATACCAAAGCTGTGCCGTCACGCCGGAGGTCTCGGGCGCGAACAAGAACGTGCGGCGTTCCGGGCGCTCGGGGAAGAGACGCGTGTCTTCGACCTTGTCAACGTGCAGCCAGAAGGGAATCGGCGAACGGCCATGCTCGTTGTGCAGTTGTTTGGCAAACAGGCTGCCGGGCAGGCCCGCCCAGTTGCCGGCGCTCTTTGGCAGCCGCGAACCTTCAAGCAACGCGCCCTGTTTGGCTGTGACGACGAGAAGCAACTGGCGATCGGGGAAACCGGTCGGCACGCGATGGCCGACGTTAGCGGCCGTGATTTCAATTTCGACGCGCCGGCCGAGCGCCGCGTTTTTCACGTCCATTTTCAAGGACACGGCTTTTCGCAGCATGTCGATCTGAGCGCCGGGCGTGTGATGGCTCGCGAGCGTCCGTGGATCGCGTTCGATGCCGCCTTTGCCGGGAGCGATGTTCGTCATCGTGCCGGTCGGCGCCATGTGGCAATCCTGGCACTGTTTTCCCTTCGCTTTCGCGGGGCTGTCGAGCCATTCGGAATACGTGCCGTATGCGTGCACGCCGAACACGGTGCCTTCGTGGCACGACGCGCAGTAGCGGCTTTCCTTGTAGACCGGCGAAAAGGCGAAGGATTCGCCTTTGCGAAGCGCGTCATTGAGTGGGCCAAAAGTAACAAGATCGTCGTCTATCGTCCGCAAAAACGTCAGAGCGTCGTGGCCAAAGCGCGTGCCGAATTTGCCCGTTGGCACATCGCTAACTTTGTGGCAATAATCGCAATGGATACCGCTTTTCTGGACGTCGTTCATTGAATGCAAATCCTCAAGCACGTACGACTCAAAAGTCGGCACATGGCATTTGATGCAAACTCCGCTGCCGAACGGATGTTCTTTTTGCACATTCCACTTTTCGAGCGCGGGCTGCTTGCCATTGTCGCCAGAGTATAGAGACCGGAACTTGGGATTGACCGCCGAGCGCGCATGCGCGCTGCCGCGCCATTCGCGATAAATCTCGTCGTGACAGTTGGCACAGTTTTCCGACTTCGTGGCATCGCGATGCGGATCGATCCATTTGTAGCCACTGTCGTCTAGATACGGCAACCTCGCCAATTGCAGCACGAACGGCTCGTCCGGATCGCGTACGGACGCGATGCGATAGCCGGGCTTGGTTGCGACGAGTCGGCCGGACGGAAACGACATGGGCAAGCGGAAATGCCCGCGTTCGTCGGTCATCACGCGCAGGCGTTTGCCCTGCCAGCCAACGTTTGCGCCGCCTGCGCGGCGAAATTGATCGTCTTCGACGAGGCCTTCAATCGGCCGATTGATTGACGAAGTCAATAAGTGCGAGACCGCGAACGTGATGAAAAACAAGCCGACCGCATAGCATCGGGCCGGAGACATGTTGGACCACCGTGTTTACGTTTAGCGTTCGCGCGGCGCCGCGCGAACGCTAAACGTTTACGGGATTGCTCAATGATTGAACAAAAACGCCGGGCTGTTCATCAACGCCCACGCCAGGTCCTGCGCGCCGAGGACGCGGGCGCTGGGCGGCACCGGATACGTGTCCACGGCTCGCTGCAATCGCGCCAGCTCTTGATCGATCGAACGCACATAATTGACGATCGTCGTTTGCTGCTCCGGCGAACGCATGTCCTTGGGAACGTCAATGAGCTTGGCGATGTTGTCCGGCACCGTGCCTTGCAGTTGCACCGGCGGCTTCGTGGTCGTCACCGAGATGCGGAACTTGCCGAGCGTGTGCTGCGTGCCGAACTTTTGCACCATCGTCACCGTCAACGTCGTGCCTTCGGTCGTACCGATTTTTTGCGCAAGTTCAAATACCGCGACCTGCGGCTTGCCGAACTGCGGCGCGATCGCCCAGCCGGTTTCGGGATTGTTGTCGATCACGTTGGCGATGCCGAACGTGTCTTGCGAGAACGTCGCTTGCGGACGCAGCAGCTTGACGTTCTTCGGCTTGCCGGTGTCGCCGGTCTTGAGGTAGTCGATTTTGAACTCATTGAGTACGAAGTTGCCGTTCTCCGCCCGGCCGGGCCCCTGCACGGGCAACGATTTGTCGGGCAGCGCTTCGAGGCGAATGCCGGTGATGCCTTCCATCTTGGTGTCGAACGTGATGGTGTAAGTCTCCGGCGCCGGATTGGGGCCGCTCACCAGAATGGACAGGTCCTTGTTCTTGGTGAATGTCGCCTTGCCGATCGATTTCATCGCCGCCGGCTCGAGCGGCGTCCATGTCGGCGTGCGCGTCGCGCCGGCCTCGAACTTGGCGACGGCGGCAGGCATTTGTTTTTCGTAGTCGGCCACCGCGTCGATGCGGCGCTTGCGTTCCGTGCTCAGCTTGGCGAACAAATCGTCGTTGCCTTGAATCGCCTTGACATCGCGTTCCAGCTCGTTCGCGGTCGGCCGGCGGCACAGGATCGCCAGGTAAAGGTCTTCAACAACACCGGCGTCCGTGTTTTGCGCGGCGACGATCTTCGCGATGCGGTTCGTCGGATCGTTGATCGCGTCGTTGAGCACGGGGCCGGTGAGCAAGCTCAGCACCGGGCCGAGTTGCATCGCGTTCGTGCGTTCGCATTCGCAGGCGCTTTCACGCGCCGGCTTGCCGAGGATGTCGAGGAAACTGCCGGGAATCTTGACCTTCGAATCGACGATCTGCACTGCCCGCGAGCCCGCCGGCAGCCCCGGAATCTTGGAGATGGAACCGGTCACGCGATGAATTGAATCGAACAGCACCTCCGCCGACAGACGCCGGGCGGTGGCGTGCGAGTAGTTGATGTCGTCGTCCTTGTTCCATTTATTCGTCTTGATTGAATGCTGATACGTGCGCGTTTTCGTGATTGTCTTC
>DAIOGM010000174.1:0-13833 GCA_036745215.1 Gemmataceae bacterium
CCAAGACGGCGCCGGCGACCAAGTCGTCGCCTCCGCCAGTGACGCCGCTGCCATCGCAGCAGAAAGCGGCGCCTCCGCAACAGAAAGCAGCGCCACCGACGCAGAAAGCGTTGCCTCCGCAACAGAAAGCAGCACCGCCGGCGCCGACCCCGCCGGTGCAGAAAGCAGCGCCTCCGCAACAGAAAGCAGCACCTCCGCAACAGAAAGCTGCACCGCCGGTGCAGAAAGCGGCGCCCCTGCCGGCGCAGAAGGCGCTGCCTCCGCAACAGAAAGCAGCACCGCCGGTGCAGAAAGCGGCGCCCCCGCCGGCGCCGAAAGCGGCGCCTCCGCAACAAAAAGCAGCACCGCCAGTGCAGAAAGCGGCGCCTCCGCCGGCGCCGAAAGCGGCGCCTCCGCAACCGAAAGCAGCACCGCCGGCCGCAAAGAAAGCGGCAGTTAACGTGACCCAGCCAAAGGTCGCCCCCAAACCCGCGGCGCCGCCACGACCAGTCGCTAAGCCGCCTAGTGCACCGCGTGCGCAGCCGGCGCCGCGTGCACAGCCGGCCCCGCGTGTGCAGACGCCACCACGCGTCACCGCTCCGCCTCCGCGCAGCAATCCGGCGCCGGCAAAGAGCAGTCCGGCGCCAAGACCGGCGCCCGCCCAAAAGAAACGCTGACTTGTAGGGATTCGCGGCGAGGGATGTCCCTCGCCGCGTTGTTTTTTGTTTCGTCGTCGCGTGATTCGGCCTTTGAGTTACCTGCCGGCCGCCAGGGCTTCGCGAATGCGTTTCAATGTACGTTCAGCGTATTCGCGAGTCTTCCCGGATTCATTCATGTGAATTCTCTCCAGAGCGTCCAGCGCCGGCGCCGCGTCGGCTTCGAGTTCGGCGAGCGAATCGATCACTTCCATGCGCGTATGCGGGTGGCAAAGCGCCTCCATCAAGAACGGCACGGAGTCGCGGCCGAGGATTTGCCGAAGCGCGGCGGGAACATAGCTGCACGGAGACACCAACCGTGTTTGCGAAACCTGCTGGGCACGCAAAACCTTGTGCAAATCGGGAATCGCCTCGGCGGCGTCGGGGCCGATCGAGCCCAGCGCTTCGATGGCCACGCGTTGCGACGCCAGATCGTCCCCACGCAACATGCGGATCAAGCCGGGCAATGCGGCCGATCGACCGGGCACTTTGGGCGTGCAAAGGGCCATGGCTGCTTCCTTGCGGGCAATCGCGTTGTCGCCGTTGACGATTTTCGCGAGCACGGGAACGAGCTGCGCCCGCCGCGCCATGATTTTGAACTGCGCGTTCGCGCGCACCTGCGGATCAGGATCCGCAAACTGCGCCAGCAGTGTTTCCGCCTCGGATTCGCTCGCCGTCGGTCCATAACGGCGGCACACGTTCGCGGCGGCCAGAATCACCGTCATGGCCAGAATAACGACGACAAGATAGCGCGCAATTTCGTTCATGGTTTGACCATTCCCTTTCGCGAAGCGGGGCGCGGAGCACCAGCACCTTACCGGCCAAGGGCGGGATCGCGTAACGTTGCTAGTGCCGCTTCAAAGGATGATCTTGGGTTTGCACCGAACGAATTGCATGCAGTGATATTGTTGTCCCAAGTCCTTTAACTCAGGCAATATACGTTTCGCAACGCATGTTTCCAGGCCAAATTCATTTCACCCGATTTGCGTTCGGTCTTTTTGCCCACTTTCACCGTTTCCTGCCGGTTCGCAACCAACGCACCAAGAGAACCGCGCCGCCGACAACGCCGATGAATGCAACCGCTGCCGCCACGCCGACGATCCACATCCCGTTCCCGCTCGTTGTTTGCACCTCCGGTACGACTGGGTCGGGCAACCCGCGGGTGCGAATGCGCAAGTCGGTGACGCGCGACTCGAGCGCGGCCTTGGGCCCGCCTGTCGTGCCGACGATGCGCACGTATTTGACGTCTTCGTCGCCGAACATGCATTGCGTCAGCGGCTGGCCGAATGCTGCGCCGTGCTCGGCAAAGGAATAGGCCAGCGAGTCGCCGGTGCGGACGATGCGGAGCTGGCCTTTCTTCGCGTCGCCGGGAAATCGCTGCAGGTTGGATTCCGGGTTGTCGGGCCGATCGATCTTGACCCACGTCGTCAAATGCGGTCCTCCCTTCGCCTTGACGACGCGATTGAACGTCGTTCGTTTCTTGACTTCCGATTCCAGCTCGATGGCGATGCCGATGCCGCCCCCGATGCCGGAGTCCTCCGGCGCCGGCTCATTGAGGATCTCGAAATTCACGGTGACCTCAAAGTCGCCCTTGATCGGCGTGTCGTACGAAACGCCGGTGCCCTGGCGAAGACCGTTCACGCCTTTCGGAAGCGTGATTCGTAGACCATCCTTCTGGAAGCGCACGCATTCCTCCTTGTCCGGGCCGATGATGCGCAAATTCTGAACTTCAGCCTCATTTCGGAAGGATTCAAAGAACTCCTTGAATCCTTCCGCCTTCAACGCGAGCGGGGCTGCTTGTTCGGAATGCTTGGCCAGCAGCCGGACGTCCCAAACGAGAACGCCAAGCGTACGTGGGTCGTCGCTGGGTTTCTTCATTTTGCCGCTGGGCTTCCCGAACGGAAGATAGGTATCGCTGATGATTTCGATGTCGAGCTGCTTGTCGATGGCGATGTTGCGCAAGTCGAGAACCTTGTCCCATCGGCCGATCTGAAGCTTGCCGTTGAATAGCTCCTGCTGATTGGCGCGAATTTGCACCTCGGCCAATCGCCAGGTGTGCAGCTTGATTCGAACCGCTTCAGGAGTGTCGCCCTTGCGAATGGGAATCGTCAGCTTGGCTTGGCCATCGGTCCAGCGAAACGGTGCATCGTCCATGTACTCCTGATACGAGAAGCCCGATTCCTCGACGTCCGCGACCGGTTCGCTGCCGAGCCCGACGTTGAGAAACGAGCTGGCCTCCGCGGGTTGACGAGGCCAGGCAAACCACGCGGTTGCGGCAATGAATGGCGCCAGTCCAATGAACGCAAGCGCGATGAGCAGTAGCTTCCATTGGATCGCTACGGACGGCGCCGTCGTTGCCGGCAATCTTGCCGGCGGCGCCGACTGGATGCTTGGCACGAGGGTGACAGCGCCGCAATGAGGGCACTTCGCTTTCTTGCCGGCGAGCGTGGCGCGGACCTTCAGCCTTCGTGAACAATCGGAACACGCCATGCTGATTTGCAACGATTCGGACGATTCCGCGTCAGCCGCGATCGGCGAGCGGGGCTCATTCCTTGCGGACGTACGACGAAATCGAAGCAATACCGCCATGACTGCAAAGATGCCGATAAGGACGGCGACCAAGATCCCGACGACGACCAACCAACCTCGGTTCAGCGTGCCGGGCCGCGCCGGCAAGTCCCCTTGCGGCGGATCGACGACCACCGCGGGTGCGACCGCTTTGAATTCGTCCAGCCCCTTTTTCGTCACGTCCGTGCGCGCCACTTCGAGTGTCTTGAGGTTTTTCAAATTGGCCAGATGCTTGATCCCGTTGTCCGTTACGAGCGTGTCGCCGAGCATGAGCTTTTCCAGCTTGTCAAACCCGTTGAGTTCCTGCAAACCCGCATCGGTCACGCCCGTGGAATAGAGACACAGCATGCGCATTTCGGTTAACGGCGCCAGTTGCTTGATGTTCGCATCGCTGATGCCGTTGCGCCCCAGGTTGAGGTAACGGAGCTTCGTCAAGCCCGACAGGTCGCTCATGCAGGCGTCGGTGATCTTGGTCGATTCCAGGCCGAGGTTTTGCAATTGCGCGTGGTGCGCAATGTTCTTGACGCCGGCGTCGGAAATCGAAGTACGGCCCAGGTAAAGCTCGCGCATTTGAATTAGCGGCGCGAGTTCCTTGAGGCCGTCGTCCGTCACCTGCGTGGCTTCCAGGTTGACGATTTGGACGTTCGTCAGCAAGCCGAGTCCCTTGATATCGTCGTTCGTCGCTTGCGTGCCGGTGAATCGGATCGACACGACGGGCCTGCCGGGCAGGCGATCGTCGCGCCGAGTCTTGGCCCCCAGTTTCTCGAAGCGGCGCACGGCTTCATCGGCGCCTTGTAGCGGCGCATCCAGCTGCAGTATCCAGTACGCAATGAACGCGACCGCAACGCACGCCGCCATGCCGGCGAGCATGAGCGTTACGCGCCGCTTCCGGTTGGGCGTCCTCTCGACGCGCGCCGGCTCCGCGCTATCGAACGGCAATGATGGGGCCGCCACGGTTACCGGTTGTCGCAGGTGGGCGAGGTAACCCTCCAGCAGCGTCGCGACTTCGCCCGCGCTTTGCATGCGTTCATCCGGATTCTTCGCCATCAACCGGGCGATGAACGCGTCAAGCCAAGCTGGGACTTCGGGATTCAACGTCCGGATCGGCTTTGGTTGCTGGTCATTCACCTGACGAATCACCGCCAACGGCGTCGTGCCGCGGAAGGGGGGCATGCCGGTGCACATTGCATAAAGCACGCTGCCGAGACTGAACAAGTCGGCGCGATGATCGACGACCTCGCCGCGCGCTTGCTCCGGCGACATGTACTCCGGCGTCCCCGCGACGACGCCCGGCTGCGTCAAGTGCACATCGTCGGTGGTGCGGGCCAGGCCGAAGTCGGTGATTTTAACTCGGGCGACGCCATTCTCAAGAAGCAGATTGGCCGGCTTGATATCGCGATGAATCAATCCTTGGGCATGGGCGGCCGCCAGCGCCGACGCGGTTTGCAGGCCGATGCGAACGATCTCCGTCAACTCCAGCGGACCGGCGCGATCGAGACGCGCTTGCAACGATTCGCCCGAAATGTATTGCATGACGAGGTACGGCAATCCGTCGATGTCGTCAACGCCATGCATCACGACGATGTGATCATGGCAGACGGCCGCGGCGGCGCGGGCCTCGCGGGTGAATCGTTGCCGCGCCGTTGCGCTGCCGGCGATGGCGGCGGCCAGGACCTTGATCGCGACCAGGCGATGCAGCGCCGGCTCGTACGCCTTGATCACGACGCCCATGCCTCCTTGCCCGATGACCTCTTGCACTTCGTATTTGCCGAGCGTGCCCAAAAGATCCGGCCGGTCGCTCGGACGAAGGAAGTAAAGCTCCTCCGGTCGGACGCCGTCGGAAGTGAAATTCGATGGGCCGTCCAGAATGCGTTCAACCACGTCAACAAGTGTTGTTTCCGCTGGCACGATGGTGGGATCGCCGACGCGTTTGCCCACGCGGCGCAGCGAATCCAGATCGGCCTCGTCGCGATCCAGCCGTTCTTGACACTGCGGACACGCTTCAACGTGGCTTTCCAATTCCTCGCGCCGGTTGAACGGACCGCGGTCGTCGAATACGGCCAGCAGTTCGTCCTCGCGGGGGCATTCAATCGCTGCCGGCATGGGTCACCTCTGCCTATGGTTCCTGCGCGTCCTGCACGAGTTGCTTGAGCCGGGCACGAATTCGGCTGCGCGCGTTGTAAACGGCGACGACACTGATGCCCAGCTCCTGCGCGACTTGTTTGCCCGGCACCCCGTCGATGGCGGTTCGCCAGAACGCTTGCCAGGAGTGGTCGGCGACTTCGCGGCGAACTTGCTCACAAGCCCAGGCGAACAAACGCTCTTCCCATTCCGTGTCCCAGGCCGTTTCCTCGGCTTCGCGCGCCGGGCATTGGTCGAGATCGACGGCGCGATCCGCCTCGGTGGTTTGCGATCGAACTCGCCGCGTTCGTTGCCAATTGGAAAGATCTCGTCGCACGATGGTGAAAAGCCAATTGCGAAAGGCGCCGCGCGCCGCATCATACTCGAGCCGGCTGATCGCGCCGGCCACCGCGCGCAGCACCTCCTGGCACAGGTCCGCGGCATCGGCGTCTTGCAGCCCCTGTTTGCGAAGGTACCCGTAGACCACGGGCACGTACAGCTTTACGAACTCGGCCCATGCCAGCGAATCCTGCCGGTCCCGCAGCCGGACCAGCAGGCTCGCCCGCGTGGGCGGGATTTCCGCCATGGCGCTCGCGACGAATCGCCCCTATGGACCAGTACACGTCTGATCGAGAAATCTGCCGGGCTTTGGCCAAGAATCATTGTAATCACGGCGCGGCCTCCTCGCTTACGCGTCGGGTTGGTATTGCTACACTAACCTGAAGCGTAAGCGAGGTTCATCTTGGAGGTGATGGCACAATGCGTCTAATCTATGCCATGTGCATCGTTCTCGCCGGGTCGATGGCGCCCTTGGTTTCCGCTCGGGAGCCGGCGCTCCAAAAGAATGGGAAACAAGCAGCGCGGACCCCGGTCATCGACGTGCACATGCATGTTTGGAGCGATGACCCGATCAAGTTCCCGTTCGCTCATCCGTACAACGCCAAGTTCATGCCGCCCAGGATTCCCGCCTCGCTCGACCGCGTCGTCAAGGAGATGGACGAGCACGGCGTCACTCACTGCGTGCTGGTGCAAACGATATCGCACGGCTGGGACAACCGCTACCTCTTTCACTGCCTCAAGGCGGAGCCGAAGCGATTCCGCGGCCAGGGGCTCATCGATCCGACCGATCCGCGTGTTGCCGAGAAACTCGCCCTGGTGATGAAAGAACCGGGCATGGCCGGCGTGCGCTTCAGCCCGATGTACTACCAGGGCAAGGACGATTGGCTGAGCGCCCAATCGAGCGACGCCCTTTGGCAAAAAGCGGCAGAGCTGGGCGCGGTTTTCAACTTCTTCATCGCCTCGGAGCAGTTGCCGAAACTGGAGGACATGGTGCGCCGCCATCCCAAGGTCAAGGTGGTGATCGATCATCTGGCGCGCGTAGACCTGGAGAAGAAGGATCCGGAGCCGGAGGTCAAGAAGTTGCTGGCGCTCGCCAAGCACCCGAACGTGTATGTCAAGGTTTCGGAGCTGATGATCCTGTCGCCGTCGAAGAAGTATCCTTATCGCGACACGTTTCCGCTCGTCAAGAAAGTCTACGACGCGTTCGGCCCCGATCGACTCCTGTGGGGCACCGGGTTTCCCGGCGCCACGCGGGCGCAGGCGGACCGACCTTCGTTGCGCGAGGAACTGGCTTTGATCCAAAGCGAGATCCCCTTCTTCACGGCGGCGGATCGCGCCAAAATCCTGGGCGGCAACGCCGTCAAGGTTTGGGGTTTCGCGGAGCTGGAGAAAAACAAATAAGCGCCGCGCGCCAAAAAGACTCCGCGCGTCGCAGCGCAGTGCTTATTCGCCTGCAACGACCTGGACTTTGATGTGCACCCGAAACGCTTCCGCTCTCGCGCCGGCTTTTCCCTTGGCCTCGAGCAGCAAGCTCCCCGTGAATTCGGATCTTTCGGCCAAGTCGAGGCGAAAGCGAACCGACCGTCCTTCCCCGGCGGAAAAGCGCCACGGCAAACCCTGAGCCTTCAAGCAAGGACAGCTCGTCTCGACGGCGTTGACCGTGATCTCCCGGTCGTGAGCGTTCTTCATAAACAATTCAAACTCCCGGATTTTCCCTTGCGGAACATCCCCCAGGTCCTCTTGAGAGCGGGAGGCGACGAGGCGCGATTCGGCTCGAACTTGCTCGCGTTCGGTCAGGATCAGAATGGGCAAAAGTGCAGGAAAGCCGCAACAGCCAAGAAAGAGACACCAACGATAAGCGCGCGTCGAATCGCTCGCGCAATCCGGTTTCCAGAACCAGAGAACGCCCAGCACACAAACATCGAGCCCCGCCATGATCCAAGGATGGACTTCCAACTTACCCAGACAGGCACACGATTGCGCACCTGCGAAGCCCTGCCACAAAGCCGCGACGAGGAAAATGGCGAAAAGTGCCAACGCTGCGATCCGAACCAGGTTGAGTTGAATCGCAAAAAAGAGCGTCAGGCCAACGAGCAATTCCGCTTCAATCAACACCAGATGGCTCGCCAGTCCGCCTGGAAAATCAGAACCGTCCGTCAACAATCGATGGGCCTTCAAAATCGCCGCTCCAACAAGAACGAACCCAACGATTAGCGGCACAAGCCGATTCGCAATGCTACGCACCGGCAACTTTCGCAAATATTCCATAAAGGGTGGACTCCTCTCAGTCGGGCGCCCGTCGCAACGGCGGCAGCCCCAGCTTTGGCCGCACGCGGTTGGCATCTTCCGGCGTGATGTGGTAGATGTGGATCGAGTACCCGATCCGATCGACCGGCTCATAGTGTTGCAGGAAGTAGTCGAATTGCCCGCTTCGATCGTGCAGCCGATGCACGCTCATGGCGTACCAGCCCGGCCGTGGCCCCAGGTGATCGAAGTCCGTGCGAGTCTGACCGGCTCGGCCTTGATCTTTAAGCGGCCAGCCCGCAGCGCTTGCCGCGCGGATGCCGAAGTGTTTCAAATCGATCACGCCACGAACTTCCGCGTGCATCGGACGCGCTTGCGGATTTGCGTCGCACCAGTCTTTCAGTTCCCACAAATCCTGACCCCAATCGATGCTGGCATCGATCAGATAGCGATGCCCGTTCCGAGGCCCGCCCGCCAGCTCATTGAAGTATGACATGCTGTGCGGATACACCGAAAGACTGCTGGCCACCGACCAGAGTAAGGCCAGTCCCGCAGGCAGAGCGACGCCCCAGTGCTTCAGCTCGAAGGCCTTGGCGACTTTGCTGATCCAAATCAGGACGAATGGAAAACACGGCAATGCATAGCGGAAATAGCGGCTGAAGCCCATCTGCGAGCTGACCAACAGAAAGACGACCAGCGCCGGCGCGAGCAGGATGAGTTCGTGGCGCCAGCCCGCCCCGTAGGCCTTGACGCTCCAGATCGTGCAGCCGAGCGCCAGGAAGCCCAGTGCCCACGTGCCCAGCGGTACCTTCAGGACGGCACATTCGAGGTAGAAATACCACCACCCGCCCTGCTGCCAGGCGCCGTTGAGGTACGACCAATCGCCGCGCTCAAAATCGAGCTTTTGCAGGTCCATGCCGCTGAGATAGTTCTTCGGCACGGGCACGGGAAGTTTGCCGAGCCAGCCTCCCGCAAAACGATTCCCCCCGCTTCCGCCTTCGCTGACGGCATCGGCGCCCGCAAGCGTCCGGCTGGCAAACGTGTAATCCTCCAACGGTTGACCGAATCCTTCAAAGGCATATCCGAGATTGAGAATGTACACAGCCAGGACCAAGATCGCGGCCAGTTGAACAGCTTGCCGTCGCCAGTCGCCTCGGTCTTGGCAGCAAATCAGCCACAAGATCGGCCACAAGGGAAACAAGACAACCCACGTCATCTTGCTCAACTCAGCCAGCCCCAGCGTCAACCCGGCCAGCAGCGCTCCCGGCCAGCTCGGCGCCTTGAGCCATTTCCAGAAGCAATAACCCGCCAGCACGCCCAGGGCCGCGCTCGAGGCGTCCGGCGTCATCGTCGAGCCCAGCGCGAGCACCTCCGGCGTGAATGCCCAGAGACATAACGCAAAAAAACCCGACCAATCGCCATACAATTCGCGAGCCCAGGCATGGCATACATAGCCGCCCAGCAAAATGATCGGCAACAGGGCCAGGCGCCCGGCGACAAAGTAGGAATGCCAGCTCAACGGATTCGCATCGACGAAGGCCTTGCCCATGCTCCATTCGGTCCGGTCGCACAAACCGGACCGATACACGCTCCAATCAAGCTCAACTCCTTCGACCATCAATGGAGCGCCCGCCACCAATCGGCTCAGCGGCGGATTGACCCGGTAAAGGTCAAACGTTCCCAATTGCCAATAGGAGATGGCTGCGGGGAGATGTCCAACTTCGTCGATGACGGGGGATTGCCGATGCGCCATCCACGCCAGCAGTCCGAATTGCACGATCACAATGAAGTGACGCACGCGCGCCTCTCGGTGGAATGGCAAGCTACTTTGAGCAGTGAATTTGGAAAATCGACGGCGCCCTATTGGTGCGGCGGCTTGAAGAGGGCAACGGGCACGGAGACGATGGAGCCGTCGTTCAGCTCAAAATAGGCGTTTCGCTGCAGTGGCGCCGCCCCCGCTTCGATGACGGACTGCTGCGCGGTAATGACATATTTGCTGTCGCCATGCCCATTTTCGCCGTCGCGCCGAACCTGCAACCAATCGGGATTGTCGAGCCACATTTTGGCGACGCGAATCTCGTTCTTGGCCCGGCTCCGAAGTTGAATCGTCGCGCTGCCGGCGCCCTTGGCATCCACGGCGATTAACGCCAACCGGGGAACCGAATGCACATCGTGCACGATCGAGCCTTCGACGGCGACTTGGTGGGTCGTCATCACGCCATCCGCTTCGAGAACCACCATGACATCGCCTTGGAAGGGGCCTACGGGACACTGCGACGTTGCATTGAATGACAATCGGACAACATAATCGCGCGCGGTCACGGCGAATCCGGAAACGTCCTTGGCATCGGCGCCGAGCCGTTCGTGCGTGCTAACGCAAGTCAGGTGTTGGTTGATATTTGAATTGCCATGCGGAACGAAACGGACTTCGCGGATCGTGAAGCCATTGAACAATGAATCGGCGACATAGAACTGCTGGGCGACCTTGCCGCCGCGAGGCAGTTCCTCCAGGTGAATGATGTCGCTGGACAACACCCGCGCCCGCGGCACGCCGCCCGACATTTTCAAAACGGATTTTGGACAGGCCGCGTCGTTCGTGTTGACCACCGCGTAATGGCCCATGAATCCCTGCGTGTTCCTGAGGTCAACGCTCAGGCTGATCACGGCCGACTCACCGGGCGCCAATCGCGTTTGGCTCAGTTTGTGGTCCATGCAGCCGCAACTTCGATGAATGTCGCCGATCTCCAAATCTTTGCCGCCCACGTTCCGAAACGCGAATTCGTAATGGGCGACGTCCACGTCCTTCGCAAGAATGCCTTGATCTATGTAACACTCCACCCAGTCGATGCACGCGCCGCCTGCGTTGGCGTCGGCAGCGGCCGGCATTCTGGTGATCTCGATCGCCTCGCCGCGCCATATTTCTTCCAACTTCGCGCGCGGCCACCACTGCATCGGCTTCTCCGGCTCATAGATCCGCACTTGCCCGTCCGGCGCCTTGCGTGGATCAACCGCAACAAAATGGTTCTCCATTACATGCAACACCGCCACGCCGTCCAGCCGGCGCAACTCGGCCCAACTCGATCGTCGCACGCGGGCGCTAATGAGGGGCGCTCGATTCGCGTCGCGTTCCAGGTCCGTCATCGTGATGCCGCGGGTCGTCACCTTGCATTGAGAAGCGATGTCCGGCGGCGATCGGTAGACGCCGAGGCGTCCCAGCGCAATCGACAGGCTCGCTGGACCGCACATCACTTGCTTGTATCTCGGGTCCGACGGCGACAGTTCGGATGCCAACTCAATAGGAAGCTGCCCGCCCGTTTCGGACAGGAGCCAACGGATCCCGAGTCCCGAAGCGGCGGCGCCGACGAGGACACATACGCACAGGAGCGCAAGCCGACATGATGGCTTCATTTGGTTGCCTCCCCTGGCGTGTCCTTCGACTGACGCTTGCGCAACACGAAATACAAGAATATGGCCATGCAGACAATCAGGTTCGCAACCAACAGCCACATCCGCCCTGGCGACGCGGGGGCGGGAGGCTCAACGACGCGCTTGGGCCGGTTCGGCTGGAGCGTTCGCGGCGGCGTCACGCGATAATCATGGACATACAACGTTTCTTCTTTGTTATCGAGAACGGCCTTGCGAGCCTCGATGTACATCTTCTCATCGAATGGCAGAACCACGGGCTCAAAAGTCAACTTTTCCGTCTCGGGCCCGTCGATCGGGCCAAAGTAATTGCACATTGCTTCCTTGGGCACGCAGTGGGGGCCGCTCCACACCGTACCCTCATTGGTCATCTCCGCGCTGACCTTGTCGGAATATTGTTCCCGGTAATAACGTGCCTTGCGCACCATCCATGCCGCAGCGGGCTCGATCTCCAGCTCCCAACGACCATAATCGTGGTCGTCCTTTTTTCCCGTTGCCGATAAAACGAGGCGGCCTTCCGCGGTTTTTTCCACGCGGGTGACCTTATCCAGTTGCTTCGAAAAGAAACGGCCCAGCGACCACAAGGCGATGCGCTTGGTTGGAATCGGGCCTTCATCCCGGACGCCGAAAAGCGAGGTGTTATAAACGGTGGACCTTTCGGTCACTTCGCCCGTGGGGGTCACGGCCACGCAGCGATCCTCATAATAATGTCCCTTCAGTTCGGCGCCCCAGTATCCCCAACGCTTGATTCGTACGTCGATCCGCATCACTTTTTCGGGGCCTTCCACCAATTCCTCCAGGTACTTCGGTTTCTCGTATTCGATCACTTCCAGGTGGTAGGCAACCCGTTCACCGTCCACGGTCATTCTCCAGCGGCGATTCACGTTGAGTCGCGTGGGAGGCCGACGGCTGATTACGTCCTTGTGCTGTGCAGTTCCGGATACCGTCATGCCCGATTCGAAGATCGAGTCGAAATCCTTGAACTTCGCCAACGCGGCTGCATGATCGATTTTGTCATCTTGCGCGTTGGCACGTAGGTCACTGCCGACGATGCACGCGGCGCACCAAATAAAACAGTATCGGGGGAATCGGTTCATTGGTTTCGCCCGCGCTCGACCAAGAATAGTTGACGCATTCATGACGACGCTCTGGTCCATACGGAACGACGGTAGGTCCGTATGGACCATCGCATGGACGCCCGAGGTCAGACTCACGGCGCCGCGCCGCAAAACGTGCGGTTCTTCTTTTGAACTTGGTTTTCGATCCCGTCGTAAATGGTGCCCGCGCATGCTGCCGTCTTGCAAGGGGTCCATACCTCAGAAAATCCGCCGCTGTCGGCGCATTCGCCGTAAGGATAGGTATGCTCCCCGCCGTCGGGGCAGCCCACCATGTTTCGCACGGTGATCCACCGCCGCGGCTCGTCGGCTTTGTTGTGGTATTCACACTTCTTCGCATCGGTACCCGCTTTGTCCTTGGGAGTGCATGTCAGGTAAAGAAACTTATTAAACATGCACCGGTCCTTTTCACACATCCCGACCATGGCGAGCAAATCATCGCATTCGGTGAAGGTGAGTTCGTTGTCGTCCTTGCACGGCTCTTTGCAATCATCGCCAATCGCTGCACCGTAAAACGTGTAGAAGCTCAATTCGGCGGCGAACCCATAGAAGGAGATCGTCGTCATCGTTGCCAGCAAGCATAGACCGGCTGCCCTGAACATCGTGCACCTTTCCTTTCTGGTGGTTCCGATTCCATTGACCTTGTTGATGACGCAAGAATGGGCTGTTTGAATTTGCCAGTCGCCGACCGTGGAACGTCGGTTGCGTTTCGGCTGTTGTCGCATTTGCCATGCGAACAAATCGAATGTGAACGTATGTCTATTTACGACCTTGGAACCCCCTTTTCGTCACAATCGGAATCGTTTGGACCCCTGGTTTTTGTTCGTTTTCACGTTTGTTTTGATTATTAATATGCGAACAAGCACGTTTTTTTTTAATTATTGTATTTGTCAGAGATTTTCAAATTAAAGTGACATTCTGTCAATTAAATGTTGTATGTCAAGAAAAATCTATAAAAATTTGCCAAATTGAGGAAATACCCTACTAATACTTGATCGCTGCTAATTGGAGCGTGGCCATGACCACAGGTGCTGCCCAAACAGCCGTTTTGAATAACCGATCGAGCGCAACGACGACCGTCGGCCGCCGTTTTGCCGTGGTTTTCCCGTTAGCGCTCATCATTCTGTGCGGCGTGATCCTTCGCGGCTATCGATTGGACGCGCGGAGCGTTTGGTTCGACGAGGCTTTTTGCTGTCGATTGATCGAGTTTCCGTTCAGCGATTTGCTTGATCGGACAGCGCAAGACAATCACCCGCCGCTTTATTTTTTCTTGCTCAAAACATGGGCCATTTGCTTTGGCAACTCGGCGTTCGCGCTACGATCGTTGAGCGTGCTGCTGGGAATCGGGA
>DAIOGM010000175.1:0-6539 GCA_036745215.1 Gemmataceae bacterium
TTGGAAAACTTGCGCAGGAAACAAAGATTCTGATCATTAGTAGAACAGATAGGGTAAGAGCGAATTGAATGCACGACCGTCGATGGAGAAAACTGGTTGACTGCACTCCGAATTCATCTGTGTTGATCCGTGTTCATCTGTGGTTCTATGGCAATTACTTTTTCCTGCAACTGCGGCAAGAATGTGCAAGTCGGCGACGAATTCGCCGGCCAGGAGGGACGCTGTCCCAGTTGCGGGCAGATGGTACATATTCCTGGGATCGACGGCCGGTTCACGAGCCGGCCGCCCTCGTCGCCTGCGATCCGTGAGCCGCCGATTCCGCGTCCGGAGACGTTGCCGGAACCGGACGAGGATGACCTACTGCCGTTGATGACGCATGCGGGCAAGCTGATTGTCGCGGACGATGACTTCTTTCATGAGGCGCCGCCGGAGATCGGCAGACTTTACAGCGCGTCAACCACCTTGAAGTCGAATTGGCAGCCCAAGCCGCTTGGAATTCGGTTTTCGATCACTGGAGCCGTTTTCGCTGCTTGCTGCACGCTCGTTTTCGTCGCGACCTTGACCATTCAAGTCAAACTGGTGCGCCTGCCTGCCGATGATGTGAGTTTTCAGTTGTCGATGTCTGCGCTGGCCGGCGTGATCGGCGCCGCAATCGCGTTCTGGTTCACGCGTTTTCGCCACATGTGCACTTTCGTCGGCACAAAAGGCGTCGCTCAGTTCTACTGTCAAGGCGACCGCGATCGCATCGTAAGCGCGAAGCTGTTTGTTTTTACCGACGCCGTCCTGTTGCGCATCGGCCAAACGCGACATTACTACAACGGCCTCTATACGGGCACGCAGTATTCGTTCACCTGGACGAACGAACGCGGTGAAATCGTTTATCAGCAAACCGGCAAATACAAAAGCGAAGTAGGCACGCCCGAACCCGGGAATTGCTATCACCTGGCGCTCATGGCCGAGAACGCCTGGACGATGCATCTGTTGCGCGATGTGGATCGTATCCTTTCGAACAACGAGCGGCTCTTCTTCGCCCTCAAGGGGGGCGATTTCGTCGAGATGGGCCAGGGGATCTTCGTCCTCATGCAAGGCGGTAAGACGATTGCGTTGCGCGCCGATCAAATCGAAAAGATGACGATCGGCAACGGCGTCGTGACCATCTGGGAAGTCGGCGCCCAGACTGGCTGGTTCGTCAACAAGGGCGTTCATCAGTTCATGTATCACGACCTTGGCAACGCGAGGTTCTTTCTGATCGCGGCGGAGAAATTGTTGGGGATTCGGTTTTGAGGATTGGTAGTCGCGCGCGCACCAGAGCCTGAAACATGAATTCGGCGCGATTGGACATCACGGAAGCTCAGCGTCCTTTTTTTGAATTGCAAGCTCGGTTGTGAAAGAATTATTCGTCGCGCAAAAACAGGGGGGGTGTCCATGTATGTGCGCGACGAATCCGCACGCAGTGCCGCCGTTCAGGGCCTTGACGCGCGCGTTCGTGGGTAAATGGGCCGTTTTGGCCAATATTCGCCGTGTTTTTTGCATTTCGTGTTACCCAACGGCTGTTGGGTAAAAGGGTCAAAGCAGCTCCGTCACCGGATTGCCGTCGCAGATCGTGCGGAACTGGCCGGTGATGTCGTAGAGTTGCGCACGCGGATCGATGCCGAGCAGGTGGAAGATCGTCGCTTGCAGTTCGCCGACGTGCACGGGGCGTTCGGTTGGATAGGCGGAGAATGGATCCGACGCGCCGACGACGTTGCCGCCGCGCACGCCGCCGCCGGCGAGGACGATGGAGTAGCAATTGCACCAGTGATCGCGGCCGCCGACGTTGTTGGTGTTGTTGGAGAACTGCACCCCCATGCGCGGCGTGCGGCCGAACTCGCCCATCCAGATCACGAGCGTGTCGTCGAGCATGCCGCGAAGGTGCAAGTCCTCCAGGAGTGCGCTGAATGATTGATCGGCCGGCGGCAATAGTTCGCGCGTGACGCGCGCGACGTGATTCTGATGCGTGTCCCAACTGCCGCGATCGACGTCCACGTGCGAAAAAACCGACACAAACGGCACGCCCGATTCGACCAATCGCCGCGCCAGCAAGGCGCATTGTCCCTGCGAGTGCCGTCCATAGCGATCGCGCAGGCTCGCGGGCTCACGGCTCAGATCGAAGGCGGCACGCGACTGCGGGGCGGTCAGCATGTCAAAGGCGCGCTGGTAGTGGGTGTTCATCGATTCGACGGCGCCCGAGCGATCGAGCGCCCGGTGCTGTTGATCGAATCGTTGCAACAGGGACTGCCGCGATTCGAGGCGGCCGACATTCATGTCTTCAGCCGCGCCCAAGCTTTCGACGCGAAAATCGGGATCGCTCGGATCGGCGCCGAGGACGAACGGATCATACGTCGCGCCGAGGTAGCCGCCGAGCAAACCAGGCGACTTGGCCGGGCCGTTGTTCGTCGTGTTCGGCACGATCACGTGAAACGGCATCGATGTTTGCGGCGGCCGCAGTCGCGCGACGACCGACGCGAAATGTGGATGATCCGTCCGCCGTGCGTTGGTGCGATTGGAAACCGCCATCGGATCGGTCGCCTCGCGGCCGACCAGGCTGCAATAAATCGCCGGATTATGACAGCGAATCGTGTGATGCATGCTGCGGACGATCGCGAACTTGTCGGCGTGCATCGCGACGCGCGGCAACGCGTCCGTCATGCGAATGCCGGTGACGTTGGTGGCGATCGTGCGAAAGATGCCGCGAATCTCAGCGGGAGCGTCGGGTTTTGGATCGAAGGTTTCGGCTTGATAGGGACCGCCGACTTGAAAAAGAAGGATGCATGCTTTGGCGCGCGGCCGGCGATTCTCCCCTCGCCCTCCGGGAGAGGGGTTGGGGGTGAGGGGTGTCTGTGCCGCAAGCATGTTCAGCAGGCCGCCGGACAAGAGCGACACGCCGCCGAACTGGAACAAGCCGCGACGATTCAACAACATGGATAATTCCCTAACGATGGACCGGGCGCCAATCGAAGACAGTTTACCAAATCACTCCCCATCAAGCAATTTCCCAAGTCGATCGTTCAGTTGTTCCTCCGCGGCAGGCGACCAGAGGAAATCGTCGAGCGGCGCGAAGCCTCCTTCCGCCGTGAAATCCGCCGTCGGCGCCGGTACGAGCGCCAGATTTCCGAGGATGGCGTCCCCCGTGGCGAGCGTGAAGTGCTTGACGTGCAGCAACTGATTGACGGGAAATTCGTCAAATGCGATGGGCCGCAAGCCGTCCGTGACGAGCACGTCTTGTTCGATCGCCAGCGTTGTGACGACATCGTCCACGAGGGCGCGCAGAGTGAACGGCGCCAGGCCGGCCATGCCGACTTCGCCGCTGGACACATAGAACACGGGCCGGATCGATTGGATGCCGTCGAACACGAGCTTTCCGTCGCGCCCAGGCAACTCGCGAACCGTATGAAGCGCGCCGTTCGTCATCGTGATTTGAAAACGTGCGGCCGACACGCGCAGCGAACGCAGGAAGGTGCGTTTCGAAACGATGCGGATGCGCTGCGTCGAAAGCGTACGCGACGCAAACTGCCACGACACACCATAGGCGCCGACGCCGCGCAATTTCGGCATTTGCACGGTAATCAATGTTTGGCGTGTTCGCATCTCCTCGCTCGTGAGCGTAACGGGCGCCGCGCCGATTTCTGCGCCGTTTTCGCGAACCACTTGCACCCGTAGGTCGGAATCGCTCGTCGCCGCGAGTGCGTGCCGACTGCGCAACAAGGCAGAAGCGAAAACGTTTTTGGCTTGTCCGCTCACCATCGTGCGGCACACAACCGCCCGCCCGCCGAGCCATGCGTGGATGGTCGGCAAATCAATCGTGACTCCTTCCACGATTACCGATTGGGCAACGACGGGCACCTCGATTTCGCCGAGCGGTTGGTCACGCCAGAAAATCAACGCGCGGACAGTTGTCTGCGGCGTCGGAAATCGGAACAGCACGCGCGCGGCCTTGCGCACATTACTATCGACTACGAGTTCGGCTTGCTCCCGCGCATCGCAGTCTGCCCATTGAAGAGTGAAATCTTGCTTTTGACGAGGTGCACCGGCCGGCATGCGCACCATCGCCTCGATGATCGCCGCGTCCGCATTGCCAGGGATCGGCAGGGAATCGAGGATGAGCCCGTCTTTTTCGTAACGGACGTGAAGCCCCGCGTTCGTCGTGGTTGGCGGCAACATGGCGGGTCTCATTGCTAGCAACGTGTGGCGGCGTTACTTGAGGCGATCCAACGCATCGTTGAGTGCGCTGTCAAGATCACGCGGCGCTTTCGCATCGCCGCAGATCAGGCAATCGGGCGCGCGCGGGATGCGAAATCGGTACGAACGAAACGCTTCGTCGAAGATGCCTGCCAATTTCTCGAGCGTAAAGAGCAGACTCGTAAAACCGGGCGCGTATTGCTCGCCGCTGGTTAGCAGTTGCAGCGTGGTCTGCGCATGCAACGATGCGATGGCTTCAATCGAGGCGCGGCTTGCGGGAATCGTCGTCTCCGGCGCCGGTCCGTCGAGCGCGGCGTAATCGGGGACTTTGTTTTGATCCAACGTCACCGAGCGACGCAGAAAGCTCGCGACACAGCCGTAACATGGACCGCCGGGGGCGAACCAATGCACGAAGCCGCCGATGCCGCCCGACAGAACTTCGCCGAGCGTCCACGGTTTGCGATGGCGCCGCATCAGCATGTCGAAATGAAACTTCGCTCGTTCGTTGTCCGCGGCGCAGACGCCCAGCTCGCTTGCGTTAACGGCGGCGTCAATGCGGTCGGCAAACGAGCTGTCAAGTAAATCGCAATCAAGCACGTCAATGCAAAGTTCCGGTCGGCGTTCCGTCAACCATTCGGCCGCAAGCTCGGCTTTGCGCCGGCCGACGGCGGAGAGCGGGAATTGATGGCGAATGACATTGTGGGTTTTGTAAATGTCCGGCTCGACGATGGTTACTTTCGTGATGCGTTCGTCGCGGCAAACGAGGTCGAGAACGGTCATGCCGCCGGAACCTGCGCCGACCTGGAAAAGGTGTGCCATCGGGGATCCGCAAGTTCACTTCGCTTCCGGCAGCGGCCATTCGCCGGTCTCGTGCCAGATTTCGTAACACGCCAGCCAGCGCCACGCCGCCTGCACGGCAAAGACGCATGTGAACTTCGCCGGGTCCCATCGACTTGCGTGCCAGACGCTGCCTTGCCGCCACATGCACAGGTATTGCCCCTGCATCAGGTGCGGACAAAACTGCAGCGGCGTGACGACGCGCGTCTCCGGCGCCTGCGTCGGATAGTCCGGCGGCAGGAGCGTCTCCAACTCATAGACATTGTGCATCGGCTTGAGGCGATAACGCAACAACAAGCTGTCGGCTTGCTTGATCACCTTGATCTTGAATTCGTCGGCGCGCTCGACGTTGTATCGTTCGAGAATCGGAATCTCGACGCTCAAAAGCCGCCGCTTGCCCGCGTCGCTGGTTAATAGAGACATGGCAATGCTCGAAAACAGCCCGCCAAAAATGGCGGGCCATGAGGAGACGCGCATCGATCAATAGTGGCACGGCACCGATTGGATCGCGGAGATGACTTCCTCGTCGCTGATTTCTTCGCTGGCGCCGACAAACGACGTGTCGCGCCGGTCCATCAAAATGGCAAGGTTGTCTTCGGCGTTGCCGCGCAGGGCGCTGATGAGCTTTTGGCGTTCTTCAGTGGTGACGGGTCGAAAATCCATGATTAACACTCCTTCCGGAAAAAACTAGGACTCCACAAGCATCCATGATTCCGTCGCGTGGTCCGCCGACTCTTTCGCGAGTTCGGCGAGGATCAGATGAATCGCACGATCAAGCTGCGGCTCATCCATGTCGATGAAAATCAGTTTGCTTTCGCATTCACAATAATACCGCGCCTGGCGTTCATCGAGCAAGAGACGAAGGCGCCGATTCGGCTCTGCCAAACCAATTCGGACCGAAAGAAACTTTTGCAATCCATCGGCGGCGATTTCGATGTTCACCTTTGCGAAGAGACGACACAGCCGATTGAGCGGCGCCGCGTGCGTTTCGATGGCGCCCCACAGTGGACGCAGCGGCCGCGCGAGGTCCATGCCGGTTTGCACCTCGACCGGCAGCGGACGATAACGGGAATCCCCGGCGGCGAGCGCGAACCACGAAAAGCACAACTGGCCGTAGATATTCGCGTCGCCGGCATCCTCGCCACTCGCGTCGGCGGTGCCGATGCCGAAGATCGCTTCGCCGGGACGCAATTGCTCCACCCAGCGGCTGTCGCCCAGAAAATCACCGTTAGATGGATAACGCATGTTTCCCGGATGCGTGTGCACGACGCCGATGACGGCGAGCCGTTTGTCTTCTTCGCGCAGGATGCGACTGGCGAGGGCCTGGGCTTCGGTGTTGAATCGAACGTGGCCGACGCTGGCATCCCGCTCGGCGCCGGTGCCGGTTTCATCGAAGTTGAAAACCCCCTTCAGCTGCGCGAGCTGATCCCCTTCTTTCTCGATGAATGTCCTCGCCGAGCGATACTCGGAGGCCCACACCGCGA
>DAIOGM010000175.1:6549-12507 GCA_036745215.1 Gemmataceae bacterium
AATCGGAATCGAGACGTCGAGATCGGCGGAATCCGTGCCGATGCCGTAGAAGTCGTAATTGACCTTCACGTAGCCGGCGGCGAATACCGGCCGCCAGAGGTCGTCCTGCCAGTGGCCGAGCAGGATCCAGCCGATTTCCTCGTCGCCGCGCGGCGAGTCGCGATGCTCGGCGTAATCGTCAAAGAGCGTTTGCATCACGCCGTCGGCGACGACCACGCGCTCGAGGCGGCGTTTCGACGCCAGCGGCAATTCGACGGGAATCGGCGTCGCCGCGCGGCGCGTCAACACGCCGCGCAATCGCTTGAGCATGGTTGGAAATCGATAGAGCAAGCCGCGCAGCATGGGCACCTTCTTTCGAGTGCGAGTATCCTACCGTGATGGGCGGCGATTGTCAAAGTTCTTGTAACTCCATCCTCGCGGGGCATGCTTGATACAACGACCAATGTCGGCCTTGCTTGCGAATGGTACGATTGCGTCGATGTTTTCATCGTTTCATCGTTTCAACGCCCCCCCCGGATGATGAAACGAATCCGGATTTCGTGAAACGAACGCGGATTTGGTGAAACGAACCGCTGAATGAATGCCCCTTTTCGTGAAACGAACACCTTCGAAAATGAAATCCACCCCTTGATTTTGAGAAGAACCCGGCCGATTTCGAGATCTATACCGCCTTTTTTGAGACGAATGCGGTTTTTGATTTAATCCAACCGGTCTTTTTCGAGACGAACCCACCCGATTTTGAGACGAATGCCCCTTATTTTTAGACGATCGGCACGAATTGTCGGTTATGTTTCCGTTTCGTGACGGCAAGATTCTGATCTTGCCGGGTCCTTTGACAAGATCGGAATCTTGCCGCCACGGTCGAGCAAACGGAGACGCTACTCAAATTTCAATCGGCGGCCTGGCGTAGCGCCAATGATATTTGCCGAATCGTCGCCGGCGTCGTGCGGCAACAACCGCCGATCAAGCGAGCGCCGGCCTTTTGCCAGCGAACCACGCACTCGCGCCAATCGAGCTCGGCGGTCGTGCCTTCCCAGCGATGCTCGCGGGCGTTCCACGTCTCGCCGCTGTTCGGATAGACGACCAGCGGCTTCGTGCCAATGCCCGCAGCCGAATCGAGCAGGCCATCGATGAAGCGCGGGGCGGTGCAATTGACGCCGACCGCGATGACGCTGGCCGCTTCGTTCGCGAGTTGCACGGCGTCGCGGAACGACTCGCCGTGGCACAGGCGGCGCTCGTCACGGCAGCTGAAGCTGAGCCAGGCGGGGACGTCGCGAAATTCGGCGAATAGCTTGACCAACGCTTCGGCTTCGATCAAGGAGGGGATGGTTTCGCACGCGAGCAAATCGGCGCCGCTGGTGGCGAGAATTTCGAGGCGCGGTCGATGCCAGTCAATGAGTTGTTGGACCGTCAAGCCGTAGTCGCCGCGATACTCGGAGCCGTCGTGCAAGCTGGCGCCGTAACAGCCGATGGACGCGGCGACGAGCTTTCTTGGTGCAAGCGAGACGCTTGCACTGCGGGAGAATTCGTCGCGTGCTTCTCGGGCCAGGCGCACGCTGAGGCGAAGCACATCGCCAGCTTGATCGCGCGTCAAGCCTCGATTCATCAACGCTGGGATCGTCGCTTGATAGCTGGCCGTCGTCGCGACATCGGCGCCGGCGGCAAAATAATCGCAATGCACCTGGCGAATGAGCGCCGGATTTTCGAGGAGTGTTTTCGCGGACCACAATGGGTCGCGCAGGTCGGCGCCGCGGCGTTCCAATTCCGTGGCGAGTGCGCCGTCGAGGATGACGACGCCTTTGTTTTCAAGAAATGGCGTGAGGGGGTTCATGCTTTTTTTGGCGGGTGCAACCCCCAGGAATCGCTGCGCTCATCCTGGGGCTTGTTATCAAATCACTCACCACTCACCACTCGCCATTCACCACTACTCAGGGCGGCGATGTGGGCAGCATCTCTTCGTACTCCGAACGATCCTCCGTTTCGTTGTACCGCGCCGGTACGATCAGCAAGTCGTCGTTCATTTCGCCGCGCGTGAAGGTCTTGCGAAACTTCGTGATGAACAAGCCTTCGCTTAAATGGCCGGCGAGTTGCTGCAAGTCTTGCAATTCCTTGGCGGGCGCCTGGCGAACGAGGTAGCCATAGGGGCGCTCCTTGTGCGCCTTGGCCAAACGTTCGCGAATGACCTTGCCGATCGCCTGGGCACGTTTGGGATCGCGCGCGTCCGCTTCGGTGAAGCCGGCGTCCACGTCGGGCACTTTCTCGCTGTAGGGCGATTTGCCGTCAAAAATGCTGATGTCGCTCTTGGTCAACTTGCGGGCCCAATCCATCGTCGTCGGAATCCGGCCCTGATTGCCCGGCTGCGGACGTTGGCCGGCGATAAAGCGGAAGCCGAGTTGCTGCGAGCGTTGCAGGAACGTCGGAATTTGGCCCTTGAAGCGGCTCAGCCAATCGTCGCCACCGCCGGGGATGCCGTCCGGCGTGCAGCCGACCGCGCCTTGGAGGGCCGGGATCCACATATATTGATACGTCATGTCGGCCGGCAGATCGACCTTGTACGGAGCTTGCACATAGAAGAGCGCCTCCGTCTTGTCACGCACCGAGATTTGCGTGATCTTGAGCGGATAGATCAGCTTCTCCGAGGTGAACTTGAAACGCGTCGGCGTGACCTCGCCGGCGAAAGTGCCGTCCTTGTTGCGCTTCATTTGCATGGTGTCGATCTTCATCACCGTGAATATCCATTTCTTTTGCACGTAGTGATTGAGCGTCGCCTCGTCGCCGGAGTAGTTGTACTTGTGGTCCTTGAGCCATTGATAAAGATCTTCGGCGCGGTCGGCGGTGATGATCTTGTAATCGAGCGAGCCGACGACGCCTTCTTCGAGGACAATTACCTTGGGCCGCGGCGGGGCGGACTTGTCCTTGTCCGCTGATTTCGCCTCCGATTTTTTCGGCACGCCGAAGTAAACCGCTTTCGGCGGATCAATGATGGTGAGCAACTTTGAGTGCGGCATCTCGCGCCGCTTCATGATCGTGTAGATCGCGAGATGTTTGAAGAAATCGCGCGGCATCTCGTTGAGCTTGGGCTGGCTCGGCGTCGGGATCACCATGCCGAAATCGAGGGCGTTGCCTTCAAACTTCGGCTGCACCGTGAAGGTCTCGATTTTTTCCTGCGGGTCCCACGTGATGTACGCCTTTTGCGCGGGCTGCAGGATGTCGCTGTTCTTCGCGCTGAAATAACAGCACGCGGCCTCGGCGCTTCCGGGAACGACTAAACTCAGAGTAACCGAGATCGCCATCAGCAATTTGCCGGGGAAATGGCCATGCATGACGAGCCTCCTCAGACGAAAAGGGAAGAGAAGAGTCGATCATAACATGGATGGCCAGGGATTGCAGTTTATTCCCAACAAAAAAGCAAGGCGCTGGGCCGGCGCCTTGCGTCGAGAATTCGCATTCAACATTGTAATCAACTCGTCGGTGGGTCTGTCGGGTCTGTCGGCGGGGGCGGTTCGCCGAAGTTCACGAACCAATTCACGATTGCGGTCTCATGGCACGTTTGCAGCGAAACGTCCACCGAAAACGGCGGAACTTCGTTGACTTCATCATCGGGGCCAACGAACGTCACGTCGTAAGTCGAAAAAGCGCCCAAACCAGTGGCGAGGAAGTCGAACTGGTAGTGTCCGTTCATGTCGGTGAACGTGAACGTCTCGTTGCTGTCGAGCATGCCGTTGTGGTTGGCGTCGAGGAACACGAGGATGTCGGCAACGCCTGCCCCGGAGTTCTCGTTCAACACCGCACCGGAGATGCTGCCCGTCGTGCACGTGAGCCCGCCACCGGCGGCCCATTCCTCGAACCCCGCACTGGGCGCGAAGTTCACGCCGAACTTCGAATAGAGATAGACGTGAGTGCCGCCGACAAACAAGCTGTCGGGAATGTACATCAACATGTCGCCCTTGCCGCTGCCCTGGTTCAAGCGTGCGTTGAGCTTGATCCAGTTGTCGCCGCCGGCGTCCAGGTCGTAGACCGCGCTCATGCCGGCCAGGGTTTGCGTATTGGCGTCATAGCCGAACAGATCTCCGCCGTTGCCGACGTAGATCCGCACTTCGTCGAGCGACACGAAAGGCTGCGATGCCTTCTGGTTGATGTCGAGCAAGAACTCTCGATAGTTGACGCCGCCGATATTCACGACGGGCAACGCATCGACGGTGAGCGAGCGCGTGAATTGCGGGCTGGTGTTCTCATTGAACTGCACGCTCCGGTGATCCGTGTTGTAGCCCTGCTGGACCGCGCCCTTGTTGGATTGAATGCGCACGAACGAATCGATCACGCCGGAGCCGGTCGGCTGCGCGTCGAACTGGCGATAGATTGCGTCGTTGACGGTGCCGATGGAGCCGCTCGTCGTCAAATCGAGGGTTGACGGCGTCAAGCGATCCTCGAGTTGTTCGACCAGAAGCCGCGCGGACTGCGGCCGGCGCGACAACGTTCTCGCGCTCTTCGAAGCCTTGGCAAACCATGAATTCCACAGGATTTTAGTAAACACGATGACCTCCCGAGTCAAAAGGGCACAAATGCGCGCGCACGAACAGACGGAATTCTGCGTGGGGAAATAACGAGCGATGTCAATTCGTTCACACGGGACGGGAGGAACAAACACAGTGGGCGATTCGGACCAATCCTTGGCCAGTGGGGAAACGTTCGCTGAATTCACTTTGAACTTGTTGAATTGTAGTTCGCGATTCTCATCATTGCAAAAACTGCATGCCGATTCGCTGAAAGCTTAGCGCCAATTAACAATGTGTCACGGCATGCCAGTGCTGAAATCTCGCTAGAATAGCGCCTTTCCCCATTGACCTCGAAAGGAGCGTCGTCCCCATGGCTCGCGCATGCACGTATTTATTGAGCCTGAAACGGCCAATTTTTGGCCTCCTCGTTTTTCCGATCCTGGCAATCGCGTCGGCGAATCTCATTTGGTTCGTGGCATCCGCATTCGTGGAAGCATCGCAAGTCGGCGACGAGGCGCCGATCGTTTACAAGGGCGCCCGCATCCACACTGCGTCCGGCCCCGTCATCGAACGCGGCGTCATGATCGTCGTCAAAGGCAAGATCCTCGACGTCGGCGGCGACGACCAGGTCAAGATTCCCAAGAACGCCAAGGTCCAGGACATGACCGGCAAGGTCATCATCCCCGGCCTCGTCGATACGCACTCGCACATCGGCATCATGGGCCGGCCGTCCAATCAAGGCAGCGGCGACGGCAATGAGATTACCGGCCCCGTCCAGCCGGGCCTGCGCGCCATTGACGCGATCAATCCCAATGACCCCGGCATTCGCATGGCGCTTGCCGGCGGCGTCACCACGGCCAACATCATGCCCGGCTCCGGCAACGCGATCGGCGGACAGACGTTGTATGTTCGTCTCAAGGGCACCGTTGTCGAGGCGATGCGCATCATGTCCTCGCGCATCCTCGGCGGCATCAAGTTCGCGAACGGCGAAAACCCCAAGGGCGCGTACGGCAGCAAAGGCCAGGCGCCGCACACGCGCATGAAGATCGCCGCCTTGCAACGCGAAATGTTGACCAAGGCACAAGCCTACAAACGTCAGTGGGACAATTTCAACAAGGCCAAGGCGGACGGCAAACAGGCGACGCCGCCGGATCGCGACCTCAATCTCGATCCGCTTGTCGAGGTTCTGGAAAAGAAACGCACGGTTCACTTTCACTGCCATCGCGCCGACGACATCATGACGGCCGTGCGTCTGTCGGAAGAGTTCGGCTTCGAACTCGTGTTGCAGCATTGCACCGAAGGCTATCTCGTCGCTCAGGAATTAGCGAAGCGCGGCATTAGCGTATCGCTCACCTTGGTCGATAGTCCGGGCGGCAAGCCGGAGGTGATGGGACTGCTTGAAGAGAACGCGGCCATCTTGACGAAGGCGGGCGTCAAGGTCGCGATCAACACGGACGACATG
>DAIOGM010000175.1:12517-13825 GCA_036745215.1 Gemmataceae bacterium
GTCACGGAATCGCGCTTCTTCCTGCGCACCGGCGCCATCGCGGTTCGCGGCGGCCTTGCGGAAGACGTCGCGCTCAAGTCGTTGACGTTGTTCGGCGCACAGATGCTGCACCTGGAAGATCGCATCGGGTCACTCGACAAGGGCAAGGACGCAGATTTCGTCGTCCTGTCCGGCTCGCCGTTCAGCGTTTATACGCACGTGCTTGAAACGTACATCGAAGGCGAAAAGGTTTTCGATCGCGGCCAACATGAGGATTGGACGTATCAAGCGGGTGGCTTCGCGCTTGCGAAGAACGAAAAGCTGCTGCCCAAGAAACCGACGGCGCTCAAGGCATTGCCCGCCGCACCGGTGCCGGCGCTGCCCAAGGGAACGCCGAGCGCCAATGACGAGCCGAAGAAACTCGCGGTGCTGGCGGGACGCATTCACACAGTGAGTGGCGGCATCATTGACAACGGCGTCGTGCTCGTCGAAGACGGCAAGGTCACGAAGGTCGGATCGGCCAAGGAGATCGCGATTCCGAAGGGATTTCCGGTCGTGGCGGCCGCGGTGGTGACGCCGGGGTTGATCGACGCGCATTCCGTAATGGGATTGTCCGGGGCAATGGCGTTCAAGAAGGCGGATCAGGATCAAGACGAGATCAGCGATCCAAATCAAGCGGATTTGCGCGTCATGGACAGCTTCAATCCGCAGGAGGCGTTGTTGCACTTCGTCCGCGAGCACGGCGTCACCGTGGTCCACGCGATGCCGGGGCGAGCCAACGTCATTGCGGGGCAGACCGGCATCTTTCGCACGTATGGCCGAACGGCGGAGCAGGCGAAGATTCGCTTCCCCGCGGGCGTGCTCGTCAATTTGGGCGAGATACCGAAAACATCGTATCCCGGAAAATTACCTAATACGCGCATGGGCACCGCGAGCCTGGTTCGCAATGCGTTGTCCGCCGCCCAGTCTTATTCTCAGAAGAAGCAGACAGCGAAACAGCCGCCGGCGCCGAACCTCAAGTTCGAAGCGCTTGAATTGGCTCTCAAGAAGAAAGTGCCGCTCATCTTCAGCGCGCATCGCGCCGACGATCTGATCACGGCGCTCCGTATCGCCAAGGAATACGACGTCAACGCGATGCTCTCACTCGCGACCGAGGCGTACCTGATTCCCGACGCGATTCTCGACTCCAAGACGCCGGTGATCGTGCATCCGACCATGCAGCGGCCGTCCGCGCCGGAGACGTTCCACGGGCATCTCGGCACGGCTGCATTCCTCGCAGACCAGAAGATTCCGACGGCGATCTGCACCGCTTTTGAAGGCTACGTTCCC
>DAIOGM010000176.1:0-1416 GCA_036745215.1 Gemmataceae bacterium
TCTGGCATTCTCACCAGACGGAAAACACCTGGTCGCCGGCTTCGGCTCCGTACTGTTGTCGCCGGCATCGACTCCCAATCCGCTGAAAGTCTGGGAGGTTGCAACGCGGCGCTTGATCCGCCGCCTGAATGGACACACGGGCTATTGCGTTTCCCTCGACTTTTCCAAAGATGGGACCCGCCTGGCCAGCGGCAGCCGCGACGGGATGGCGATTCTCTGGTCCACCGAAAGCTGGAAAAAGGTGCACACACTACGGAATCAGGATCCGAACCGAGGTATTCGCGAAGGCTCCCAGGGCATGGTTGACGAGGTGGCCTTCGCGCCCGATGGCAAGACCCTCGCCATGACCAGCCGTGAGGGAAGCGTCATGTTGTGGGACGTCGCCGGCGGCAAACTGCTGGCCACGCTCAAGGGGCATTCCAGCTCGGTTGACGCCGTGGCGTTCTCGCCCGATGGACGAATCCTGGCGACGGGGGGCGCCGATCTGACCGTCCGCCTCTGGAACATCGAGACGCGGCGCGAACTGATGCAGGTGGATACGGGCCATGTCGAACTGGGGGGCGTCGAATCCCTGACGTTTTCACCGGACGGAAATCATTTGTTAGCCGGAGGTCGCAACGGCACTGCTTTTTGGTCGACCGCGCCGAACATCTGGAACGACCCCTATCGAGCCGCCGCCGGTCTGCGCCGGCTGTTGCAATCGAACGCCGATTTCCAGAGCCACATCCGCATGTTGTCGGAGAACTTCCGACTACATGCGGCGTTGGAAAAGTTGGACGCCACGGATGCGCGCGTCCAGACCGCCTTGGCCGCCACCCGCGCGAACTGGCATGCCAGGCATCAGCGCTGGGCCGAGGCCGTCAAGGAGCATGATAACGCCGCGAAACTCGAGTCGGGCGCGGTGCAATCCTGCTTGCGAACGCCCGGCTTGATCCGCGTCGCCACGGCGCTCCATCATGAGGGACGCCCGATCGACGCGGCAGCGCTACTGGCGGGAGGCGCGGATCGTCGCGCACGGGACGGGTTGCCGCCGATCATTGGGACGGTCGGTGTCGGTTTCACCCATGAGAAACAGGGAGATCTCATTCGAATTTCGAGTTTGATTCCCGGTTCGCCGGCCGCGCGCAGCAAGCTGAAAGTCGGCGACATCCTCTTGAGCGTTAACGGCGTCAACGTCAACGATGCAATCGGCCCCAAACTCGTGGACCTGCTAAAAGGTAAACTTGGAACCAAGGTCCTGCTGACGGTCCAGTCTCCTCGGGCCGCGTCGGCGGAAACGGTTGAACTGGTGATGGGCACGTATCTCCCCGACGCCGCGACGGGAGACTTGTGGCGTCCCTTGCTCGCCGCGATCCAGGCGCGACTGGTGAAGGCGCCTCAGGACGCGGGACTGCTCGAGCTGCGCGCCGAACTCCT
>DAIOGM010000176.1:1426-13823 GCA_036745215.1 Gemmataceae bacterium
ACGTCCGCCTGGAGAAATGGCAGGAAGCCGTTTCCGACTTTGCGCAGGTCATCGACGAGGCCACGACCGATGAAGAAGTCCTGACCAATCAGGCGCGGGCGCTCAGCGCCGTCATGCTGCGACCAAAAAAACAATATGAGGCTACTTTCATTGCCGACCCGTGGGCCAGGCTCGCCATGGCTTATTTGCAGGCTCGTGACCGGCAGGCGCTCGACCGGCTGGTCGAGCGACGTCCGAAGTTCGCCGGGCAGATGGGCGACCTGTTTGCGGCCGACCGCGACTGGCCGCGCGCGGTGGAAATCTACAGCCGGGGCATCCCGGCCAAGACGACCGACGTCGTGTTGTTGTCGAAGCGGGCTCGCGCTTATGAGGCGCTCAAGAACTGGGACTCCGCCGACGCCGACTGGTCGCGCGTTGCCGAAGGAAATCCAGACGGTGCGGAATTGCTTGGCGACTTTGCGCGCCGACTCGCGGTCAGTGACCAGATGGCGCTCGCGAATAGCCACTTTGAGAAGGCACAAGCACATTACGAACGATCGCTAAAGGCGGACGCCAACAATGACCTCGTGGCAATGGACCTCGTGCAACTGCTCCTGGACAAGCAGGAATATGCCCCGGCCAATCCAGGTATGGACGAGAAGCGGTCCGCTGTCCTGAAGTTTGCCGACCCGTGGCTAAGACTGGGCGCTGCGTACGCATTGAACGGTCGCGATGGTGAGGTATTTCGATTTATTGACAAAGCTATCCAACAGCCTGATACCAAGAAGACCGCATTGGAAATCGTTGCGCTCCGCGGTTTTGCCGATCTGTTGCGCGGCCCGCTGCTCGACGACGCGACGAAGTCGAATCTGCGCAGTCAGATCTTAGCCTTGCTCAGGGCTGAGCTGGCCGATCGCCGCAAGGAACTGGATAGCGACAATGCCGTCGAACGCGCCACGGTGTTCAGAGGGCTCAACGCCTGGCAGATGGACGGCAACCTCGCCGGCCTCCGTGAGTCGGCGGCGCTGGCTGAGCTTCCCGCGAACGAACAGAAGGCGCTCGGCCAATTCTGGACCGAAGTGGCGGAGCTCTCCCTCAAGACCATCGCCGCCTTGCCTGCCGACAAACAAGTGGTTTTGATGGCCGAGTGGCTGAAAGAACGCAATCCCGGTTATGACGGCACGTTGACGCACAAGGGCGAGGGTAACATGATAACGGCCCTGGAGTTGCCGTCGCCGCTCGTGCAGGACCTGACGCCCTTGCTGGCGTTGCCTGGACTGCGGTCGCTCACCTGCCGCACGACGCTGGGGTACGGCAACAAGGCCGAGAGCGACGCCGCCGTGCTGCGCTCGCTCAAGTCCCTGGAGACCATCAACGGCAAGCCCGTGGCCGAGTTCTGGAAAAACGTCAACGCCAGGCAAGCGGAATTCAATGCGTGGCTCAAGCGAGTTCCGACTCTGCCTGCCAAAGAGCAGGTGAAAGAGGTGACCGCCAAGTTGAAGGAACGCAACCCCGGTGTGAAGTTGAACCTGACCAACATAAGCGAGGGCGAACTGGTCACGGAGATATTGATTCACGAGGCAAATAATCTGACCGATCTGTCGCCGGTCCGGGCTCTCGTGAGTCTGAAATCTTTCAATACCTATGCCAGCACGGGTGGACATCTGACCGACCTTTCTCCGCTTGGAGGCATGAAAAGTCTGACGATCATTCATTTGAGCGAAATGAAGGTGAAGGACCTTTCGCCGCTCAAGGAGTTGCCGCTTACCGCACTGGCCCTCGAGCATTGCCCTCTCGTGAAGGACCTGACGCCGCTCAAGGGCATGAAGCTTACCAAACTAAGCCTGGTCGGCTGCGAACAGGTTCAGGATTTTTCCCCCCTCAAGGGCATGCCGCTCGCATCGCTGAACCTTCATCTTTGCACTCAGATCGAGGACCTGACGCCGCTCAAGGGCATGCCTCTCACCATCTTGAACCTTCATGGCTGCGTCAAGGTCGTTGACTTGAAGCCGCTCAAGGACATGAAACTCACGGAGCTATGGCTGGGCAACGCCAAGGTGCGGGACCTCTCGCCGCTCAAGGGCTTACCGCTTGACAAGTTGGCGCTGAGTCATTGCCGTGAACTCCAGGACGTGTCACCACTTCAGGGCTTGCCGCTCAAGACGCTCTATCTCGACGATACGAAGGTGAGAGACATTTCGCCGCTCAAGGGGATGCCGCTGAAGCAATTGTATATTGATACCTCCGCCGTCACCGACGTGACGCCGCTGCAGAGTGTCCCGCTGCAAGATATCCGTCTGACCGCCAAGAATATCACCCGGGGCCTGGAGGTTCTTCGCGGCATGAAGAGCCTCAAGACCATCGGCACCGACCATTACAACGACTGGCCGGCGGCGAAGTACTGGGCTCGCTATGACAAGGGCGAGTTTAAGAATTAGCGATGCATTAGCCCTTCTGCCGCGCCAGCGGCACGAACTCCACCGGCCGCCGCGAATCGGCGAAGCGCAGATTGGAGATTCAGAGATGAGGATTTTTGTTGCAGGAGGAACGGGAGCGATTGGTCGTCCGCTGATCGCGGAATTGCTTGCAAACGCTTACTAAGAAATCCCAGCATCGAAGGGATTGTCCTGCGATTTGGCTTCTTCTATGGGCCCTTGGCATCACTTGACAATGCTCAGATCAGCAAGGCGCCAGATGCGTGCGTCGCCGTCCTTGCCAGCCGCCACGAGGAGATTCGATTCCGAGACAAACCGGATGTTCAGGATCGTGCCCGTCGAACCGCGAAACGTCGCGACTTCTTTCTTGCTTTCGACAGACCAGACGCGAACCATCTGGTCCTCGCCTGCCGCGGCGAAGAGCGTGCCGTCGCCATTGAAATCGACGGACCAGACATCATGTGTTGGCGCCGTGAGCGTGGCGATCGATGTGCCGGACGCAAGTTCCCAAAGCCGCACCGTTTTGTCCCAGCTTCCCGAGACGAGATACTTGCCGTCGGGAGAGACGGCTATCCCGTAAACGCCCGCTTGATGACCTTGCAGGGTCATTTTCGCTTTTGGGGACGACAGGTCCCAGATTTTGACGGTTTTGTCGCCGCTCGCGGTGGCCATGGTCTTGCCGTCGGGGGCAAACGCAACCGCGACGACCGGCCCGCTGTGGCCCTCCGTCCTGAAAATCTCCTTGCCAGCGACCGCATCCCAAACGGTGACCGATCCGCCGCGAGTGCCCAGCAGCAGCCGTTTCCCGTCGGCGTCGAAAGCCAGGGCGCGCGCGGCGCCCGCGCCTGAAAGCTCATGAATCTCATTGCGCGTATGCAAATCCCAGATTTTCGCGGGGCCGTCGTCGCTGCCTGTGGCCAGGTAATTCGGCGACAGCGCAAGCGCCCAGATCGTGTCTTTGTGAGCGTCAAGTGACCAGTTCAATTTCTCCTCGGCAATGTCCCAAAACTTCACGGTACCGTCGTTGTTTCCCATCGCCAGGTTCTTCCCATCCTTGGCTATGGCAAGCGACCAGAGCGGCGCCGCATTGCTCTTGAGTACGTGGAGCGGCGTTGGAATCTTGTCCTCGTGCCGATCGCGCGGCGGCGCCAGCAAGAACACGCCCAGCGCGCCAAGCACGAGCGTCAACAGACCCGCGCCGATTCCCAGCGAGATGGCTCGCCATGGGCCGGGCGTCTTCTTCTTGGGACAAATCAGCGTTTCTGACGACTTCAGAAGCGCCCAGAAATGTTCGAGTGTATTCGCCACTTCGCGCGCCGTTTGAAAGCGCTCGGCCGGCTTCTTGGCGAGCAGCCGATCGACGATGTTGACGAACCATTCGGGCAAATCGGGATTGCGTTCCTTGAGCGGCACGGGCTGATCTTCCGTGACGCGCTTCAACACAACTAGCGGCGTCTTGCCGTTGAACGGCGGTTCGCCGGCCGCGAGTTCGTAAAGCACGACGCCGAGACTGAAGAGATCCGAGCGGGCATCGATTTCCTCGCCGCTCGCCTGTTCGGGCGACATGTACAGGGGCGTGCCGACGACAAGACCGGTGCGCGTCAAACGCACATCTTCCGCGGCTCGTGCGAGGCCGAAGTCGGTGAGCTTGACGCGCAGGCCCGACCTTTCCAGAAGAATGTTGCCGGGTTTGATGTCGCGATGGATCAAACCCATTTCGTGCGCCGCCGACAGACCGGAGGCCGTTTGCATGCCGATGCTGATGATCTCCTTCAAGGACAGGCGGCCTTCGCGCTCGAGTTTTTTTTCCAGCGATTCGCCGGTGATGAGTTCCATGACCAGGAAGGGGAGGTCCTTGGCTTCGTCATGTTCCACTTGATAGACGGCGACGACATTTTCGTGGCTGACCTTGGCGGCGGCTCGCGCTTCGCGGCAGAAACGTTCGGTGGCGGCTTCGTCCTTGGACCATTCCGGATCGAGAATTTTGATGGCCACGTCGCGCTGCAGACAGGTATCGACCGCTTGCAGCACCAGGCCCATGCCGCCGCGGCCGACGACGCGGACGATGTTGAAATTCGCCAGGCTCCCGAGGTGGCTGCCGTCTTCGGGAGGATCGAGAAACGCCAGGGAAATCTCCTGCAGTCCGCGCCGCGGCGTGTTGGTCGGCGCCTGTCTATCCACGGTCAATGCCTGCTCGGCATTTTTCAACGCCGGCCAGTACGCGGAGTGCGGTTCCGGCGTCTTGTACGCGGTTTGTTCGAGCAACGTCACCACCAGCGAGCTGTCTCCATTGGCCATGGCTTCAAGCGCTTGCTGGCAACCACTGCACCGATCCAGGTGCGCCACGATCTCGGTCTGACCGGAATCTGGGGTGTTCCCGTCGAGCAACTCGCGCAACTCGCCCGAACTGGGGCACTTGGATGCAACGTTCATGATTCGTCCCCTTGCAGGCGTTCGATTTCCTGGCGCAACCTGGCGATGACTCGACTCTTGGCCACGTAGATCGCGCCGACCGAAAGGCCGACGCGGGCGGAAACTTGCGCCGGCGCTAGCCCTTCCACGGCAGTCAAAAGGAACGCGTCCCATGTGGCAGCTTGAAACTCGCCTTTGACATTTTCCATCGCCCTGGCCGCCAGGGCGCGCTGAAAGTCGGCTTCCCAGGCGGCCGAGAGTTTGCCGTCGGATTCCGCGTGCTGCTCCAACCGCTGTTGATTGCGCGAGTCGCCCGAGCCTTGCTCGCGCCGGCTGCGGCTTTCCATGAAATTGAAAACTTTGTTCCGTGTGACCGTGAAGAGCCAGCCGCGAAAGGTGCCGCGCACCGGGTCATACTCCAGCCGATGGACCGTGGTGGAGACGGAACGCAAGACGTCCTGCATCAAGTCCGCGGCATCCGCATCCTGCAGCCCGCGTTTCCTGGCGAATCCGTAAATCACCGGCGCGTACAGGCGCACGAATTCGTGCCAGGCGTCGGCGTCGTCGCCGTCGCGCAGCCGAACCAGCAAGCTCGCGCGCGTTGCCGGTGACTCTTGCATTCCGTTTCCTCGCAACGTTATCAGGAGCGATTTGTTCCTCCTATTATAGGGCCGCGACCTCGCTTGCGGTTTCGCGCATCGCGTCAAGCGGGGGCTATTGCGCGAAACCGCAAGCGAGCGGGAAGATTTACTTCTGGGCGACTTGATCCTGTGAATTCTTGTCGGCGATCCACACAACCTGGCCGTCGCGCAGGTCATCCGACGGATTGACCACTAGCCGCTCGTCTCCCTTCAGCCCGACGAGGACCTCGACCGCCACGCCGAAGTCGCGTCCCAGCGTCACTTTTTGCATCCGCAGGGAATCGTCCGGCGCGACAATCACCACGTGCGGCCCGCTGCTTTGCATCAGCAGCGTCTTGGCGGGAATCGTCAGGTCCGCGTGCTCCTTCGAGGATTGAAATCGTATCTGGGCGTACACGCCGGGCAACAACCGTCCGTCGGCATTGGGCAACTCCACTTCGACCAGGAGCGAGCGCGACATCGGCTCGACGGCGCCTGCGGTCCGCGCCACCTTGGCCATGAACGATTGACCCGGCCTTTCCGGAATCGTCACCCGGGCCTCGTCCCCCGCCTTGATGCGCACCGCGCTGCTTTGCGGCACCGACGCCTGCACGCGCAGCACATCGATCTGCGCCATGCTGAAGAGCGGCCGCGTGCCGGTGTTGCTGCCGGCGGTGACGAGCATACCAACTTCGGCGTTGCGGCGCGTGACGATGCCGTCAAAGGGGGCCACGATTTTCTGAAAGCCGGTCAAATCACGCAAGCGCCGCACATTGGCGTCGCGATTGCCGACGACGGCGGCGCGGCTCTCGATGATGGCTTCTCGCGTGCTCAGGTTCGACTTGCGGCGCGTCAGTTCCGCGTTGGCCGACGCCAGTTCCGCGTTGCGCGCGTCCCGATCGCGCACGACATTTTCATATTCTTCGCGCGCCACCGATTTCGAGCTGATGAGCGCCAGGTAGCGCTTCGCCTGGCCGACCGCGAAATCGACGTTGGCCTTCGCCTTCACGATATTCGCTTCAGCGAGCGCGACATCCGACTTCGCTTCATCCAGCTCGACAATCGCCTGCTGATGCTCGGCACGGCCCTGTTTGAAGAGCGCGATCGCCTGCGCGAGTTCCTGATCCACCTCGGGCGTTTCAATCTCCGCAAGCACCTGCCCCGCCTTGACCGGCGCGCCAATGTCGAAATGCCAAGCCTTGAGATAGCCGTTGGCGCGGGCGAACAAATCGGTCGCCTGGTAGGCCTGGATCGTCGCGGGCAGCGTTGTTGAACTGCTCGACGCTCGGTGCGGAGTAATGACGTTGACCTGGCGAACGGAGACATCAGGGGACGAAGCCACGGATTCGGATGCATTGTGCTGGCGAACAAAAGCCCCCGTGCCGAGCACAGCAAGAATAACGCCTGCCCAGCCGAATTTGCGAAGCCGCGAACCCGTTGGGGTTTCCGCCACTTGCGGCTTCGATTCGCTCGACTCAGTCTTTTTCGAAGTCGTCGGCAAGGCCATAACCATCGTAGTTCTCCGGCGTGTCGTTTCGAGTAGGCTGTTCATGGTTGAATTCCTTGTGAAGGAGATTTCGATGCATCACTCGTAAAGGAATACCGCTCGAATTGGTCGATCTTACAGTTCTTGCACTCAAATCTCACGCAAAGTCGCAAAGGCGCAGAGAATTGAAGAAATGGCATCAAAGCCAAACACAAGACGCCCTACTTTGCGCCTTTGCGCCTTTGCGTGAGATTCAATTATTCGGCGTTCTCCGCAACCTGCGGCTGGCTCTTCGCCCGCAGCAGGCTGTACACGACTGGCACGAACAGAAGCGTCGTCGCCGTCGCGAAGAGCAAGCCGCCGATGACGGCGCGGCCGAGGGGCGCATTCTGTTCGCCGCCTTCGCCCAGGCCCAGCGACATGGGCAGCATGCCGATGATCATCGCCAGCGCGGTCATGAGCACGGGCCGTACCCGCGTGCGTCCCGCTTCGAGGGCCGCGGATAGCGCGTCCATTCCCTCCTGGCGCTTCTCGTTGGCGAAGGTGACGATGAGGATGCTGTTCGCGGTCGCCACGCCGATCGCCATGATGGCGCCCATCAAGCTCGGCACGCTGAACGTCGTTCGCCACAGGAATAGAAGCCACACGATGCCAACCAGCGCGCCCGGGAGCGCGGTGATGATGATGAACGGATCGAGCCAGCTCTGAAAGTTCACGACCATGAGCAAGTAAACCAGCACCGCGGCGAAGATGATGCCGAGCCCGAGCCGCAGAAATGCCGATTGCATGCTTTCGACCTGGCCGCGCATCGTGATCGAGTTGCCTGGCGCGAGTTCCTTGCGATAGGACTCGAGCACGCGGTTGATGTCGCGCGCCACGCTGCCGAGGTCGCGGCCTTGCACGTTGGCGTAAACGTCGTACACCGGTTGCACGTTGTAATGGTTTATGACCTCCGCCGCGACGCCGCGTTCGATGCGCGACACGTTTTCCAGGAGTTGAGCGTCCTTCGCGGATTGATTTCGCAACGGCATGGAACTGATGGCATCGACGCTATCGATCTTGTATGTCGGCGTACGCGTTTCCACGAGGTACGAGATGCCATTGGCCGGATCGACCCAGTAGTTCGGCAACACTTGCCCGCTGCCGGACAGCGACACCAGTACGCTCTCGGCGACATTTTGCTGCGTCAAACCGAATTGCAAGGCGCGCGACTGGTCCACGTCGATGTGCAACTTGGGGACATTGACGACCTGATGCAAGTGCGCGTCCACGACTCCGGGGATGTTCTTGATGTCCGCCACGATTTTCGTCGCGATCTCGAGATTCTTTTTGCGGTCGATGCCGCCGACCTGAATGTCGATCGGCGCCGGCACGCCAAAGTTCAGGATCTGACTCACGATGTCCGCGGACTGAAAGTAGAACGTCATCTCGGGAAACTTGCGCGGCAACTCGCGCCGCAGCTCGGCCATGTAGGCGGGCGTCGATTTCGTGCGATGATGTTTGAGAGCGACGAGAATTTCGCCGTCCGCCATGCCCGTCGTCGAACTGTCGCCGAATGCCAGGCTGTAGCTGCGATTGGGCAAACCGATGTTGTCGATGATCAGCTCAATTTCATTTTCCGGCACAATGCGGCGAATTTCCGCTTCGACGGCGCTGAAGTAACGCTCCGTTTCCTCGATGCGCGTGCCGACCGGCGTGCGAACATGCAGCCGGAATTGCCCCGCGTCCACCGAGGGAAAGAAGTCCTGCCCGACGAACGGCAACAACGTCAATCCGCTCAGCACGACCAACGCGAACATCCCGAACACGGCCCGCCGATGCGCCAGGTTCCACGCCAGCACGCCAACATACGCGTCGCGGAATCGCTCGAACGTCCGCTCGAACGCCTGGCTGAAGCGTCCGAAAAATCCCGGCTCTTGCGTTGAGCCGTGGGCGTGCGCCGCGACCTCGGCCGGCAGAAGATAGTTCACCATCACCGGCACCAGCGTTCGCGACAACAGATACGACGTGCCCATCGCGAACACGACTGCCAGGGCGAGCGGCGTGAACAGATATTGAGCCGGACCGTCGAGGAACAGCACCGACACGAACACGATGCAGATCGTCAAGGTCGAGACAAACGTCGGCCCCGCGATTTGACTGGCCCCGTCGAGAATCGCCAGTTGGAGCTTCTTGCCCATGCCGAGATTGCGATGGATGTTCTCGATCTCGACCGTCGCGTCGTCAACCAGAATGCCCACCGCAAGCGCGAGTCCGCCGAGCGTCATCACGTTAAGTGAATGCCCCATCGCGAACAACAAAAGGATTGACGTCAAGATCGATAGCGGAATGGATACCGCGACGATCAACGTGCTCCGCCAGCTCCCCAGGAACAACAGAATCATGGCCGCAGTCAGCAGTCCCGCGATGATGCTTTCGTGCACGACGCCTTCGACGGCCGCCTGCACGAAGAGCGATTGATCGAAGAGGATCTCGATATCGAGGCCCTGCGGCGCGGACGCCCTGAGGTCCGGCAACATCGCCTTGACCTGGTTGACGACGTCGAGCGTGGGGGCGTTGCCGCTCTTGAGGATCGTCACGAGCGCGCCGCGCTTGCCGTCACGGCGGACAACCGTCGTTTGCGTCGTGAAGCCGTCGCGCACCTGGGCGACGTCCTTCATGTAAATCGTGGCGCCGTTGACGACCTTGATCGGGATGTTGTTGAATGCGTCCGCGCTCGCCGGCGTGTTGTTCAGGCTGACGGGATATTCCTGCGTGCCGATGCGGGCCACGCCGGTCGGGAAGGCGAGATTGTTGGCGTTGACGGCATCGGCCACATCCTTGGGCGTGATGCCCTTGGACTGCAAGGCCTGCGTGTCGAGATCGACCATGATCTGCCGTTCCTTGCCGCCATACGGGGCCGGCAGCGTCAGGCCCTGGATCGTCGAAAGCTGCGTGCGCAGCCGCCACAAGGCATAGTCGTACACCTCGGATTCCGACAGCGTCGAGCTGGACAGGCTCAACTGCACGATCGGCACGCTCGACGCATTGAATCGCAAGATGATCGGCGGCTGCACGCTCGGCGGCATGATTTGCCGGATCGCCTGCGCGACGCTGGTGACCTGTGCGACGGCGACGCCGACGTTGGCGCCTTGATGAAAGTAAACCTTGATGACGCTGACGCCATTGAGCGTCTGCGATTCGATTTTCTTGATATCGCTGACGTTGCCGCTGAGAGCGTATTCGCTGAAGGTGGTGATGCGCCGTTCAAATTCCTCCGCGTCCATTCCCTTGTAGGTCCAGATCGTCGTCACCACGGGAATATCGATCTCGGGAAAAATATCGGTGCGCATTCGCGTGATCGAAGTGACGCCGAGAACCACCATGAGAAGCGCCATCACCACGAATGTGTACGGCCGGCGCAGGGCAAGTTGAACGAGCCACATGATTCACCCCTTCAAAGCTTGAGGAAAGCAGAACTTCCAACGCTCGAAAGGGAATACCGGGCGAGGATGGAATCCTTACAAACCAAAGAGCACGGAAAAAAATCCCGACCTTGTGTAAGAACCTCGAATCGTGCCGGTATTCTTGTTTGTCGGGACAATGAAATGAAACTCAAACCAAGGAGACAGACATGAAACGCTTGAATGGTAAAGTTGCTATCGTCACGGGAGCATCCAAGGGAATCGGCGCCGCGATCGCGGAACGCCTGGCAGCCGAAGGCGCCGCTGTCGTCGTCAACTACGCCAGCAGCAAGGCCGGCGCGGACGCGGTCGTAAAGCGCATCACGCAAAAGGAAGGCAAGGCCATCGCGGTGCAAGCCGATGTCTCAAGGCCTGAAGAAATTCAGCGTCTCTTTGCCGACGCCAAGCGAGCATTTGGGAGAATCGACATTCTGGTCAACAACGCGGGCGTCTACGAATTCGCGCCGCTGGAGTCGATCACGCCGGAACATTTTCACAAGCAGTACAACCTCAATGTGCTCGGCTTATTGATGACGACGCAAGAAGCCGTGAAGCATTTCGGCGCCGACGGCGGCAGCATCGTCAATATCAGCTCCGTTGCCGCAAGCTTGGCCCCGGCGACCGGCTCCGCGTACAGCGGCACGAAGGCAGCGGTGGATGCGATCACCAAGTCGCTCGCCAAGGAACTGGGGCCGCGCCGCATCCGCGTCAACTCCGTCAATCCGGGCATGGTCGAAACCGAGGGCGTCCATTCCGCGGGACTTGTCGGCAGCGATTTCCAGAAAAGCATCATCGCGCAGACGCCGCTCGGCAGGATCGGCCAGCCGGAAGACATTGCCCCAGCCGTCGCATTCCTGGCTTCACCGGATTCCGCCTGGATCACCGGCGAATCACTGTATATTTCCGGCGGCTACCGTTGAGAAACGGCGACAAACCGATCTGCTGCAACAGCTCACGCGCGGCGCTGAACCTTCTGACGCAAGGCCGGCTCAATGTCGCCAGCAATCAAGGCCCCCGTCGACGGTGGACTATGCTGCAGGGCGAGGACTTTTTGACGATGCGCAGCCCACTTCGGCCCACAAATTCGCTCGGGCGCCGTCGCGGACTCACCGTATCGATCTAGGTGCGGGAGCGCCGGATTGGGCTCGCCGTCCGGCAGGTGGCCTTCAGGCTTGCCGGCATCGAACGCGAGCCCCTTTACTTCAACGAGGCAAAGTCAGCCAGGATGGCAAAGTGGTCGGACGGAAACGTGTTATGCGGTTTCACGTCAAGGATCAGATGATTGTGAACGCGCCAGCGCGCGTCCACGAGTATTCCGTCAAGGCACGAGACGCCAATACCGTAAAGCTGGTAGGTCGGCACGGCGAGCGGTTTACCAGCCAGGATCGCGCTGTCGGTCAAGCCGGTTTTACCGTCAGTGAAGAGCAGTCGGCTCGGCGCGGACGGGCCCGCGTTGAAATCTGCGGTGAGCAAGATGGCGTCCGCGGGATCCCCTTGAGCGATCTGTTCAAGGATTATCCGCGCCGCCGTGAGGTTAGGCGCTTCGGTCAGATAGAGATGGGTGTTGTAGACGCGAAAAGTGTTGCCACTGTCCCGGTCGCGCAGCCGCACCCAGGTACAGATTCGCTTGATATCAAACAACGAGTCGCTGCGAGGCGGTTGGTCGATTGGCTCCTCGATCCAGAAGGTGCTGCCGGCTAGCTCCTCGAAGCGTTGCCGCCGAAAACAGATGGCGCAATGTTCCCCCTTGGACTTGCCGTCGTCTCGCCCGCCGCCGACGCGCTGGTGGCCAGGCAGCTTCTCTTCGAGGAATACAATCTGGTCTGGCGTCGCCTCTTGAACGCAGAGGATGTCGGGTTGGGCCTGATCGAGAGCGGCCTGCAGAGCGACCTTGCGCGCGGGCCAGTCAAATTCCTTCCACGGAAAACCGCCTGTCTGGCCACAATGGATATTCCAGGTAATTACGCGCACGAATGTGGGGTCTTGCTTGGCTGCCGGCTCAGGTCCACCGGGTCCCAATGC
>DAIOGM010000177.1:0-3521 GCA_036745215.1 Gemmataceae bacterium
CTCCATGTTCTCGCAAATCAACCGCAACACCAAACGCGTCGGCGAGATCTTAGCAATCCTCGGCCGCTACGGGCTCGCCGACTGGTTAAGCGGACTCAACTACGACTGGCTGCACGGCCGGCTCGTGTCCTTCGACGGCGCTCGCCTTGGACAGCTCACGCAAGAAGCGCGCATTCGCCTGGCGCTCACCGAACTCGGCACAACGTTCATCAAGCTTGGCCAGATGCTTTCGACGCGTGCCGATCTCGTCGGGCCCGATCTCGCCGCCGAGCTGGGGCAGCTCCGTTCGCACACGCCGCCCGATCCGGTTGAGAAGATCAAGGAGATCATCAAGCTCGAGCTAGGTAAGCCCGTTGAAGAGTTGTTCGCCGAGTTCGACGACAAGCCGCTCGCTTCCGCGTCGATCGGCCAAGTGCACCCCGCCAAGCTCCGCAGCGGCGAAAGAGTCGTCGTCAAGGTGCAACACGACGGCATCGAGTCCACCGTGCTCGGCGATCTCGACATCATGGGCATGCTCGCGGATCTGGCCCAGAAGCACGTCGCGTACATCCGCGCCTATCAGCCGACAAACACCTTGCGCGAGTTTCGCCGCACGCTCCTCAATGAGCTCGACTTTTCCGCGGAACGCCGCAATCTGGAAGAGTTCGCGGCGAACTTCGTCAAGAACCCGCACATCCACTTTCCAAAGGTGTATCCCGACCTGTGCAGCCGGCGCGTGTTGACGATGGAGATGCTCATCGGCGTCTCCGGCGAGGACGTACCCGGCATGAAGGCGTCTGGCTTCGATCTCGGCGAATTCGCGGTGCGCGGCGCCAACATGTATCTCGACATGATCTTCCGCGACGGTTTTTACCACGCCGACCCGCATCCCGGCAACTTGATGATGCTGCCCGGCGGCGTCGTCGGCGTCCTCGATTGCGGCATGGTCGGTCGGCTCGACGACACCATGCGCAACGAAGTCGAGTCACTGCTCATTTCCATCATCAACAAGGACGCGGTCGAATTGACCGACAGCGTCATGCGTCTCGGCTCCGTGCCGCCGGAACTCGATCGCGACGCGTTGCGAACCGAAATCAGCAATTTCGTCAGCGAATACGGCAGCCGCAGCTTGCGCGATTTCAACCTCAGTGCCGCCTTGAAGCAGATGACCGACATCGTGCGTCGTTACCACATCTTGTTGCCGAGCACGCTGGCGATGATGCTGAAGATGCTGGTGATGCTGGAGGGCACGTCTCGGACGCTGAATCCGAACTTCAACTTGGCCGAGTTGATTGAGCCCTATCAAGTGAAGGTGTTGACGAACCGCTTCACGCTGGATCGAGTGCTGCGAAAAATCTATCGGGCGTATCGCGACTGGGACCGCTTGATCGACATGTTGCCGCGCGACGCGACCGAGATTTTGCGCCGCCTCCGCAACGGCACCTTCGAGACGCGGCAATCGCACCCGCGCCTGGAGACGACGCTGCATCGGCTCACGCTGGGTGTGATGGCGTCGGCGTTCTTTTTGGGCTCGTCGCTGTTACTGGCGCAGAAGGTGCCGCCGACGCTGGGCGATGTTTCACTCGTAGGTGCGCTCGGATATGTCATGTCGATGTATTTCGGCTATCGGATGTTGCGCGTGATCGGCAAGGACGAAGAGGACGAGAGGAAGAAGTGACACATCAACTCAAATAGTCGCGGACTTCGTTGACGGTCTTGGCCTTCTTCAAGAACTTGCCAAATTCGCGCAGTTTTTCGACGTCGTCCAAGATGCGAACCCGCTTCAGAAGCCTTGTCCCTGCGGCACCGAATTTTACATCGAGAGCAATCGCAATACCCTCTAATAGACCGTTGCGTTCACCCTCTTCAATGCCTTCTTCCCTGCCTTGTTTGAATCCGTACCTTTCAATGCTTGACATGTATTCCATGTGTTGCTCCTGTTCAAAAATGTGAACGTCTCTTCGGAATGCTTCTTCCAGATCTGCCGGCAACGTCATCATCCAATCGATCAGACGAAACAGTGCACGGACATCGGATTTGGAAAACGGGCCGATCAAAAGTTCTTTCACGAGCCGAAGTTTCCAATGTCGACGGGAATCCGGATCATTCCGCGTCCTCTGTGCGCGAAGGTGAGCCTGAACTACGGCGGCAATCGGGTTGTCCGCATTTACGGCCTCGACGACTTGATAGTCCAAGAGCTTGGCTACGCGAAACGTCAACTCCATCCTGCAGCCCCAACGGCCATACGAAAAGGAGCTGGGGCGCCAGTCCGGCGTTTCGTCACAAAGAACGGCAAGGCTTACTACTTCTCGATTATACAGCTTGTATATCGCCGTGTTGTATTGAAACATTCGCTCCGAGAATTTCTCGTCCGCGTCGCCTTGAATCTCAACATGAATCAAAAGCCAAAATTCGTGACCGTCGCGAAGCCAGACCTTGAACAACTTACCCGCCAATCGTTTGCCGACCTCCGCGTCGCGGATGATTTGTTGAAACTCCTTGTCGAGCGCCTCATAGCCGCGCGACCAATCGATGTCCGCGTGAATGTCGGCGAAGAAAAAAGACAGAAAAGCCGGGAAGAACGCCTGCAAGGCGTCCTTCCACGGGCTGTCGAAATCGTCGGCGGATTCCGGGCGCTTGGCCATTTGCCTCGTCAGTCCTTGCGAAACATCTTGTGATTGCGATCCCCTCGCGAATACAGATACGCCACCAGGTCGAGAATCTCATCGCGGCTCAACGTGTCGATCAACCCGTCCGGCATCATCGATATCTTCGACGCGCCGATCGACTCCAACTGATTGCGATTCACCGGCACGAGCTTGTTCGGATCGAGCATGTCCGTGTTGATGTTCATCGTGTCGCCGTGCAGATTGACGACGCGGCCGGAGATCTGCTTGCCGTCGCTCGTCGTCACGACGATGGCGGCGTATTGATCGCTGATCGTCTTGCTCGGCTCAACTAGCGACTCCAGAAGATCGCGGGCGCCGAACCGGCCGACCACCTGCGTCAAATCGGGGCCGGTACCGCCGCCTTCGTTATTGAAGCGATGGCATGCGAAGCACTTCGCCTCGCCGAACAAATTCCGGCCTTGAGCAAAGTTGCGGCCGGTCAATCCCGATTCGACGACGGGGATCAATTCATCCACGCTGTACTTCTTGACAAACGGCCGATCTTTGAAGGCAAACTTCGCGGTCTTGGGCGTCGGCACATTGTCGAGAATGGACTTGAGTGCGATGCGTTCTTGATCGTTCAAGGACCATTTCACGGCTTCGGTGCGAATGTTCTTGAGGAAGCCGTGGAAACTGTTGCCGCCGTGGAAGTTGGCGGCTTTGTGAAACCAATTGAAATATTCCTCGCGTTGCTTCGGCGTCCAGCCAGTTTTGATCGTGCGCATATCGAACGCATATTCGATTTGCTCCTCCTGCGTCGGCGCCGTCTTGAGCAACGCGAGCGACTTCGCGATGCCGCCGGGAACTTCGAGATACGAGATCAGTTTGCACAACTCGGCATTCGTGTCGCGATCCTTTAAGGGGTACCAGGCG
>DAIOGM010000177.1:3531-13643 GCA_036745215.1 Gemmataceae bacterium
GACCCCCTGCACGTCGGTGGTCAGCGCCAGCGGCGTCGCCGCTTCGGGCTCGCCGACGCGAATGAATGCGAGTTGATAGGCGCGGAGAAGATCGATGCGTTGCGCGTCGCTCAGCTTGGAAAAGTCGATTCGTTCGAGAGTTTCGAGAATGCGCGCCTGCATGGTCTTATAGGCACTCCGGAGCTTCTCCTTTTCCTGAATCCGTTTCTCCATTTCTTTTTCAGTGAGTTTTTCATCAATGCGCTGCAGGTCGTACACACGTGCCAGCCCGATCATTGCGTGAATGCGTGCGACCGGGTCGATTTCCGTTAGTGCTTTCTCTTGCCAGTCCTTCGGATCCTGAAACTCCAGCACCGTTCGTGCCGCGTAACGAAGGAAACGATCGTCATGGCTCAGATACGGCCAGGCGACCGCGACGGCGTCGGCGGACTGCTTCCCGTACATCGATTCCAATTTTCGCCGGGCCGTGACGAGTGCGTTTGGCGGTGAGCCGGCGTTCGGCAGTGGGTCCGTCGATTCCTTGCCGACGTAGGTGATGCGATACAGGCCCGACATCGTGTTGCGGCCACCGATAGCAAAGTACAGAGCGCCGTCCTTCGGATTGACGATGGGATCCGTCAACGGCAACGGCGAACCGTTCATGAACTCTTCCATCTCGGCCTTGTAACTTGCGCCGTCTGGCGTGATATGGACCGCGAACAGCTTGCCGTAGCTCCAATCGCAGCAATAAAGCGCCGCCTGATACTTGGCGGGAAACTTGGCGCCGTAGCCGAAGCAAACGCCCGTCGGACTGCCGGGGCCAATGTCGATCAACGGCGGCAGATTGTCCGGATAATAATGCGGGAAGTTGCTCGTGCCGGACCGCCAGCCGAACTCGCTGCCGGGGACGACGTGGCAGACGCGCGTCGCCTTGTACCACGGCAGGTTCATGTCCCATTCCATGTCGGAGTCGAACGTGAACAACTCGCCGTCGCGGTTGAACGCGGCGTCATACTGATTGCGATAACCGATCGAGACGAGGTCCCAGTCCTTGCCGTCCTTGTCGGTCTTGCAGATGTAACCGCCGGGCGCGTAGATGCCGACGGCGTGCCCGCTGGCGTCCCACTGGCGCGGCACGAGGTAATCTTCGCCCCAGAGCTTCGGCACGATGTGATTGCGAATCTTGGTCAGCTTGGTGTGGTTGCCGCACATGACGTAAAGCGATTTGCCGTCGGGCCCCGGCATGACCGCGTGCGGCCCGTGTTCGCCGTTGCCGTCGATTTCGCGCAACAACTCCTTGCGATCGAGCACGTCGTTGTTCTGCGACGACGTGACGCGCCACAAGCCGCGCGGTTTGTACTTTCTGCCTTCGTTGACGACGACGTACAGGCTGTCGAACGCCCAGCAAAGCCCGTGCGCTTCGCCGAGTTCGACGGGGAGCTGCTCGACTTTCGTGTCGTCCGCCTTGCCGCCGATCGCCGGCGGCGTGATGCGAAACAGTCCGCCGCCCTGATCGGATGCGATGAGCCGTCCCTTCGGATCGACGGTCATGCTCACCCACGAACCCTGCGTCGCCCGCGGCACCGAATAGAGCAACTCGACCTTGAAATCCTTCTTGACCTTGATCAACTCGATCGGCGTCGCGGTGGCCTTCGTCCCCAGCGGCTGCTTGGCTTTGCCTTTTTTCTGCAACGCGAGCGCGTCCTCGGAGAGGAGGAACGCCGTCACGATGGCTGTCAACACGAAAGCTGACACTACGAGAATGCGCGATTTCGACACGGTTGGACTCCCGGAAAACAACGGTGAGTGAATTACGATCATGGTAAGGGATCGCCCGCAGCGTGCCAAATAAAAACCTCGTACGTTTCTCGTTCCCAGGATCGCTGGCGGAGCCTGAGAACGAGAAGCTTCCCACGGCTTTCGATACCTGCTATAATAATGCTTCAACAACCCGCCTCCCTCGCCCGCGAATTTTGGGAAACCACACGATGGGTCACATCGATCGACTTCCCTTTGCTTCCAGACGATCCCGCATAGCTCTGGCGATTCTGGTTTGCCTCTTTCTGGCCGTGCAGCCGGGCGTTTTCTCGACGCAGCCGACTCGGCCCGAGCTTCCAACGTCAATCCAGCAAGCCGAGACGCAAGACGGCATCGATTTCTTCGAACGCAAGATTCGTCCCGTGCTCGTCAAGGAATGCTACTCGTGTCATTCCACCGAGGCGAAGAAACGCAAGGGCGGCCTGCACCTCGACACCAAGCAAAGCATGCTCGAAGGCGGCGACATCGGCCCGGCGATCGTGCCGGGGAAACCCGAAGAGAGCCTGCTGATCAAGGCGATCCATTACACCGATCCCGAACTGAAGATGCCAAAGCAAGGCAGGCTGTCGGCGGAGGTCGTCGCCGATTTCGAGAAGTGGGTCAAGATGGGTGCGCCCGATCCACGCACCGGCGCCGCGAAGGTTGCCGGCGGGCACAAATATCCGAGTGTCGAAGAAGGCCGCAAGTTCTGGGCATTCGTGCCGCCGAAGTCGCCGGCGATTCCGAAGGTGAAGAACGGCGCGTGGGCGAACAATGACATCGATCGCTTCTTGTTGGCGAAGCTGGACGAGAAAAACCTGACGCCGGCGAAGGATGCCGACCCCGGCGTGCTGTTGCGGCGACTACATTACGCGTTGATCGGGTTGCCGCCGAGCGTCGCGGAGTTGGATGAGTTTGTAAAGGCATGGGACGCACGGAGCGCTAAACGGCAAGCGTTGATCGTTTCCGTCGTTGATCGGCTGCTCGCGTCGCCGCACTTTGGCGAACGCTGGGGCCGACACTGGCTTGATGTGGCGCGCTATGCGGAATCCTCCGGCGGCGGCCGCACCGCGCTCTTCCGCGATGCCTGGCGTTATCGCGATTACGTCATCAATGCGTTCAACCGCGATAAGCCGTTCACGCAGTTCATCACCGAACAACTCGCCGGCGATCTGCTCGATGGCAAGACACCGGAAGAACGCTACTGGCAACTCGTCGCCACCGCATTTCTCTTGCTCGGCCCAACCAATTTCGAACGCCAGGACAAGCCGCTCCTGGAGATGGATGTGATCGACGAACAGATCGACACGATGGGCAAGGGTTTTTTGGGCATGACCATCGGCTGCGCTCGTTGCCATGATCACAAATTCGATCCGATTCCGACCAAGGATTACTACGCGCTCGCCGGCATCTTCAAGAGCACGAAATTCATCGTGCACTCGAACGTCTCCAAATGGATGGAACGGCCATTGCCCACCCAGGACCCGAGCCTCGAACTGGCGATCAAGAAACACGATATGGAAGTCGCGTCGCTGAAGTCGCAGATCAAAAGCATCAAGGCGAAGAACCCGAACGCTGGCGTCGCCACGGAGACGATCAAGGGATCGCCGCTGGCGGTCAAGGATCTGCCCGGCCTCGTCATCGACGACACGCAGGCCCGCAAGGTCGGCATCTGGAAGCACTCCGTTTACTCCGGCCACTTCATCGGCGAAGGCTACCTCTATGACGACCGCGCCCAAAAAGGCGAGAAGACGTTGACCTTCCAGCCGGAGTTCACGGAAAGCGGAGTTTACGAAGTGCGCCTGGCGTACTTGCCGTCCACAAATCGAGCCGACAAGGTTCAGGTGCGCATCTTCCACCGCGAAGGCGACGACACGGTGGTCGTCAATCAAAAGCAAAGAGCGCCGATCGACAATCGCTTCATCTCGCTGGGCCGCTATCGCTTCACGAAGGGCAGCCAGTGGTTCGTCATGCTCTCGACCGACGGCGCGAACGGCCATGTGGTCGCCGACGCCGTGCAGTTTTTGCCGGAGGCGCTCGCGGACAAATTGAGCGTCGCTGCCAAGCCCAAGGGTGAGCGCAGCGACCCCATGGGATCGAGCACCTTGGCCGACCTCGAATCAAAATTGAAACAGTTAGAAAAATCCGCCCCTGAGCGTTCCATGGCCATGGCGGTCGCCGAGAACGAAAAGATCGCCGATATGCACGTCTGCATCCGCGGCATCGTGCACAACAAGGGCGAGACCGCGCCGCGCGGCTTCTTGCAGGTCGCGTCCGCTCCCGGAACTCACGCCCCACAACTCGCCAAGAACGAGAGCGGCCGGCGTCAACTCGCCGCGTGGGTCGCGAGCGCCGACAATCCGCTGACATCGCGCGTCTACGTCAATCGCGTCTGGCATCACCTGATGGGCGCGGGCCTCGTTCGCACCGTGGACAACTTCGGCGCCACCGGCGAGAGGCCGTCGCATCCAGAGTTGCTGGACTACCTGGCTGTACGTTTTTCCTCCCCTCGCCCCGCCGCGGGAGAGGGGTCGGGGGTGAGGGGGGGCTTCGGATGGTCCACGAAGGGACTCATTCGCGAGATCGTATTGTCCCACGCTTTCCAGATGTCGAGCGAACCCAACGACGCCGGCGTCAAGGCCGATCCGGAGAATCGCCTTCTTTGGCGCATGAACCGTCAACGTCTGCAAGCCGAATCGATCCGCGACACGATCCTCGTCGTCAGCGGCCAGCTCGACCGCACGGCTTTGGGCAACACGATCAAGAAAGGCACCGTCGCCGAGCGCGATTACGTGTTCGACGACGTTCGCCGCAGCGTGTACACGCCGATCTTTCGCAATCGTCTGTTGGAACTCTACGAGGTGTTCGACTTCCCCGATCCGAACATGGTCGCGGGGCGGCGCAATGTCAGCACGGTGCCGACTCAGGCGCTCTACATGATGAACAGCCCCTTCGTGATGACGCAGGCTCGCAACGCGGCGGCGTTGTCGTTGAAGGAAGGCGTGAAGGAGAGCGACCGCATTGATTTGGCGTATCGCAAGACGCTGGGCCGATTGCCGACGCCGCGTGAACGCGAGTTGGCGCTGCAGTACTTGAGCGTGCCAGTGGTTGAACAACGGTTGCCGGCATGGGAACGCTTCTATCAGACGTTGTTTGCCTGTGTCGATTTTCGTTATGTGAATTGATGAACTGCGAAGCCCCGCCATGAGCGCAACGATTGGCGGGGGTCGAGCGCGGTTACTTCTTCGACGATTTCTTGGCTGGAATGTCCTCGATAGCGACGACGTGCGACATTGCAATGCGAGTTGTTTGATCGTAAATTGTGGGATGATTTGCATGCGCAAAGCCAATTTGCAAATCGTTCCAACCTACCCATACGAGGTCGGGGTGGTAGATATCGTAACTTAGTCCTTCGCTTGCAACGATTCGCAAAGGCCTGAACGGTTTTTCGTTCAAGCGTTTCTTGATGACTTCCGGGCTGAACATGACTTATTCTCCGATGTTGAATGTATGATAACAGGATGATGGGCGCCCAACAAGCGTTCAGGAACAAGTTAAAATTATAGGGATTGCTATGTTGAGTTACGTCCCAATCTCGCGCCGCGCCGCCCTCCAATCCCTCGCCTGTGGGTTCGGCGGCCTCGCGCTCGCCGACATGCTGAACGCCGCGAGCAATCCGCTCGAGGCCCGCGCCGGCCATCATGCCCCCAAGGCGAAGCGCGTCATCTTCATCTTCATGCAAGGCGGTCCGAGCCAGGTCGATACGTTCGACTACAAGCCGCGCCTCGAGCGCGAAGACGGACGCATGCGATCCTTCCAGGACGCACGCACCTTCGCCCGCGATCGCACCATCGTCGAGCATCGCGTCATGAAGAACATGTGGCGCTTCCGCCAGTACGGCGAATCGGGCAAGTTTGTGTCCGATCTATTCCCGCACATCGCCGAACACGTGGACGATATCTGCTTCCTGCAAGGCATGCACACCGACGGCATCGCACACGGCCCCGCGACCTTGTTCATGCACACCGGCTCGATCAACCTCGTTCGGCCATCGGTCGGCGCCTGGGTTCTTTACGGCCTCGGCACGGAGAACAACAATTTGCCCGGCTTCATCACGATCTGCCCGTCGATGGGCAACGGCGGCCCGCGCAACTGGTCGAACGCATTTTTGCCGAGCGCATTTCAAGGCACGCCGATCGGCCGCGCCGGCATTCCGGCGCGCGAAGCGCAAATTCGCAACATCACGAACGCTCGTCGCGGCGTCGAAGAACAACGCGCCCAGCTCGATTTGCTGCGGGCGCTAAACGAAGAGCAAACACGAACGCGTCCGGGCGATTCGGAATTGGACGCCGTCGTCGATTCCTATGACCTCGCCTTCCGCATGCAAATGAACGCTCCGGGGATTCTCGACCTGACGCGCGAAACGCAGGAAACGTTGCGCCTCTACGGCATCGGCAACGGCCCGACGGACAACTTCGGCCGCCAGTGCTTGATGGCGCGGCGATTGGCGGAAGCCGGCGTGCGTTACATCCAGATCAATTACGGCGACAACACCGACAACCCCGCGTGGGATCAGCACTCGAACCTGCCGATGCACGCCACGCACGCGCGCAATACCGATCAACCGGTCGCCGGTTTGCTCGCGGACCTGAAACGCCGCGGCTTGCTCGAAGACACGCTCGTCTGGTGGGGCGGCGAATTCGGCAGAACTCCCTACGCCGAGCGCAACGGTACCGGCCGCGATCACAACCCCGGCGGCTTCACGCAATTCCTCTGCGGCGCCGGCGTCAAGCCCGGCATCGTCCACGGCGCGACGGACGAGTTCGGCTTCCACGCCGAGGCCGGCAAGGTGCACATGCACGATATGCATGCGACGATCTTGCACTTGTTGGGACTGGATCACCTGCGTTTGACGCATCGCTTCGACGGCCGCAACTTCCGGCTCACCGATGTGGCGGGGCATGTTGTGGAGGAGATCTTGACCTGAGGTCTTTGTTTAGCGCCCGCATGGCGCCGCGCGATCGCGTGGCGCCATGCGGGCGCTAAACAAGGAAAACCATTTCATTCATCACCGTCTGTTCTCCAAACTCGCATAGTGGAATTTCTCGTCAATCGCCATAATGATACTGCTGAAGAATCATCCCATTTTTCAGCAGGAAGAGGAATTCCATGTCCACATCGACCGCCGGCGCCCTGCGTCTGGACTTCGTGGAAGACGGCATCGCTCGCATCACCTTCGATCAACCCGGCAGCCGGGCCAATACGCTCAATCAGGGCGTGCAAACCGAATTCGAGAATATCCTCACCGAACTTGAAAAGACGCCGAACTTGAAGGGCCTCATTCTCTGCAGCGGCAAACCCGGCATGTTCATCGCGGGGGCCGATCTGAAGGAACTCGTCAGCCTCAACCCCGGCCAGACGGACGCCAAGACGCTGACTTTGCGCGGCCTCAACATGATTGGCCGATTTGAAAAACTCCCCTGCCCCACCGTCGTCCTGATCGACGGCGCGACGATGGGCGGCGGCACCGAAATTTCGCTCGCGTTCGACTATCGACTCATGGGCACGCATCCGAAGGCGGAGATGGGTCTGCCCGAAACGAAGATCGGCATCCTCCCCGGCTGGGGCGGCACGCAGCGCTTGCCGCGCGTCATCGGGCCGAGCCTCGCAATCGAGATCATTTGCACGGGCGAACCGGTCAAGGCGCAAAAGGCGCGCGAGCTGGGATTGGTTTGGGATGTCGTGCCGTCCGAGAAGATGTTGAGCGAAGGTCTGCGTGTCTTGGCGATGTCGCGCGAATCGGGCGAATGGAAAACGCTCCGTCAGAAAAAGCATCAACCCGTCGGACTGTCCGAGGAACAACTGCAATACACCTACGGCGTCTCGAAGGCACAAATCCTCGGCAAAACCAAGGGGCAATTCCCCGCTCCGCTCGCGGCGCTGGATGCGATCATCAAGGGTTGTAATCTCACGCTCGAAGAAGGGCTGAAGGTCGAGACGCAGTGCTTCCTGCCGCTCGCCGGCAGCACCATCTCGAAGAACCTGATCGCGATCTTCTTCATGACCGGCAAGCTCGCGAAAGACACCGGCGTCGCCGACGCGACGGTGCAAGCCAGAGACGTGAAGCGCGTCGGCGTCATCGGCGGCGGCATCATGGGCGCGGGCATCGTCGCGGCGCAAGTTCGCAAGGGCATCCCAACCGTGATGAGCGACGTCTCCGCGGAGGCCGTCGCGAAGGGCGTCGGCAGCATCACGAAGGTCGTGCAATCGCGCATCGACATCGGCCGGGCGACGCAGGCGGACCTCGTATCGGCGCTGGGCAACCTCAGCACGACGCAGAATAACGGTGTGCTTTCCGATCGCGAAGTCGTCATCGAAGCGGTCGTCGAGAACGAAGACGTCAAGACGAAGCTATTTCGCGATCTGCAATCGATCCTGAACGATGACGCGATCCTGGCGTCGAACACGTCCACGATTTCCATTACGCGCATGGCGAACGCGTGGACGAAGCCCGAGAATTTTGCGGGCATGCACTACTTCAATCCGGTCGATCGCATGCAGCTTGTCGAGGTCATTCGCGGCGAGAAAACGAGCGATCAGACGGTCGTGACGCTCGTCGCGCTCGCCAAGAAGCTCGGCAAGACGCCGATCGTGGTCAAGGATTGTCCCGGTTTTCTCGTGAACCGCATCCTCTTCCCGTATCTCAATGAAGCAATGGTGCTGCTCGAAGAAGGCGCCGAACCGCGGGCGCTCGACAAGGCCGCAAGCGATTTTGGCATGCCGATGGGTCCTATTACCTTGAGCGACATGGTCGGCATGGACACGATGTTGTACGCGGGCATGGTGGTCAATCGCGCTTTCAAGGATCGCGCCAAGGACAACAAGATTCTGGCGGCCCTCGTCGAGGCGAAACGCCTGGGCCAAAAGACGGGCGCCGGCTTTTACAGCTACGCCAAGAGCCAGCGCGGCGCCGACGATCCGGCGTTCGCTGCGATCCTCGAAAAATGTCGGAACGCTAAACGGACGATCAGCGTCGAAGAGATGACGGAACGTATGTTCCTGCCGATGCTCATCGAAGCGAGCCGCGTGCTCGAGGAAGGCATCGTGCGCGAGCCGGCCGATGTGGACATGGGCTTGATCCTCGGCATCGGCTTTCCGCCCCAGCACGGCGGCTTGTTGCGCTGGGCGGACACGCAAGGCTTGCCGAGGATTCTCGAGCGGCTGGCGAAGTATGTGTCGCTCGGCAAACGCTTTGAACCGACGGGGCAGATGAAAAAGCTCGCGTCGAGCGGTAAGGGGTTCTTCAATTAGCCGCTTGCGGCTTCGCGCTCGCGTGGCGACATGCGAACGCGAAATCGCAAGCGGCTACCGGATGCGGAGATTGATCCATGTTCGACGGTGATCTCCAAGATTACCTAGGTGTTATTCTCGACAAGGGATTTTCCGGCCACGCTCTTTTCGTTCGCGACCACAGCGCTGTTCGACTCGACGCCTGGAAACAAGGCGCCGAAGAAAAGAACGCGGTCGCTCAGTTCTTCCTTGGCTTGTGCCATGCGCACGAAGCCGGCGTACCGCTCAATTCGCTCGAATCCCTTCGATTGATCCAACTATCGGCCGAGCACGGATTCGCCCCTGCGCAAACGCAGCTCGCGTTGCATTACGAAGAAGGCCGCGAGGTCAAGCACGACATGGCCGAGGCGTTGCGCTGGTACACGCGCTCCGCGGACGCCGGCTTCGTCCTCGCGCAGTATCGCCTCGGCTGGATGTACGAAGGCGGCCGCGGCGTCACGCAAGACCTGGACCTGGCGCTGAGCTGGTATGCGCTCGCCGCCGAGCAGGGTTTCGTCACGGCACAGTTCAACCTCGCGCGCATGTTCGAAGAAGGCCGCGGCACGTCGATCGACATCATCGAGGCGGCGCACTGGTATCGCCAGGCCGCGGAAAAAGGCTACGCGCCGGCACAGTACGCGTGGGGCCACTTGCATGAACTCGGCCGCGGTGCGTTACAAAATGACGCCGAGGCGATCAAGTGGTACGCCAAGGCGGCCGAACAATCCTACGAAGCCGCCATGCACAGCCTCGCGTGGATGTACGAGGAAGGCCGCGGCGTCGAGCGCGATTATCTCGTCGCTGCCAAGTGGTATCTCAAGGCGGCCGAACGCGGCTACGCCATGTCGCAGAACAACCTTGGCTGGATGTATCAGCAAGGCGCCGGCTTGCCCGTCAACGATGTCGAAGCCGTGCGCTGGTATCGCGAAGGCGCCGAGCGCGGCTATCGCACCGCTCAGTACAACCTCGGCTGGATGTACGAGCAAGGCACGGCTTCGCGATCGTTC
>DAIOGM010000178.1:0-1596 GCA_036745215.1 Gemmataceae bacterium
GACGCGGAGGAACTGGTGGAACGCGCGTCGGCAGCCGGCGCGCACGTGCTGCGACTTGAGGAGGACACGCCGGACATGCGCGCGACCTGCCAGCATGGCCTGGCATGGATTGACGCTCGCTATCATCCCAGCGCGGACGACGGCTGGCTCCTCTTGCCCGCGGATCACCCGACCGTGCGACCCGAAGTGGTGCGCGGCATCCTGGCGGCCGCCGGCGCGAAATCGATCGTCGTGCCCATCCATCAAAATCGGCGCGGCCATCCAACGTGGCTGAGTTGGTCGCACGTCGCAGCCATCCGCGCCATGCCTGCCGAGCAAGGTTTGAATGCGTTCATCCGTGCTCATGCCGCCGAAACGCTTGAGTTGGTCTGGCCGTCGGACGAGATTCTTCGCGATCTCGATACGCCCGAGGATTACGAGCAACTCTTGAAGGAAGCGCAGCCATGAGCCGGCACACGTCGCGCAAAGAGCGCTGGACGCGAGTAAGCGCGAAAGAGCATCGCGCGCTCTTCGGCGTCGTGCGATTCGTGAGAGGGGCGTGGGAGGGGATGGTGATTTACGAATCGTGGAATGACGAATGCGAACCGCCCTGGCAAGTTGAGGAGGCGTACGCGGGGCGATTCAAACGGCCGCGCAATGCGATGATCGCCGTCGAGGACAAGGCGCGCGAGATCGCGCGGCAGCTGAAGGACAAGGGGAAGGTCGCGATTAAAGATTGAATTCGGCGAGCCACGGGGTTTATCCCCGTGGCATGGTCATGGAATTCCAATCCACGGGGATAAACCCCGTGGCTCGCCAATCATTACGTATTGCCCAGCGCCGCCCGCGTCCGCTGCAACACCGGCGCATCGTTGCCGCCGGAGCCCTTGAGCCAGAATACGTTGGCGGCGAAAAAGCGATTGCGCCACGCGGGACTGACGTGGTAGAAGTCTTCCAGGGCAGCCGAGCTGAATTTGTAATCGTGCGAATCGGTCCCCTTCGCAAAAATGAGCCGGCGCGCCGTCGTCATCAATGGCGCAAGCTGATCGCCATTTCGCTCGAGTAGGGCCAGCGTCCTGCGTGCAGCGGTCAGTTTGTCCGTCGATGCGGTCGCGAAGATGTTGTCGATCGCGGCCTGACCCTGGCCTTGCAATTCACCCGGCTCAAAGGTGTCAACGCGGGGATTGGCCGGCAGGTTGTTCATGCGGGCGCGGAACAGCGTCAAGAATGACGCGCCTTGCAGCATCAAATATCGCCGCGTCTCGTCGCTCTGCGTTGTCTGATAACCGAAATGGAGCGCGTTCATCGTCGTGATCGTGTGCAAGCCGACGATGCCGGGTTGTTTCATGAGCAATTCGCCGGCGCCGAGGAAAAGTGCGTCCCACACGCACGATGGATCGATGCGATCGTTGAGCTTGCCGAGCACGGCGTCGGCGGCGTCCGAAGCGTTCGCAGTCCGAAGCGTCGCCAAGAGTTCCGTGACGGCTTCACGCACAACACGGCCGCGATGCCAGTCGGCGCGGATGCGGCCGGCCTTGCGCAGGTTGTCGCGGCCGGGCCGGTCGGCGGCGTGATCGCCCGTCGCGGGATTGCCATCGCGGCCGGCGTCTTGCAGGG
>DAIOGM010000178.1:1606-13630 GCA_036745215.1 Gemmataceae bacterium
GGCGAAGCCCCGAACAGCCGCAGCGCGCCTTGGGCGAGCGAGCGCAGGATCGGCTCCGCGTGCCGCCAGCCGATGGTGACCAGCGTGCGATAGGAATTCGCGACGAAGATCGCCTTGTGGCCGATGTCGCGAAAATCGCGGGCGCCGTAGCGCCAGAACATCTCGTACACCTCGTTCAAGCTGCCGATGCGGGCCACCTGCGCGATGGCGCGGTCGGCGTTCTCCGTCTCCCAGTTGTCCATGGCCGAGCGGAAGTTGCGGATCGCTTGCTCCGGCGCGGGCAGCCGATCGTCCGGGATCGAAGCCATGCGCCAGTCGCCTTCCTGCGCGTTGCGAGCTTGCGATGCCTTGTAATTGTCAATCGCCCAGAAAAGCGGCAGCCAGCGATCTCGATCCGTGGCGGCCAGGCTTGCGATGTGGGCGGAGTTGACGACGAGCACCGCGTGAAACTTGAAGCCGACGGGCCGCGGTTGAATGCCGCGCACGCCGGCGAGCATGAGCGCGGAGAGGATTTGCTGATAACTTGCGCCGGCGCGGATGCGGTCGGCGACTTGCTCCAGCAGGCGATTGCGGGCCGTGTCCTCGATCAATCGCACGAGGGCTTCGACGTCCCCCGCGACGGGAGCGAGCGAACGCTGAACTTGCTGCGCCGACAGGGGCGGCAGGTTTTGCAAGAACGCGAAATCGCCGGCGGCGACTGCGCCTACCAGAGCCGAACGGGTCAAAAACTCGCGCCGAGTGGTCATGGTGTTACTCCCGCAGTTGAAGAGATAAAACGGGAACCGGCCGGCCCTTGCGGTCGGCGTGACGATCATTGTTGATGTGTCTTGGGGCGATTGCAAGCGAATTACGTCTGAGCCTGAAGCGTTAGCGAAGTTGGGCGTCCCTCTTCGCTTACGCTTCAGGCTCGGAAATCGTTCCGTCGCCGAGGCCTTTACGATATTCGTCGTTCTGCTTCATGCCGCGATAAATCAGGAAGCCGACGACGCCGAACGCCGTGTAGGGCACCGCGAGCATGAGGTAGATGCTTTGATTCATCGCCGCGGGAAAATGATCGATTTCGGCTTCGGAGTTGTTGTCATTGGAATTGGCGATTGCTTCGGAGCAGAGCGGGCAGGCGCGAACCGTGGGCGGCAGGGCCGTGGCCGACAGGATGCACGCGATTGCGATGATGCGGAGCCAATTCATGGAACGCCTCTCTTGGGGCATTGTAGCAAATGGTTGCCTTGCGTGCGACCCCCAGGAATCGCTGCGCTCATCCAGGGGCTTGCCTTGAATACTTACCAACTCATGCGATAGAGCATCCAGTACACCACCACACCCGTGACCGACACGTAGAGCCAAATCGGCAGCGTCCAGCGGGCGAGCTTGACGTGAATCTTACGCGAGTCGCGCAAGCCTTGCACCGCAATCGTCAGCGCCAGCGGGGCGACCACGATCGCCAGGATCGTGTGAGTCAGCAAGATTCCAAAATATGCATAGCGAGCCGGACCCGTGCCGGGAAAACGCGTCGGCTCCATTTCCATCACGACGAAGTGATAAAACAGGTAGCTCGCCAGAAAGACCGCCGACACCGCGAGGGCCAGCAGCATCAATATCTTGTGCAGCGTCTCATAGCGCATGCGAATCGCGATCCAGCCCAGAATCAACAGGATTGTGCAGCTGGAATTCAAGAGCGCGTTGAACCACGGCATATCCGCACCCGTGACGGGAATGCGTGACTCCAAACGCCGGCGCGAGCGCAGGCGATCGATTTCCTCTTTGAGCGCGGCGACCGAATTGTCCTCAGCGCCTTCAACATAGCCGACCGTGTTGCCCTCGAAATCGACCAGGACCAGCGAGCCGGAATGAACGACCTCGTTGCCGGGCGTCGGCGTTTTGTTGCGAGCGGCGGCGTTGTAGAAGACGCTCCAGATGATGCCGTGGACCTTTTCGTCAGGGCCCGTCAAGAACAGCCATTGCTGCGGTTGCGCGTTCTGAACTTCGGCGTACCGATTGATCGTTTCGAGCGTGTCATTGTTGAGGGCGATGCTGACCAAGGCGACGTCGGACTTGCCGCGATAAAGTTCTTGCAGGCGTTTCATGTTGGGCGTCGTCTTGGTGCAAACGCCGGTGCAGCCGGGGAAGAAGAAATGCGCGACCCAGATCTTGCCGCGCAGGTCGCTCGGATGAAAATCGTTGCCGGAGCGTTCTTGCAAAGAGAAATCGCGAATCGGGAAAACGTAGGGCTTGAATAGCTTTTCGGGTTGCGCGGTCGATGGGTCCTGGGCGGCGACGGGCAGTGCGAAGAGGATGAACAAGAATGCTGCCGGGAAACGACGCATGTTCCACCGCGACCCCCGGGAATCGCTACGCTCATCCCGGGGCTTGAAAGGTTACTTGATGGATGGGAACGAGCTTTCCGGGTACGCGTGCCAGGCGAGGACCGAATCGATCGAGAGAATAATGACCATCATCACAGTGACGACGCAAACGGGCAAGATGATGCAATAGAGCTTGCCCCAGTCGAACTTCAGATGCATGAAGATGCCCGCGACGAGCGCCGCCTTCACGACCGCGACCGCAAGGATGATGCCGGCGCTGGTGTGATTCTGCCCAAGCAAAAGATTGACGGCGAACGACAGCGCCGTGCAAACGCACAGCGCGATGAAGACGCCCATGTACGCGCCGAACGACGGCGCGGCGTGCCCGTGGTCGTCGCCGGCCGCCGGCGGATGGGCAGACGCGTGCCCCGCACGCGGATCGGGAAAACCCGGGGCGATGTTTTCATTGGGGTCGGACATCTTATCTCTCCTCTACAACCGCATTGCGGCGCAGCAAATTCACACGAGGTACAAAAGCGGGAACAAGAAGATCCAGACGATATCAACAAAGTGCCAGTACAGTCCAATCAACTCGATGGCCAATTCGCTCTCCGGCCCGAATTTGCCGAACATCGCGCCGAGCAAAAAGATCGCGAACACGACGAGGCCGCCGAATACGTGGATCGCATGAAATCCGGTCATCGCGAAATAACTCGACGCCCACAGATTGCCGTACGGGATCGAATACGCCAGATGGGCGCGCGGGTCGACTTCGAGGATGCCCTTGATGTCGCCGGCGTCGTTGTCCTTCTTCGGCAGCATGTCGCATGGCTTGGTTTTGACGTACTTGGTCCCGGCGACGCGTTCGTTGATTTGCCAGGGATTCGCCTTGCCCTCGTCGATGTCCTTCAACAGTGCCTTGCAAAGCGCCAGCGCCTCGTCGTTGACTTCCTTGTGCTCGATGATGTGCTCGAGCTGGCTTTTCACGGTGCGCAGGTAGACGTACCTTTGCGGGTTGTCGTTGCGCAATTCAAAGACGCGGCCCGGCAAAATCTGGTGATCGATCTTCGCCTTGTACTCGAACGCTTTGACGACGAGAAACACGCACCCGAGCGCGAACGTCGTAAACAGGCACAACACCGCTTTCTTCACCAATGCGGCACGCGTGCCGGCGTCGGCCGCCTTACGCGCCTCGTGAAGGTACCAGTGGCACAAAACGACCGTCAAGCTGGAGCAAATCAGGACGAACGTATTGAACGCGCCGATGAACTCGTTCAAATGCACATCGTGCGGCGTCGGCCAGGGCGTGTTTGCCGTCGGCTGTCCGTTGCGCAAAAGCATGTAGGTGCCGATCAGCGCGGCGAAGAACGTGATTTCCGTGACCAGGAAGATCCACAGCGCGAGCTTGCCGTTGGGCAACGGCAACCCCATGTGCAACTTCGAATGATCCGCGACATCATGTGCCATTTGCAATTCCCCGTTTAGCGCTCGCATTATCCCACGCGACGTCAACATTCATCAAGCCATCAAGTAACGAATCAACCGCTCGATCAACAACAAACCCATCACGCCCGGCAAATACACCAGCGACGCATGCAGCACCTTGCGCGCCTGTGTCTGCGTCGGCGCCATTACGAAGCCGCCGATGGCGCGAACGAAATAGGCTCCCATACCCAGCGCTCCGAAGCCGAACATCAAGCTTGCGTCGCCCAGCATCACCGGCAGCAAGCTCACGGGGATCAGCGCGATGCAATAGAGCAGCATCTGCCGGCCGGTCGCGCTGCCGTCCTCATCCACCACCGGCAGCATCTTCAGGCCCGCTCGGCCATAATCCTCGCGATACATCCACGCGATCGCGAGGAAGTGCGGCACTTGCCAGAGGAACACGATCAAGAACAGAATGCCCGCGACGCGATCGAGCGAACCCGTCATTGCCGCCCAGCCGATCACCGGCGGCAACGCTCCCGGCACCGCGCCGATCAGCGTGTTCAACGTCGTCTTGCGCTTGAGCGGCGTGTAAACGAACACATAGCTCACCAGCGTCAAAGCCGTCAGCGCCCCGGCGAGCGGATGGGCCATCAGAATAAACATGTAGCCCAGGCCAAGCACGGACAGCACGATGCCGAAGCCGAGCACCTCTGCGGACGCCAAACGTCCGGCGGGCAGCGGCCGATTTTCCGTGCGGCGCATCAGGCCATCGGTGCCGCGTTCCATCCATTGATTGAGCGCGCTGGCGCCCGCCGCGACGAGAGCCGTGCCGACGAGCGCGTGCCCCAGTTGCGTCAAATCGTACGGCGCCGTCGCAGCCAACAACCCGCCGACCGCGACCGTGAACAACACCAGCACGGCGATGCGCGGCTTCGTCAATTCGACGAAGTCAAGCCAACGCGATCGCACAATCGGCAGTGTTTCCGAGCCTGAAGCGTAAGCGATGGTCTTCACAACGCGCCCTCCAGTTGACGAGGACGCTCCGTCACCGCTTCAACGACCGCGACTGGCTTGCGATTGGCGATTAGAACCACGGTCACACTGGTCGCGAAAATCAGCGTGCCGACCAAATAATGCGCGGTGCGAATCCACTCGGCGTGCGTCGGCATCGGCATGATTGCTTGTTGGTTCGCCGCCGTCGCCACGAAGAATCGCGCCAGCCACGATTCGACGCCGAGCCAAAGTTGCAATGCCAGGAGGATCATCAGCGAAATTCTTTGGACCTTGAATTGACTGCTCGTTTCACTTTCGCGCATCAACTTCAGCAGCCAAACAACCGCGCCGACGACCAGGAACGCGCCGAGCAGATGTCCACGCGGCCCAAGGATCGAGTCCTGTTGATGTCGAACCAGCCCGCCCAACAAAAGTTGCGCGAACACAATCACGGCTGTGACGATCGACCAGCGCGCCACGGCCGGCGACGCGGGCTCACTCGGGACGTTCATCCAGCGTCGCGACGTGAAAAGCGCGACGGCGACCAGCGTCGCAAACACGATTTGCGCGAACGCGCCGTGAATCAAAGCCAAACCGCGACCGAACAACGCATCAAGGTTGACGCGATAGATGCCGAGCGCTCCTTGAATGCAAATCATGGTCAGAGCCAAAAAGCCGAGCCAGCCCATCCATGAACGCCGATCGAAGAACCAGCAGCCGACCGCGAGGCCGATGCCGCACACGCCGACGAGGAAGCCGAGCGTGCGATGGCCGTATTCGAGACGCCAGGCGAGGCCGTCGTTTTCGAACAACCCTTTGACGATCTCCCACGGCGGCCGAAAGCCGCGCGGATCGACCATGCCGACATCGTGGCTCGTCACGCCCGCGCCCAGGAACAAGAGCGGCAGCGTAAAGAGCACGGTCAGCACGGCGAGGACGTGCAGCCAGCGGGGGGCGGCCAAGTTGTATGGATCAACGGTCATTCATTCATTTCTGGCGAGCCACGGGGTTTATCCCCGTGGCATGTTGCAAAATTCCACGGGGATAAACCCCGTGGCTCGCTTGATGTCAATGTGCCGCCCCGGCCATGCCGGGTTCAGGCTTTTCCGTTTGCAAACAATTATCCTTCGCGCCAAATTCGCCGTACACATACGGCCCACTATGCACGACCGGCACCGTATCGAAGTTGCCGTGGCCCGGCACCGGGTTGCCCGTCGTCCATTCCAGCGTGTTCGCGTGCCACGGATTGCGGTCCGCCTTCTTGCCGAAGAACAGGCTCCACAGGAAGTTGGCCACGAAGATCAATTGCACCGTGCCCAGAATCAGCGCCGAGATGCTCATGAATTCATTCAGAGGCAGCGTATTGCGTTCCAGGATGCCCGCGGTCACGTCCGGAATGCGGCGGCGCAGACCCATGATGCCGACCAGGTGCATCGGGAAAAACACGCAGTTGCCGAACACGAACGTCAGGAAGAAGTGCACCTTGCCGAGGTTATCATTCATCATTCGGCCAAACATCTTCGGGAACCAGTAATAGATGGCGCCGAAGATGCCGAACAGGCTCGAGGTGAACAGGACGTAGTGAATGTGGGCTACGATAAAATACGTATCGTGGATGTAGATATCGACCGGCGTCGCGGCCATGAAGATGCCGGACAGTCCGCCGATTATGAACAGCGACACGAAGCCGAGCGCGAACAGCATCGGCGTCGTGAACTGGATGTTGCCGCGATAGATGGTGCCGAGCCAGTTGAACACCTTGACGGCGCTCGGCAATGCAATCATGATGGTCGCGATCATGAAACCGGTGCCGAGGCGCGGGTCCATGCCGGACTGGAACATATGATGGCCCCAGACAATGAAGCCGAGGCCCGCGATGCCCGCGATCGAATAAACCATGGCGCGGTAGCCGAACAGCGGCCGACGGGCGAACGTGGAGATGATGTCGGAGACCATACCCATCGCGGGCAGGATCATGATGTAAACGGCCGGGTGCGAGTAGAACCAGAACAGATGCTGCCAGAGCAGCGGTTGGCCGCCGCCGACGTGCGGCGACCAGTTGCCGAAGGTCAATCCATCAGGAAGGAAAAACGTGGTGCCGAGCGTCTTGTCGAGCAACTGGAAGAACAGCGCGACGGTGAGCACCGGCAACGCGAATGCTTGAAGGATTGCGGTGATGAACATGGCCCAGATCGTCATCGGCATGCGATAGAGCGTCATGCCGGGGGCGCGCATGTTGATGATGGTCGTGATGTAATTGACTGAACCCATCATGGAGCCGACGCCGACGCACAACAGCGACATGAGCCAAAAGATTTGCCCGTGCCCGGAGCCGGGTGCAGCGGGCGATTCGAAGGCGCCGCCGATGGGCATGCCGGCGCTCGATAGCGTTGGATACCCGGTCCAGCCCGACGCGGCCGCACCGCCGTCCACGAAGAACGAGAAGCTGATCAACACGAACGCGGGCCAGAGGACCCAGTACGACATCATGTTGAGCTTCGGAAACGCCATGTCCGGCGCGCCGATCATCAAGGGAATCGTGAAGTTGCCGAACGCGCCGGTCAAGAACGGGATGATCACGAAGAAGATCATCACGGACGCATGCATCGTGAAGAGCATGTTGTAGAACGACTCGTGAATGCGGCCGCCGTTCGTCTTGAAATACTCGTGGATGAGCGGGATTTCATAGTGCGGCCAGGCGAGCTGGATGCGCACCATGAGAGCGAGCAGGCCGCCCAGGCCGAGGAAGATGATGCTGGTGAACAGGAACTGGATGCCGATGATCTTGTGATCTTCCGAGAAGATGTATTTGCGGATGAAGCTCAGCTCATGGTGTTCATGAGCGTGAGTGGTTCCAGGAGTGCCGTGCGAATCCATATTGCGAACCTCAAATAGAGCGAGCCACGGGGTTTATCCCCGTGGAATGTGGCGAATCCCACGGGGATAAACCCCGTGGCTCGCTGAAGATCATTCTCGTTTGCGATTTTCCTTTTCCGCGATTTCCAGCCAGTTCAAAAAGTCCGCCTGATCCTTGTGCACGAACGCGCGGCCGATCATGCGATAGTGGCCCCAGCCACACAACTCGGCGCAGGCGAGGTCGAAAATGAATGCGTTGTCTTTTTCGCCTGAATCTGGATTGATGCCGTCCACGTAACGATTCTTGTCATTGTCCCATTTGCAATTGTGCGTCTTGTGCAATGGATAACGTTCGTCGATCTTGCCGTCCATTTTCTCGACCCTCGACGCTGCCGTTCGGAACCAAACGGGAATCATCTTTCCTGGAAGCGCGTCTTGTTTAACACGGAAATTTGGCAGATTGAAACTGTGGATGACGTCTCGCGTCGTCAGGTAAACAACAACCGAGTTGTGCCTCCAAACATGGTCATTGGGCTTGTTTTGATCGGGAGTGATTTTGTAATCCTCCCAAAAATGAATTTCATTGACGACGTAAATGTCATCCGCTTGCGGCGCCTTGCCGAACGAATCGTAATCAGACTTGTCGGTGCGCTTCGGGTCCATCCATTTCTTGAATCGCTCGACGCTGGGGTAACGCACGCGCCATTCGAATTGACGAGCGCTGACCGCCATCTGCAACGCCGCGCCGCCGTCGGTCTTGCCGACGGTCGCACTTTTCCAGGGATCCTTCTGGCGTGCCGCATATTTGATATCGGCCCACGCGCTGACCTGGGCGAACGCGATGTAGAGCAAGATCACCGACGGAATGAACGTCCACGCCAATTCGATGCGATGCTCGTTGTTGAGAAAACCCGTGACGGGCTTCATGAATCCCACCGCCTCGGCCGATTCGCTCACCGGGCGTTTGCCGTCTGGATTGCTGGCATAGAGCCAGAGGAAGATGACGAGGACCGCTTCGGTGAGGATGAAGAAGAACGCGACGATCCAGAAGATCACGTAGAACAGAAAATCGACGTCCCAGGCATGGCTCGACTCGCCGCGCGGCAGCCACCAGCCCATCATGGGCGCGACGGCGAAACTCAAGGCGCACGCCAGCATGACGACGCCAAACAGGATGCTCCAACCCTTGTTGCCCACTTTCAACTCCTATGACCCCGATTACCCCCAGGAATCGCTGCGCTCATCCTGGGGCTTGTGGATTAATTCAATCGATGCGAATGCCGAGCTTATCGCGCATGGGCGGATACGACAGCACCGTGATGAAGTTGATCAGGTCCCAGATGTCTTGCCCTTCGAGGACGCCCGCTTTGCCGAAGCGCGCCATGCCGGAGCCGTTGATGCCGGAATGGATGCGATAGTACATATCGACCGGCCGACGCCCGCCGCGGAAGGTGCCCTGCGTGAAGTTGTTCGGACGGACGAACGTGCCCCATTCGTCGAACTTGAAACGCGCCTGTCGGCCGTAATCGTCATGGCATTGCTTGCAGTTGGCCTTGTCGCCGCGCGGATGTTCCTTGCTGCCGGTGAAGAGCTGCTGGCCGAGCATGACGGATTTCTTGAGGGCGTCAACGTCGCCGTCCTTGTACGGATAGGGATAGACCTTGATTTTCCTTGCGGGATCGTTGGCGACCTTCCAGCCATCCATGATTGTCTGATTGCTAAAGAACTGGGCGGCGGCTTTCGTGTCTGGAAACACACCGTTCCAGACGAGCATCTTCGCCTTGTTGTCGAAGTCATAACAACCCTTGATGATCTCGTACTCAGTCTTGCCGCGAATGCTCAGGACCATGACGTAGCTGATCAACGTGTCAATATCGCGATCGGGCAGAATGCCGAACGTCGGCATGGCGGTGCCTTCGAGGCCTTGACGCAGCGTACGTTCGAGGTCGCCGCGCGACGGCGGGCGGTTTTGGCCGTCGGTCGCTTGATCGACGGATTGAAACTTGAAAACGCCCTGGCGGAAATCGCGCGGATGCGGATTGATCCAGCGAGCGGTCGGTCCGCGGCCATCGCCGGGCACGCCGTGGCAGTGCATGCAATGCACGCGATAGCGCGTGCTGCCTTCCGCGAGCGTCGCGTCGTCGAGTTGAAGCTGCTTGACGGTTGCTTCGTCGATGCCCGTTAGCTTCGCATTGATGGTTGGATTCGCTGGCGTGCCGAAGTGGGCTTTGAGTGCGTCAACGAGTTCCTTGCGGTCTTTCTCAGTCAGATTCGCAGGATCACGCAGCATTTCTCGCTCCGCGATCTTGGCGCTCTTCGCGTACATCGGATGTTCGGGCTTGAAGATGTCGTCGTACTTGACCAACGGCAAGACGCCCGGACGATCCGGCTCGAAGCGGTCATCGCCGAGGTCGGCCGCGGTGCCCACCATGATGATGGGATCGAGCCGCACGCCGAATTCGATGCCCGGCGAATACGCGGGATGCTGATCGAGGCCGCAACCAGTTAGCATGAACAAGGAGGTAGCGGCCGTGCCAATGAGTAGAGAGCAGAACAGCTTCTTCATACGCCTTCCTGCGAAATCGGTCCGCGGATTGAGACGGTGGAATTGAGCTTTTGTACGGCTCATGTTGTGCGCGTCAAGGAACGAAGCCCGGCATTCCGCGCCAGGATTGGCAACTTCCATGCCGCGCGTTGACGTGGTTGGTAGAATCGCATCTACCGCTTGCGGTTTCGCGCGCGTGTCGCGCCAGACAAATGAAATTTGAGAAATCCGCGCGTCACCGTTTCTCAAGAACGAGAAGGCCAAGAGTATAACATGCTGCACAAGGTCGGTCGGTTCATGCAGTTCGTCGGCCTGCTCATGCTCCCAGCGGCAATTGGGGCGCAGTTGGGCGAACATATCTCCGTGGGTCAAATGTTCTTGTGGGCGGCGATTGGCATTCTCGTCTTCTATATTGGTAGGAACTTGCTTCAGAAGGAGTCCTAGGCCTGTAAGCGATTAATCGGTAAGGATTTGTGCCTTTGGCTTGAATTAAATCGAAAGACCTGCGGGGGGTGTAGAGTGGTGCGTGTGAATAGATTGCAAGCGCAAGGCAAATCAATTCAATTTTGCATTCTGGACTTTGATCACAATGCGCCCCTATGATGGTAGCGTCGCGGGTCCATGTCAACATGATGAAAATCCTCGTTAATGCGATGTGCCTTTTCTTGTTGCCAATCGCCGTCTCGGCTCAGGAGCCTGCGGCGGTGCGCAAGGTTGGCTTGCCGAGCCTCGATACGCAGGTGCGAGCCCGGCTGGTCTCACTGGACGAACGGCTCAATCCGGTGCATTCGCCGACGCTGGCGAGTTCAATCACGGCCCATCTCACCAATCCATGGTCGTCGCTGGGCGCGTTTGCGCCGATTCTGGCGGACGAGCGCAACAACGAAGTCTGGGACCAATCGGTGGACGATTACGTTCGCCTGATGCTCGACTCCGGCGATGTGCTGGTGACGGTCTCCGAGTCGGCGCCGCGCGGCACGGCGTGGACGAGCGAGCAGGTGCGCCGTTTGTGCCATCAACGATTGATGATGTTGCCACGCGCCAGCCGTGACGTTTATCGCGAGCGTGTGGCCGCGGAGGCCGAGGCGCTCCTGGCTCAGGGCCGGACGAAGTTGGCGCCGGCGCCGTTGCGGCGCGTTGTCGATGATCTGTTCAGCAGCCGTTCGGGCGACGCGGCGCTGGACCTCCTGGGCGATTTAGCGTTCGAGCGCGGCCGGTTTGACGAGGCGTGGCACTGGTGGAACGTGCTGCGGACGCAATACGCCGACCCGAAGGCCGACGTCGTGCGCGTCGAGGCCAAGCAGATTCTGGCGACGATGTTTCAGGGCCGACTCGACGAAGCGGACGCGGCGATCGCGCGTTTTGTGAAAACGCACGGCGACGCGCGCGGCAATTTAGCGGGCGAAAATGGCGTCTATCACCCGATCTTGCGCAAGGCCTTGTCAGCGCTTCAACGCGAACGCATCGCCAACAACGACGAACCCTGGACGACCTTCGGCGGCGATCCGTCGCGCAATCGCACGCTGTCGCAGGGCCTGTCGTGGCATCTGTTTGAGGACGGCCCAACCTGGCGCGTGCCGCTGCTGTCCGCGTCGCCAAAGAACGACCGCATCGACCACAACCGTTTGACGCGCGGCGCCGTTTTTCATCCGATCATCGTTCATGATCAAGTGCTCATCGCGGACCATCGCTCGGTCGTCAGTTATCATCTCAAAACCGGCAAGGAAGCGTTTCGCTTCGATCTGAAAATGGCCGACTTGAAAGACCCCGGCCCCATTGCGGATGCAGGGGCGCCCTGGGCACGCTTCACGCTGTCGGCCGATCAGGAGCGCGCCTACGTTCGGCTCGGTGGCGGAAAGGCGGAGTCGCGCAAGAATGGCGACAAGGACGATCCCAGCT
>DAIOGM010000179.1:0-2592 GCA_036745215.1 Gemmataceae bacterium
AGCGGAAGGCTTCAATCCGTCCCGCCATGCGGTCACCTGCAACGGCCGGCGCGTCCCCATGCATCCGACCGGCGTGGACGGCGAGTACATCGCCGGCGTGCGTTATCGCGCGTGGCAACCGCCAACGTGTTTGCATCCGACGATCCCCGTACAGGCGCCGCTCGTGTTCGATTTGGTCGACACCTGGATGAAGCGAAGCCTGGGCGGTTGCGTTTATCACGTCGCCCATCCCGGCGGCCGCTTTCATGACACGTTCCCGATCAACGCGAACGAGGCGGAAGGGCGACGCATCGCTCGATTTTTCACCATGGGACACACGCCGGGACCGATGGCGGTTGAGGAATTAGACGCGAAAGCCGAGGCGCCGATGACGCTCGACTTGCGGCACGCGTGGACTGCGCACCCTGAACACGCCCGCGAAAAGGTGACTCTGGATCTTTTGCACGCCGGGGCGGCGACGGCTACGTGATGCGCCGAAGGGAAACGCACCTTACCTTTTCATGTCTTCAAGCGAGCCCGCCAGCAGACGCTCGCGGCGGCGCTGATACCGCTCGTACGCTTGTTCGTATTCAACGGCTTTTGAATATGAATAAATCCCGAACCCAATTCCTACAAGAATGGGAATGACGCCGAGAAACGACATCAACGCTGCACCGCTCGCCGACGTGGCCGAGAAAGTCCAGAAGATGCCGAAGCCCGTCATCAAAACGCCAGTCAGGATGCTCATGGCACGCGTCGGTACGTAGCGTCCGCCATGCTTGCCGCGGAGCATGTAGTTTTCGCGCTCCACTTGCCACTCGCGATCGAGGCGATCGATGTCATTCTGCATCTGGACTGCATCAAAATGCGAGGCCATCGCGAGTTCGCCGTCCATCTTGGTCGTGCCCAGGACGGCGGCCTTGGCGGCGGCGAACTCCTCTTGGGTCAATCCGCCGCGTTGATGCAAGTCGTGCAGTTTCTTGACTTCGTCGGCGATGTTCATGACTTGAATCTCACGACAATTGGCAAAGACGCAAAAACGTTCTTGAGCAAACCTAGCATGAAATTGCATCATTGGTGCCTTGACGTGGATTCTTGTTCACTTCCCAGTTCAGGTTCGATCTCGCGTCGCTTGGCGAACACCATCGCACGCCGGCGCTGATAGCGCTCGAATGCCCGTTCGTGAGCGATCGCCCTGGAAAACAAATACGCGGAGACGGCGAAGCCCCCGAGAATCGCCAAAACGCCGAGCAACAAAAAATGGAACGGCGCACCCGTGGACGCCCCGTAGGTGATCCACACGATGCCGAAGCCGACATTCGCGAGTCCATAGAGAAAGCTCATGGCGCGGCTGGGGAAATAACGCTTACCCAATTTGCCCGTCACCGTGTAGCGTTCACGCTCCAACTGCCATTCGCGATCGAGGCATTCGATTTCGTTGGCCGTCGCGCCTCCCGCGAATACGGCATCCATGCCGGCGGCGAATTCTTCATCGGAAAGCGCGCCGCTCTGATGCAATTCTTGTAGCTTCTTGAGTTCGTCCGCGACGTTCATAACGTAATTCTCACGCAAAGGCGCAAAGACGCAAAGAAAACCCACGTTAAAATATTTGAGCCGAATTTCTTCTTTGCGACTTTGCGACTTTGCGTGATGTCATTATTTCCCCGGCCCTTGCCAGGTTGCCGTGCCGATCGCGAAATACAAGTTCGCGAACGGCGGCCGAGTGCGGCTCGCGTACCACAAACGGAAGCTCCCATCCGGCAGCCGCATCAACGATTGGCTCGTCGTATAATTCGACTCCCATTCATTCTTCGGCTCCGGCCGAAAGACGGGATTGTCCGCATGCTTCGTCCACGTCAGCCCGTCCTTGCTGACCGCGAAGCCGAGAGCCGTGTGCTGCGCGTCGTTCCAGTAGCAGCCATACAGCATCAGATAAACGCCATCGACCTTGAGCACCTCCGGATAGACCTGATCCTTCACCTCCCACTTTTGGCCGATGACGATGCACGGCTCGTCGCGGATCGTCCACTTGGTGCCGTCGGTGCTCTCGGCGTATTTGGTGTGCCAGGGATGTTTGTCGATGCACGTGTGCCACATGCGGTACTTGTCGCCTTCCTTGATGACGCACGGCGCATAGACATTCGGCAACGTCAACGTCGGCTTGGACCAGGTGAGTCCATCGGCGCTGGTCGTTTCGTAGAGCGCATGTTTATACGTGCCGCTGGGGAAATCGACGGCGGCGAAGTACATGCGCATCTTGCCGTTCTCGCGATGCACGGAGCCGTCGGGATTTTTCAAGATTGTGGCGGTGACGATGGAGTGGATTTCATCGCCGAAGCTGAACACGGGATCGGCGGAATGGCGTTTGAAGGCGATGCCGTCCTTGCTCTTGGCGAGGCCGAGCTTGAAGAGCCGTTGATCGGACTTGGCCGCGGGCTCCTTGGGTTTGCCCTTGTAGGTGCCGGCGTCGAGGCAACGCTGGGAGCCGCAGTAGTACATCCAGTATTCGTCGCCCATGCGAATGACGTGCGGGGCGAAGATGTGCTGATCGTCGAATTTGCCTTTTTCACCGAGCGCGAGCGCGGGCTGATCGCGATCGCGTTTCCATTCGTG
>DAIOGM010000179.1:2602-3129 GCA_036745215.1 Gemmataceae bacterium
GTCGCCGGGATAGATCGCGGGAGTGGCAACGAGTATTGAAGGCAACGTAATCGAAAGCAACATCCGCCAAAAAAATGAGTTCATGTTTGTGCCCTAATCTTGGGGATACGGACGCCCTAAAGTATTTCTCTCAAGAACGGCTACCACGTGTTTGCGTAACCCTTCCTCAAATCTTCGCTTGCCAGCTATTGAGTTCTCGTAAAACAACACGCGAAAACCTGAAACGTCGAACGGAAGTTTAGCCACGTCTTTGTTGGCGAGCAAAATGGTCGGTTTGTTGATGGCGTGTGCGTAGCCTACTTCGTAATAAACGTTTGGATTTGCAGACGTAATATCCGCGATTACGAATTCCGATTCTGCAATTTCGCGTGTCATGTCGGCCATAATTTCGCCAGGCCCAAAAGTTTCATTTGCCGGGTGAGCCTCCAATTTGAACTCTTGACAAACGCCACGAAGTACTTCTTCGAAGATCTCGTTGAATGGACTGCTGTATTGCATCGCAACAAACACGCGTCCACGTTGGGTCG
>DAIOGM010000179.1:3139-13602 GCA_036745215.1 Gemmataceae bacterium
ATTGCTGATTTCGACGCGATGATCGTCAAAGCAATGAACGCCGGTTTGGCTCGGTGGTAATGGAAATGGGATAATTGAACTTAGGACTACGACGTCGTCCACAGTCAGAGTCACCTTACTGCCACGGACGCGAACGCGAATAGCGTAATCATGGCCCGCGCGCAAATCGTTCTTGGAGCCGGCGGCTCCATGGACGCGCAATTTACCATCATAATGCCGAATGTAGTAGGCATTGTTCCCACTACCAAGGCCCGCTGACACCCACCAGCGATTGGCAGGATCGAAATAGAAAACGAGGTCGCATGCATTGAGTAATCCGACATGCGAAAAACGAATGTTCGCCGAGATTTCGCCCCCTGAAAATCGCTCGCTGTTAATTGCCAATCCCACCGCCAGTCCTTTTTGTTTTCTTCCTTGCGCATCGGTATATTTGGTGGGTTGTCCTTGAAACACAATTTTCTTGTCCGCAAAATCAAAGTTGCCATCGATGGAATGCCAATTCACGGTTTTCTCCGATTAGCGCCCAAAGCTGGGTTGGAATTGAGCGTCCATCGTATGCTAGCGTCACGCAATTACGCCTTCAAGCAAATTGCCCTCCTGCGCCGTCGCGGCAATGATCAAGTCGTGGGCGCCAATCGGCTGGCCTTTTGATTGAAGGTCGGCGCTAATCTCTGCGTGGACACGGGCAATTGACGATGTGAAATCAAGTGCGGCTGGAATCAACAATCAATCCCACAGGTGCTTCTCCGGCGGGAATGACTTGCGGATTGCATCGACGTCGCGCGCGAAGTCGTCGGCGTCGTCACCCAGTTTCGGCAGCGTCTTCACAAACGTGGAAAGTTCGCCTACGGTCAGCGATTTCGGAAGCTTTTCGTGGGAACCATTTGCAAACTGCTTTTCAAGCACGGAAGCCGCAATTTCCGCCGCCGTGACACCTGATGCGCTTGCATCCGCACGGATCGCTTCAAGGGCGTGATCGCTCAATTCAACCGTGATTGTCTGACTCATGTTCGCTGCCTCCGGGGCCATTATACCCGGCTAATGCGTCGTTTTGCAATAATTGAAGCTGGCAATCGCGCGCGTCCATCCATTCGCCGAGCCCGTCCGCGAGCAAGCAATTTGCGTATGATGAATGTGACAGCGCACGCGCCACAACCCTGAAAGCCGCATGACCACGACCTCGCATTCCGCCGCCGGCATCGTACTCAACGGCTATGCCGGCCTGCCGACGGGTTTTGACGAACTCGTCACGTCCGACGGCGGATTGCGCTCGCACTGGCAAACCTTCGCGAACGGCCTCGACGAGATCGGCCTCGAAGAATTCACGCACCGCTGGCGCGAAGCGCAGCAGCTCATCCGCGAGAACGGCGTCACCTACAACGTCTACGGCGATCCCCGCGGCACCGATCGGCCGTGGCAGCTCGATCCCATTCCGCTCGTCGTCTCCGCGGCCGAGAGCGAACGCCTGCAAGCAGGCCTCGTGCAGCGAGCGCGATTGCTCGAAGCGATTCTCGCGGACGTTTACGGGCCGCAGCAACTCTTGAAGGAAGGCCTGTTGCCGCCGGAGTTGATCTTCGCCAATCCGAGTTTCTTGCGGCCCTGCCACGGCGTCGCATTGTCGGCGAATCGGCGGTTGCACCTCGTCGCGTTCGATCTGGGACGCGACCCAGCCGGCAACATCATGGTGCTCGGCGATCGCACGCAAGGGCCGTCCGGCGCGGGTTATGCTCTTGAAAATCGCATCGTGCTGGGACGCATGTTGCCCGACGTTTTCAAGGCGTGCAACGTGCAACGGCTCGCGCTGTTCTTTCGCACGTTTCGCGACACGCTGCGCAGCCATGCGCCGCACAATCGCGACAATCCGCGCACCGTCCTGTTGACGTCGGGGCCGTCCAACGAGACGTATTTCGAACACGCGTACCTCGCCCGCTATCTTGGATTCACGTTGGCCGAAGGCGGCGATCTGACGGTGCGCGATCAGCGGCTCTATCTCAAGTTGCTCGATGGCCTTCAACCGGTCGATGTCGTTTGGCGTCGCCTCGATGATGATTATTGCGATCCCCTGGAGCTGCGCGGCGACTCGTTCCTCGGCGTGCCGGGCCTGGTGCAGGTCGTGCGGGCCGGCAACGTCGTCGTCGCCAATGCGCTCGGCAGCGGGCTCGCGGAATCGCCGGCGCTGTTGCCGTACTTGCCCGCGCTGTGTCGGCGGCTCTTCGGCGATGAGCTGACGATGCCGTCGGTCCCCGCGTTCTGGTGCGGCGATCTGAAATCGCTCGAGCACGTGCTCGCCAACCTCGATCGCATGGTCGTCAAGGCGGCGTTCTCGGCGTTTCGAGCCGATCCCGTTTTTCCCGACAAGCTCGACCACGCGAGCAAGCAGGCGCTCATCGATCGCATGCGAACTCGGCCAGCAACATACGTCGGCCAGGATCGGCTCACGCTCTCGACGATGCCCGTGTTGACGGAGCAGGGCATCGTGCCGCGCCACGTGGCGACGCGCATCTATTTGTGTGCCGATGAAAGCTCGTTTCAGATGATGCCCGGCGGCTTGACGCGTGTGACGGCGTCCGCGGAGACGATGGTCGTCAGTTTACAAAAAGGCGGCGGCAGCAAGGACACGTGGATTTTGACCGAAGGCGCCGTCAGCGACTTCACGCTTCTGCCCAGCGCCGGCGAAAGAATCGCGCTCACCCGCGCCGGCAACGATCTGCCGAGCCGGGCCGCGGACAATCTCTTCTGGCTCGGCCGCTACGTGCAACGGGCCGAAGACGTCGTGCGACTTTTGCGCGGCATCCTGGTGCGCTTGACGGAAAAGTCGGGCCTCGCCGATGTGCCGGAACTGCCGACGCTTTTGCGGGCGCTCACGCTCTTGACGCAAACGCAGCCCGGCTTCGTCGGCGACGGCGCCAGCGATCGGCTCGCGCAGCCGGAGGACGAGCTGATATCGCTGATCTTCCAGCCGGACCGTGTAGGTAGTTTGTCGTATAACTATCGCCGCATTCATCGGGCGGCGGCGTCGGTGCGCGATCGCATTTCGATGGACATGTGGCGCGTGCTGTCGAGCTTGCCGCACGAGGGCGGCTTCGATCCCGCCGACCCGCCGACGTTGAGTGACGTGCTCGATTTGCTCAATCAGCGTGTCTTGATCCTCGCGGGCTTCGGCGGCATCGCGATGGAATCGATGACGCGCGGGCATGCTTGGCGCTTTCTCGACATGGGACGCAAGATCGAGCGGGCGCTGCATACCATTGGGTTGTTGGAATGGACGTTAGCCGGACGCGCCAGCGACGGAGCACCTTCGAGTACGCCGTCGCTTGCGCGTCCGGCTAACGAGCGAGGCGAGGAAATTGCGTTGCTCGAGGCGCTTTTGGAAATCGCCGACAGTTCGATGACGTATCGCCGGCGTTATCTCGGCGGCGTGCAGGCGGCGGGAGTGCTTGATCTGTTGATCGCGGACGATTCGAATCCGCGGTCGCTCGTGTTTCAGTTGCAGGCGTTGCGCGACGTGATCGGACAGTTGCCGCACGATCCGAACGTCGCGATGAGGCCGCCGGAAGAACGCATGATTGTTGCGCTGTTGACGACGGTGCAATTGACCGACATTCAGGAATTGGCGAAGGCCGACGAACAGGGGCGGCGCGAGCGGCTCGAGGAGTTTCTCGGCGGGTTGCACGTGGATGTGCCTTTGCTTGCGGATGCGATCAGTCATCATTACCTGAGTCATTTGCAAACGTCGCGGCAGCTGGCGGGGAATTGACGCGGACCCCCACCAATCGCTGCGCTCATGGTGGGGCTTGAGGGGTGTCATGATTATTGATGTGACGCATACGACGACGTACGCATACGCCGATGCGGTGTCGTTGTGCCACAATCTGGTGCATCTGCGGCCGCGCGTTGCGCCGCGGCAGACGTGCCGGCAAACGCAGTTGATCGTGACGCCGGAGCCGCGGGCGCTGGTGCATGGGCATGATTATTTCGGTAATCCGATTTCGCTGTTCACGATCCAGGAGCCGCACAAGAAGCTTGAAATTGCGGTGAAACACCGCATTGAAATCTCACACCCCTCACCCCCAACCCCTCTCCCGCAAGGGGCGAGGGGAGTAATGTCGTGGGAGGAAGTGCGTGATTCCATTCGCACGGATCGCAACCATCTTGAAGCATGTCAATTCACCTACGACTCGCACTACGTGGCGCGCAGCAACGCCTTGCTTGAATATGCCGCGCCGTCATTCGCGGCGGGCCGGCCGATGCTCGACGCCGTCGCCGATCTCACGGCACGCATCCATCGCGAGTTTCGCTATGACGCCAAGGCGACGACGCTCGCCACGCCGCTAAAGGAAGTGCTGCAACATCGCCATGGCGTTTGCCAGGATTTCGCGCATCTGGCGATCGGTTGCCTGCGTTCGCTTGGCTTGGCGGCGCGATACGTGAGCGGTTATTTGCAAACGAACGTGCCGGAAGGCAAGGAGCGATTGATCGGCGCCGATGCGTCGCACGCGTGGCTGTCGGTGTTCTGTCCCGACGTCGGCTGGGTCGATTTCGATCCGACCAATAATATGATTCCCGCGGATCGGCATCTGACGATCGCGTGGGGCCGTGATTACGACGATGTCAGTCCGATCAAGGGCGTGATCCTCGGCGGCGGGTCGCACACGATGACGATCGCGGTGGATGTGGCGCCGCTTGCCGTTTAGCGCTCGCGAGGCGGCGCCGGTGGATTGGCGCATTGCAACCCCCGCTTTCCTGCGAACGCTAAACGGGGAGATTATCTCATGAAAAAGATTCATCACATGGTCCTCGTGAAGTTCGCCGCCAACAAAGTGCAGCGGGCGCCGGAGCTGCTTGTCGCATTGGAAAAACTGCGCAAGATCATGCCCGATTTTCTGGCGCTGTGCGGCGGGCCGTATTCGAGTCCGGAAGGGCTCAATCAGGGCTACACGCATGGCTACTTGATGACGTTCGCCAACGCGGCCGCGCGCGATCAGTATCTCACGCATCCCGAGCACGATAAGCTCAAGGCTGCGTTCTTGCCCGATCTGGAAGGCGTGATTGCGTTCGATTTCGAAGTGGATTGACGCTCAAAGGAGCTGATCGAGTTCTTCATCGGTGATCGGATGGGTCAATTCGCAGCCGATGTACCATTCATTGTGCGGCGCGGCATTGCAGCGGACGACGTGAGCGGACAGATCGAAGGTCTTGCTGCCATCGCTGCTCTTCATGGAAATCGCGATCAGGCGGCCCGGCTCAACCGGACTCAATAACTGCATGCCGATGCCGCGCAGCGACAGATCGAGAATCCAGGCCAGCTGAAATTCTTGATCACCGGGGACCACCACGCGGCCAATCGTGGCGGGCGCACAACGATAGCGTATGGTCGCTCGACGATTTCCTCGCGAGGCGGTTTTGACCATCCCTGGCGGCACGCTGGTTTGAGACACGGGGAACCTCCGACGAAAACAGTCCTCCAACAAATCGTAGTTCATGATTTCAAACCGGTCAAATGGTTGGAAAAAAATGGAAATCGAAGCGAAAAAAGCGAAAAGTCGCCTTCGCGCACCAGGTAGGCTTAGGAAACAGGCAGGAAACTATAAAAGCGACTGCAATTCGTCCTCGGTCAGCTCACGAATAAAGTTGCAGCCGACCGCGTAATCGCCGACGGCCCGCTGCGTCGTGTGCACGACACAGGCGAGGATGGTTCGCACCATTCGGCCGTCCTTGTCCATCAGATCGACGTTCAAGAGCGAGCCGGTTTGCAAGGAAGGATGCACGGCCAGGCCGATGCCGGTCGCGGCGATGTTGAGCACCTTGGCGGGATGCGAGACGCCGACCGGTTCGCCGACCTTGCGATAATTTGCCTTCAGGCCGCCGGCGAAACGGACCCAGGTGCGTTGATCTTCCCGGGCGGCTTCGAGCTTGCGAGCGCCGAACTTTTGCAGGTCGGCACTGCTCAATTCGCGAGCAAAAACGCAGCCGAGCGACCAGTTTCCATTATTCAGCGGGGACACTCGCACGACGCAGGCGAGCACCGTGCGGATTTCGTCCTGGTCGGCATGCAGTTCCAGGCTGATCATCTGGCCGGATTTCAGCGGCCGGTCTACATGCAAATTGGCGCCGCCCAGCGACAGATCGCGAACGCGAACCAAGATCTTCGCTTCTTGGTTTTTTTCAGGTAGCCGGACGCTTCCCTCAAAGTCGGTGGTGTAGCGCATCCATAGACGCCGATCGTCTTCCACAGCAGTGTTTTGCGTGTCCTGGCGCGAGTCGGCAGTCTTGCCGACCATGTGGCGCCAAAACGTGAACGTTCTCTCGAGCATGACCCGCCTCAAAGAAATAATATGAAACCCTACAGCAACGTAGGTTATGAACTGAGGCGTGTCAAATGAAATGGTATGCAGATTAATAGAAGAAGGCCAAAAAACCAACCCGACGCGTTAGCGAGGTCGCGCCTCTCTTACGCGTCGGGTTAGTGTGGACCAGATCGTGGACTACGATTCCAATCGTGGCGTACGCTGACAAACCGGGTTCGCCACGATTGGAATCGTAGTCCACGGCGTGAACAATTCAAACTAGCGTTGCGCCACCGGCAACGTGGACAGCTGCTCGTTGAGGACCTGACGCCACACGGTCGGATAGACGTTTTCGAGCGGCGGCAAGGTGTTCTTGGCGAGGAGCCAATGAACCTGTGCCTGCTGCGTGACGTTGTTCTTCGGCATGGTGTTGGGCAGCGTCATTTTGCCGCCGGCGTTCCACATGCCGTTCGTTTCATTTTGATAACGTTCGGTATGCGATTGGCGAACACGATCGGCGTAACGGCGCATGTCCATCTTGCCGGTGTTGAGGTTGGCGCCGAACGTCAACGCGGATTTGCGCACCTCGTACGCCCAGCGTGCTTCACTCAAAAGTTTGTTCGCTTCGACCTTGCCGGCGACGGCGTGGACGACGCAGCTATCCGGCAAGCAGAAATAGGTGGCGACATTGCCGCCGACTTTTTGGCCGCCGATGATCTGGAAGGTGCCGACCTTCAGATACGTGCAGATAAAGTTCTCATTGAGATAATCGGCAACGCGAGGATCGGCTAATGCGTTCACACGGAACGCGTCGGCGTTGTTTCAGGTGAAGCCCGGATCTTCGAGGTTGCCGGAGAGATGGACCATGAAGACCATCTTCTTTTCTTCTTTGGCTTTCTTGTAAGCCTCGAACGGGTCCTTCATGAACAGCACGTCGGTGCCGATTTGATCGCAGCTTTGGTAGATCTTGGTGTCCACTTGCCTGCGGGCGGGTTTGCCGGGTTGAGGACCTAGCGGCACGGCCGGGACAAGGGCAACCGGTTCCTCAACCGGGAGGTCAAGCAATGGAGGCCCATCGTTGGCCGGAACGACCGGCGCGGCGCGGTTCAACCTCGGCGCCGGCGCCTTGAGCGGAGCGGCTTCCTCCTCGATCAGCTCCACCGGTCTTGGCAGTTTCGCTTCCGCCAGCAAGTCGCCGTCCACTGCGATCGGGCGCGGCATGTTGCGGACTTCGTCTTGCGTTCGTTCCTGGCCCGACGTCAGGATGGCGATCGTCAAAACGAGCACTACCCAGCCGATGCTGCCGCCGGTCGCGATCCACATCCACGGGATGTGCCGCTCGCCCGGCTCGCGATCGCCGCGCTGCCGATCGGCGTCGGCTTTCTTGCCAGCCTTGACCAGGATACCCATCGGAATGGGCTGCCCGGAGGATGAATGAAACTTTGACATGATGGCCTCCAAGTACAGGTCAACAACGAGGTCAACGCTTGGATGGCGAGAGAAATGCGAGTAGTCCGCTTTGGAATGGGGCGGAACTTTCTCCAATCCATCTTTGCTTTTATGGTAACCGGACGCTTTTCCGAATGCAAGATACTTATCGACTAATTTTATTCCCAAAAGTTTGCGCATTGTACAAAAACAGATGAAGCCCCGGGGTGAGGTAATCCGAACCCCGGGGTTCGGATTACCTCACCCCAGGGGCTTGTGGAGTTTTTGTGCAAAGCACCTGGGACCGAGTGATGCAGGCGCCAAACGCGAGTTTTTGTTTTTTCAGCGCCAAAACCTCGTTATACTCGTCTTGTATTCGGACCGGTTGCCGCCGTTTCACTTCATTAAAAAAGGATTGCCACCATGCGCCGATTCGTTCCCCTGATGATTTTGCTTTGTGTGACATCCCCACTTAATGCCCAGCAACGCACCGTAACGGATCTGATCGCCGATCTCAAGAAAAGCGATCTCGAAAAGCTCGCCGCGATCGAAGAACTCGGCGCCCGCGGCGCCAAGGCGGGCGAAGCGGCCCCGGCGCTCATCGATCTATTGTCGCTGAAGAATGAGGACATCCGCCTCGCCGCGACGATGGCGCTCGGCAAGATCGGCGCCCCCGCCGTCGAGCCGCTCGGCAGGCTGCTCGACCAGCAATACGCGATACCGAAGAACCTCAAACAAGTTGACAGTCTCATCAAGAAGCTCGGCAGCGCCAACTTCGCCGAGCGCGACAACGCGCGCAAGGACATCGAAGCGATGACGTTCCACGCCCTCGACGCGCTGCGAAACGCCATCAAGGAGAATCCCGATCTCGAAACGCGGCGGCGTTGCGAGAACATTGTCAAGAACATCGAGGGCTCGGCGTCCACGCGATTTTACACGGTCTGGAGCCTGGCGTTCATCGGCGCTCCCGCGAAGAATTCGACGCCCGCCGTCGTGAAGGCTCTCGGCGATCCCGCCGCCGACGTGCGCCGCAAGGCCGCGTTTGCGCTGGGCCGCATCGACGCCGATCCCGAAGCGGTCGTGGACGTGCTTGTCAACGCATTGGGCGACGCGGACAACGACGTGCGCCAGACGGCGGCCCAGTCGTTGCCGAAGATGAGCAAGGTCGCGGTGCCGGTGTTGATCAAATCCTTGAAGAGCGACAAGGCCGATCTGAAGGCGATGGCGATCACGATCCTCGGCACGATCGGCGCGGAAGCGGCGCCGGCCATTGACGACCTGAAAGCCATCCTCCTTGGCAACACCGCCGCATCGGGGCCGGCCGCCATTGCCCTGGCGGGAATTAGCGGCCCCGGCTCGATTAAAGCGCTGACCGACGCCGCGGCACACGACAGCGCCACCGTGCGAATCCTCGCGATTCAGTCCCTGCACAAGATCGGCGCGCCAGCCGTGCCGTCCTTTGTCGATTTGTTGGGCGCGAAGCATGTTGATGTGCAGCGTCACGTCGCCGCGCTCCTGGGCGGGATGTTGGTGCAAGACAAGTCCGTGGTCATCGCCCTCGGCTTTGCGACCAAAGACAAAGATTTCGAAGTTCGCCTCAACGCGCTGCGTTCGCTTCAGCAAATGGGCTCGGGCGCCAAGCTCGCGGAGCCGTACGTGGTCGCGCTGTTGATCGACCTCGATCCGCAAATTCGCATGACGGCGTTCAACGCGTTGCGTTCGATGGGTGTCGATCCGCAGCCGGGCTTGAGGAAGGCGTTGTCCAATCCCGACGCGACCACGCGCATCACGACGGCAAGTTTGATGGTTCAGCTCAATCGCGAAGTCGCCCTCGCGGAGCCGGTCTTGCTCGAAGGCGTCAAGCACAAGGACGAAGCATTGAAGACTCAAGCGGCATACGCGCTGGCGCTGCGCGGGTTGCAGCCGGACGTGGTGTTGCCGATTTTCATCAACGCGCTCAAGAACGAGACGCCGAGCGTGCGCCGGCAGGCGGCGGAAATGATCGCGAAGTACGGCGCCCAGGCGAGCAAGGCGGGACCCGATTTGATCAACGCGCTCGACGACAAGGACGACGCCGTCTGTGCCCAGGCATTGACAACGTTACGCAGCATTGGCGCCGATCCCAAGCTGTTGTTTCCCGCCATGGTCAAGGTGTTGCGCCGCGCCGATACCAAGCTGCATCCCGCCGCGGCTCAGGTCATCTTCCAGGTCGGGCCGCAGGCGATTCCCGAAGTCATCGCCATGCTCAAGAAGGACGATTCGCCCGGCGTGCGTCTGGCGTGTCTGCAAGCGCTGGCAATGGTCGGTCCGCCCGCGAAGGACGCGGTCGGCGAGTTGATCAAGACGCTCGACGATCCGACGCCGCGCGTGCGCATGACGGCGGCTCGGGCGCTGGGCAACATCGGGCCCGACGCGAAGACCGCGGAAGCCGCGCTGGCGAAGGCCCTGAAGGATGCGGACGCCAACGTCAAGCAAATCGCGGAGGCGGCGCTCACGCAGATCAAGTCCGATCCCAATTTGAAAGAGTTCGAGGTGAAGGGTGTGTTGACGCCGGGCGATCCGATCGACAAGGTGCGGCCCGGTTGCTTCCACGTCGTGCACACGTTCCCGATGATCAAGGGAAAGTCGTACACGATCCTGTTGAACTCCGCGTGGGACAACTATCTGCGGCTCGAGAATCCGCAGGGCGTCATGCTCGCCCAGGACGACGATGGCCAGGGCTATCCGAACGCGCGCATCGCGTTCAAC
>DAIOGM010000180.1:0-13586 GCA_036745215.1 Gemmataceae bacterium
ATAAACTGCGAGCCACGGGGTTAATCCCCGTGGTAAATGCGCCCTTTTCCACGGGGATTAACCCCGTGGCTCGCTGCGGATATCAACCGATGATTCGGCTCACGCGAACGGCGATCGACTACCACGCTCTCACCGAAGAAGTGCGGCGCGGCGATTGCGGCGCGGTTGTGCTCTTTCTCGGCACGGTGCGCGACTTGACGGGCGAACGCGTCACGGTTGCCCTCGATTATGAAGCGTATCCGGCGATGGCGGAGAAAAAGATGGCGGAGATCGAAGCGGAGACGCGTAGGCGCTGGCCTATCGGCGCCATGATCCTCGAACATCGGCTCGGCCATCTCGACGTCGGCGACGTCAGCGTCGCGGTCGCCGTCAGTTGCCCGCATCGTTCGCAGGCGTTTGAAGCGTGCCGCTTTGCGATCGATCAGCTCAAAGAACTCGTGCCGATCTGGAAGAAGGAAAACTGGGCCGACGGCTCGACGGAATGGGTGCATCCCGGAGCGTGAACCGAACGGAGCGAGCCACGGGGTTTATCCCCGTGGTGCGGCGTCAATTCCACGGGGATAAACCCCGTGGCTCGCAGAACAAAGGCTTTCATGGACCTGCCAATTTTTAAGATGAAAAACGACGGCCCGCTGCTCGACACGTTTGGCCGCGTGCACAACAACTTGCGCATCAGCGTGACCGATCGATGCAATCTGCGCTGCACCTATTGCATGCCCGAAGAAGTTACTTTCCTCGACAAGAACGAACTCCTTAGCTTCGAAGAAATGACCCGCTTCGTCGAAATCGTTGCCCCGCTCGGCGTCAACAAGATTCGCCTGACCGGCGGCGAGCCGCTTCTTCGCCGCGACCTGCCAAGGCTCGTAGCGATGATCGGCAAAGTGCCCGGCATCAAGGACGTCGGCCTGACGACCAACGGCATCCTGCTGGCGCATCTGGCGCAGCCGCTCTTCGATGCGGGCTTGCGGCGCATCAACATCAGCCTGGATTCGCTCGACTCCGCTCGCTTCCGCCAGCTCGCGCGGCGCGACGGGCTCGACAAGGTGCTCGAAGGAATTCAAGCCGCCAAAAAAGCGGGTTTCGAGCCGATCAAGATCAACGCCGTCGCGATCCGCGGCGTCACGGAGCTTGAGGTCGCGCCGCTGGCACGCTATGCGCGCGAACATGGACTGGAGTTGCGCTTCATCGAATACATGCCGATCGGCGCCGACCAGTGGGAGCGCGACAAGGTCTACTACGCGCACGAAATCCTCGAACAGCTCGACCGCGAAGTCTGTCCGCTGGTGCCGGCGAAAAACATTGACCCGAAGGCGCCTGCGATGGATTTCGATTACATTGACGGCGGCGGCCGCGTCGGCATCATCGCGTCCGTGTCTCGTCCATTCTGCATGAGTTGCAATCGCGTGCGGCTCACGGCCGAGGGCAAGCTTCGCAACTGTTTGTTCGCGCTCAACGAGGTCGATCTGAAGCCGCTCCTACGCGGCGGCGCGCCCGCCGAGGAAATCGCGGCGCTCGTGCGCGGCAACGTGTGGGAGAAATGGGAGGGGCACGAGATCAACACGGCCCGTTTTGTGAAACCGACGCGGACAATGCATGCGATCGGCGGATAGGCAATCCACCCTTGCGCGACTGAGCCCTAACTACATGCGCAAAATGACGAATGCCGAAGCACGAATGACGAAAGAAGCACGAATAACGAATCCCGAAATAAACGTTGACGGCATTCATTCGGCATTCGGATTTCGTCATTCTTTCGACATTCGTGCTTCGGCATTCGTCATTACGCTCAGGCTTCGACGGCCTGCATTCGATGGCGGGTCTGGAAGATCGCGGTGTCCACCCCAACGGCTGCGAGATCGAACCAAAGCGTCTCGCCGTCTTCCAGCGTGTTCAGGCCAACCCAGTGGATCACGCGTGGTTCGTCAACGCCCAGTTCAAAAGTGGCGACCGTCGGCGTGCCGTCCATGAAGTGAATTCGGCCGACGTTTCCCGTTCGTAATAGATAAAACCGCCGGACGCGATAGCCTGGGATGCGGTTGAGATTGTCATCCCGGCCGGATAGCGGCAGGCAGACCAATTTCACGAGTTTTTCGTGACATCCCGCGAGGTGTTTGCCCAAACCGAGAAGCCGAAGGCCGTGCTTGCAGAAGGCGTCCAACCCGACGGCGACGGGGCGGCCGTCCGGCCAAAGGGGTTCGTAGCCTTCAAACTTGACCGTTTCGGTTTGCCGATCCCGCGAGGGATCACGACGAAAAAGGAGGATCAAGGTGCGTGACATCCAGGGCCGTTCTCCAATTACGGGTAACGATATCATCAGGCGGGCGGGGAATACGCAGTAAATCAGGCTTCCCCGGACAAGTCCCGACCGTTGAGTCGCCAGGTCAGGGTCAACGCGTCCGTGTTAATCTAGTCAATCCAGGGCGAGTTGGCTACCAGTTAAAGATATTTCCGACGCTGTTTGTGTACTTATGTACACGTCTAAAAATATGCCACAACCATGCGGTCTTGCGGAAGTTGACGAATGACCTCAGAGTCAACCCGGATAATATTTTAGGAGAGCTTAGTCGAAAAGCAACCCTTGCGGATTATCCAGCCCGTCTTTTCGATACGGCTTACCAAGATGAAGATATGCCTTGGACGTCGCCATTCGGCCGCGCGGCGTGCGGACGATCATTTGTTCGCGCAAGAGGTAAAGTTCGATTTCATCCGACAGCGTTTCAGTCGAAAGGTTCATCGTGGCGGCCAGGGCCTCGACACCAGTCGGCCCGCCGTCGAAGACGTTGATGAGGGTTTCAAGGTAACGCCGATCCTGCTTGTCCAGGCCGACGTGATCGACTTCGGCCATCTTCAAGGCCGCCTGCGCGACGGCGATATCGATTTGCCCGTTGGCCTCGCTGGCGGCGTAACTTCGCGACCACCAGAGCCGCGAATTGGCGACGCGCGGCGTGCCGCGGCTTCTGCGTGCAATCTCGATCGCGGCGTCCGCGGTGATGTCCGTATTCAATTTACGTGCGTTGATTGTCACGATCTGTGCAAGTTCCTCGACTGTGTAATAATCCAGATGCTCGTGAATCTTGAAGCGATCGCGCATTGGCCCCGACAACATGCCGCTGCGCGTGGTGGCGCCGATCAACGTGAAACGCTTGAGCGGCATCGAGATGGTCCGCGCGTTCATGCCTTCGCCAAGCACGATATCGACGCGAAAGTCCTCCATGGCCGGGTAGATGAATTCCTCCACGACGCGCGGCATGCGATGGATTTCGTCGATGAAAAGAATCGTGCCTTCCGCGGCGTTGGTCAGGTAAGGCAGCATGTCCGCGGGCTTGGTTAGCGCGGGGCCGCTTGTCATCTGGATGGTCGTGCCCAGTTCGTTGGGGAGCACGGTTGCGAACGTCGTCTTTCCTAGACCGGGCGGGCCGTCAAAGAGCATGTGCGACAGCGGTTCTTTGAGCTTTTTCGCGGCCCGCAAGAGAATGTCGAGGCGTTGCTTGACGGATTGCTGGCCGATGACTTCGCGCAAGAAACGGGGGCGCAAAGCGGCGTCGCGCTTTTTGTCGTCGTCGGGCGTTTCATTCGTGACGATCGCTTGACGCGCCATTTTTTCTCCGGGCGCTACCCCCAGGAATCGCTGCGCTCATCCTGGGGCTTGATGGTCATTTCTGTTGATAGATTGCCATCAACACGTCTTCCACGCTTTTGTATTCCTTGTTGCCGGCGAGCGCCTTGTCGAGCCGATCGCGAGCTTCCTGCGAACTATGGCCGACGCTCAGGAGCGCTCGATACGCGTCTTCCAGGACGCCGCCGTCCACGCTGCTCGTCTTCTCGCCGGCGACGCTAGGGCCGGCCATCAGTGCGAACTTCGTGACCTTGCGGCGAAGCGTGGCGACGATCTGCTCCGCGGTGGCGCCGCCGACGCCGGGGAGCGTCGTTAGCCACTTGGCGTCTTGCCGCTGGATGGCGTCGGCAATCTCTTTGATCGGCCGCACGAATGCCTTCATCGCCTTGCGAACGCCGACCTTGTCCACGGTGCAAAACAACTCGAAGAACTCCTGCTCTGCCTCGGCGAGGAAGCCGATCAGGCGCGGCACCATTTTGCCGTGGGCGGGATTGCCGTCGAGATAATGGCTCGTGTAGAGCGTGATCTCTTCCGCGTGTTTTTGTTGAAGCGTACGGCGAATGAACTCGGGCACGAGGATTTGATACTCGAGCGGGCCGACCTGGAGGCGAATCTCCTCGTCGAGAACGCGGTTCACGATGCCGGTGATTTTCGTGATCATTAAGTGGAAAACGCCTTTTGGTGATAATAATGGCACAGCGCGACTGCCAGGGCATCGGCGACATCGGGTGGATCGGGCAACGCCGGCAGGCCGAATTCGCGCTGAATCGTGCGCTGCACTTGCTCCTTCGGGGCCCGGCCGTTGCCGGTGATGATCTTTTTCACCTGCGTTGAGGCGTAACTGATCACGGGAATCCCGCTCTGGGCTGCCGCCAAAAAGATGACGCCGCGCGCGTGCCCCATGAGGATGGCGGTGCGTGGATGGTCATAATGAGAATAAAGCTGTTCGACGGCCATCGCCTCGGGCGCAAACTGCGTGATCACCTCAACGATACCTTTGTACACGGAAAGGACTTTGGCCGCCATATCGGTCGCATGATCGTCGGCGGTGCGAATGACGCCGGCTTCGCGAATGGTGGGATGCGCCGACGCGATTTCGATGACGCCGTAGCCGGTGATGGCGAGGCCGGGATCAATGCCGAGGATGCGGCGCGGCGTGGTCATGCCAATCCAATCACGAAAACACGAAAAACGAAAACACGAAATGCACCCAGGTTTGTTTTTCGTGATTTCGTTTTTCGTGTTTTCGTGATTCCTTTAGTCCTTTCGCCAGCTCGTGCCGCCGGCGCGATCTTCGAGCGTCACACCTAGCTCGGTCAGGCGTTTGCGAATCTGATCGCCCAGCGCGAAGTTCTTCGCCTTGCGGGCTTCGGCGCGGAGGCTAATTAAACGTTGCATCCAATCGTCCACGGACGAATTCTCTGGCAAAACAGTTCCGCCTGAGTCTTCTATCAGTTTTTTCAATTCACGTATGAGCGGCTCTGGCTCGTTTATTATGGTAGGTTCGTGCGTTTTTAGATTGAGGTGCAGAGTTCCAGGCGTTACTACGACATTTGGAGAATGGAGAAAAACTCCAAGTATCTGACTCAATTCTTTAATACACATCGCGCCAAGTTGAAACGTTTTCAAATCCGCCGGCGCAACATTGGACTCTTCCAATGACTGGGAGTCCGCGTATCGATTAAGAGATTTCAACAGCTCGAATAATGTGCCGACTGCACCGCCGGTATTGAAGTCATCATCCATATGCTCCAGGAATTTGCCGCGAGACGTTGCAAACTCGACTGGTAGTTCTACCGTGGGCGTCATGTGCTCCTTTGGAGATTCGAGAGTGTAAAAGTCCGATTTCGTAATTCGTCCGTAGCGTTCGAAAAAACGATAGAAGCCGCCAAGGCTTCGCCGCACCTCATTGAGCCGATCTTCGCTGTATTCGATCGGACTGCGATAGTGCGTGCTCAAGAGCAGGAAGCGCACCGTCTCGGGCTGATGGCGTTGCAACAGATCGGCGATGTTGACGACATTGCCGACCGAACCTGCCATCTTCGCGGCGCCCATCTTCAACAGGCCGTTATGCATCCACGCGTTGGCGAACGGCATGCCCGTGAACGATTCGGATTGGGCCATCTCGTTTTCGTGATGCGGGAATTGCAGGTCGAGCCCGCCGCCGTGGATGTCGAGCGTTTTGCCGAGAAGTTTCATCGACATCGCGGAGCATTCGATGTGCCAGCCGGGGCGGCCTTTGCCCCACGGGCTGTCCCACGCGGGTTCGCCCGGCTTCGATGCTTTCCACATTGCGAAATCGCCGGGATTGCGTTTCTTTTCGGACACCTCGATGCGGGCGCCCGCCTCGAGCTGTTCCGGATCGCGGTTGCAGAGCTTGCCGTAATCGTCGTCCTTGAGCACGTCGAAATAAACATCGCCGCCCGCAGCATACGCGTGGCCCTTCTCGATCAGGCCGCGCATGATTTCGATCATGCCATCGATATGGTCCGTCGCCCGCGGCATATGATCGATGCCGGTGACGTTCAAGCGCTTCAGGCAACCGACATAATCGAGGGTCATTTCCTCGGCGAGCGCCTTGACGGTCGTTTTCAATTCATTGGCGCGGATGATGAGCTTGTCATCCACGTCGGTGATGTTGACGACCCAGGTGACCTGGTAGCCGAGGTACGTCAGATAACGCTTGACGGTGTCAAAGATGACGGGGCCGACCATGTGGCCGATGTGGCTCGGCTTGTAGACCGTCGGTCCGCACACGTACATGCCGACCTTGCCGGGGACGACCGTCTTGAACGGCTCCTTTTGTTTGGTCAGAGTGTTGTAAACGCGCAGGTTGTGATCCATCATCGACCTCATCCGTGCCGTTGTGCGAGCGCGAAGCCGCAAGCGGCACGAAAGTCATTTTTCGATCAGTACAATCGCGTGGCAGCCAATCGCCTCGGCGCGGCCGATCGCGCCGACCTTCTCGCCGGTCTTCGCTTTCACGTTGACGGCGTCCACCGGAAGACTCAAGAGCGCCGCCAGATGTTCGCGCATCGCCGCCTTGATTGGTCCGAGCTTCGGCTCCTGGGCGAAGACCGTCAGATCGACGTTGACCAATCGCCAGCCCATTGCCGATACGCGCTGGAGCGTCGCTTCCAGGAAGATGCGCGAATCGCAGTCCTTGTACTTTGGATCGGTGTCGGGAAACGCATCGCCGATATCGCCCAGGCCCGCGGCGCCGAGTAGGGCGTCCGTGAGAGCATGCAGCACGACGTCGGCGTCCGAGTGGCCGATCAGGCCGCGCGAATGCTCGACCTTGACGCCGCCGAGAATCAGCGGCCGGTTTTGGCCGAGGCGATGCGTGTCATGACCGAGGCCGACGCGGAACATTGGCGAATCCTCAACTTCGACCGCGATTGTAGCGAAGACGCGGCGAATTTGCAAAGCCGCTTGCCGTTTAGCGATCGCGGGGAGGCGCCGGTCAACTGGCGCTTTCTTCCGAGCGCTAAACGGCAAGCGGCTTACGACATCCCGCCAAAGCTGCTCGAATGCTCGACCGCGAAATTCTCGAAGCGCATGAATTGCTTGATATACATCAGCGACACCTCGCCCGTCGGCCCGTTGCGCTGCTTGGCGATGATGACCTCGACCATGCCTTCGTTCTGCCCCGGCTCGTGATAATCGGGCCGGTGCAGCATCATCACGGTATCCGCGTCTTGCTCGATGGCGCCTGATTCGCGCAAATCGCTCAAGCGCGGGCGATGGTCCTGCCGATCCTCCGAGCTGCGATTGACTTGCGCCAGAGCGACGACGGGCACTTTCAACTCTCTAGCGAGAAACTTCAAGCGGCGCGAGATGCCCGCGACCTGCTCCTGCCGGCTCTCGCGGCGGTCGTCCGGATCGATGAGCTGAAGATAGTCGATGACGACCAGCCGCAGGTCCTTCTGTTTTTTCAAGCGTCGCGCATTGGCGGCGATGCGCAACATGCTCTGACCGGGCGTATCGTCGATGTAGAGATTCGCCTTGCTCAGCACGTCGCCGGCCTCAAGGATCTTGTCCATGTCATCAGTCGAAAGATGCCCGCGCCGCAAGCGATGGCTGTCTACTCGCGCCTGACAGCAGAGCAAACGTTCGGCAATTTCGACACGCGCTTGCTCGAGGCTCACGAACAAAACCGGCAAGCCTTCCTCAATGACGACATGCCGCGCGATGTTGAGCGCGAACGCGGTTTTGCCGACCGACGGGCGGGCCGCGAGGATGATGAGTTCGGAGTTCTGAAAGCCGGCGGTGAGATTGTCGAGATCGACGTAGCCGGTCGCGATGCCGCTGAATTCGTGCTCGCCGCGCTGCTTGCGTTGATCGAGACGATGCCAGGCTTCTTGCAACGCGTCGTGCAGCGTAATCGTGTCGCCGGTAATGCCCATCTCGGCGATTTCGAGGATGCGCCGCTCGGCGGAATCGAGCAACTCTTGCGGTTGTTGGCTTGGATCTTGCGCTTCGCTTTGCAGATCGTTGCACGCATGGATCAGATTGCGAACGATCGCCTTTTGCCGGATGATCTCCGCGTACTGGCGATAATGCGAGGCGCTCGGGGCGGCATCCCACAGGTCGGCGAGATAAGCGGGGCCGCCGATCTCGTCCAGCATTTTGCCTTGCGTCAAATATTCCGCGACCGTGACGATGTCGGCGGGCTTGCCGTCGTCATCGTTGAGAAGGGTGATCGCCTCGAAGATTTTTTGATGCGCGAAGATATAGAAGTGATTGGCGCGAACGAGGTTGACCGCCTCCGGGATGATCTTGTTGTCGCGCAGCATGCTCGACAGCAAACTGCGTTCGGCGTCGCGATTGTGCGGCGGCAACTTGTCCACGATGGACGAATCTTGCGACATGGCCTTGGCTCCTTGGCCGCCGATTAGCGAACGCGCGGCGCCGCGCGGGCGCTACTGACGTTCAGGAATCCAATGCTCTTGTTGGAGTTCCGCCTTTAGGCGGGTTTGAGCGAATCGCCGCCTAAAGGCGGAACTCCAGCATGCATTACATTCCTGAAGTTCAGTAAACGAAGTATCAGGAAATGCGAACAGCCCGACCGAGCGCGGCCGGGCTGCATTTGAGCAAACCGCGAAAATCACTTCTTCTCTTGCTTGAGCGGCACCACCATGACCTTGACCTTCACGGTGATGTCGTAGCCGAGGTTGAGGTCGACTTCATAAAGGCCGCACAGCTTGATCATGCCTTCCAGCTTGACCATGTCGGCCTCGACCTTGAGGTTCTTGCCCTTGAGCGTCTTGGAGATGTCGCCCTCGCTGACGGAGCCGTACAAATGGCCTTCCTCGTTGGCGTTGGCTTCGATCGTCAACTGTGGAACGCGAGCGATCTGCTCGGCCATCGCCTTGAGATCGGCGACCTTGGCTTCGCGGGCCTGGTTCACGCGCTTCTTGTGCGATTCCAGGAGCTTGAGATTGTGCTGCGTCGGAATGGTCGCCAGGCCGTGAGGCAAAAGATAGTTGCGGCCGTAACCGCCCTTGACCTCGACGAGATCGCCCTGTTTGCCGAGGTGGGTGACGTCTTCGGTCAAGAGGAGCTGCATGCCGCCGTGCTTGCCTTTGAGAATCTGGTTTCGTCTTCTGGTTGGCATACTTGGTTCCTGTTATCTTCGTTTAGCGCTCGCTCGGCGCTTGCAAATTGAGGATTCATTTGCAAGCGCCGAGCGAGCGCTAAACGGGAAAATCAAAACGGGATGTCCTTGTCCTGGCTGGGGGGCGGCGCGTCCATCGGTTCGGGACCGGGATCGTAATCCTGGCTGGGCGGCGGCGCGTCCTGGCGTCGTGGCGGAGCGCCCTGTCCATCTCGGCGAGGCTCCAGAAACTGCACATTGTCAACGACAATCTTGAGCTTCTGACGCTTGTCGCCCGTCGTCTTGTCGTTCCACTGGTCCAGCTTCAAATGGCCTTCGATATACGCCTGGTAGCCTTTCTTCAAATACTGCTCGATCAAGTCGGCTGTCTTGCCGGTCTCGCCGCGATTGAATGCCTCGCAATCAAGGAAAACGGGTTCGTCTTCCCATTGTCCCGTCTGTTGATTCTTGCGGCGGTTGTTGACGGCAAAGCCGAACGCGGCCACCTTTCCGCCATTGGAAAACAATCTCACTTCGGGGTCGCGGGTCAGACGACCGATCAGCATGACCTTGTTGAGATTCGCCATGGTGGACTCCGCTGGGGGATTGGGGTCAGCCGTGGTATTCTAGCAAATTCAACTTCAATCGCGGCGACGGCGATGGCCGCGATCGTCGCCCATGTCCATGGGGATGCCGCTGTCGCCGCCGGCGTCTTCTTGCATATTGTGCAGCGCGACCGCGTGTTCGCCCTTGGCCAGCGAAAGCATCGTCTCGACGAGCTTCGGATGAATCTTGATGACCATTTGCCGCAGGATCATTTCATTGAGGGCGCAGTCGTGTTCGATCGGCGCGAGGTTCTTGCCTTCGGAGGAGAAGTAGGTCAGAAAATAGATGCCCTTTTTCTGGTTCTTGATCGGATAAATCAGTTTTCGTTCATCCCAGATGCGGCACACCAGCACCTCGGCGCTGTGCTTTTCGAGAATGGTGCGCAGTTGCTTGTCGGCGGTTTCGAGGTTACCTGCGACCTTCGACGAATCGAGGATGAACATGCATTCGTAAACGTTGGCTGCCATTCGTGTTTCCTTGGGGAACCTATGCGTTGTACTGATTCATGCACTTCTGAATGCCATCTTTGATCCACATCGCGACGCCCTGGACCGCCAGCTGAAGCGCGTCCTCGATCACCGGCTTCTCACTCGGCTTGAACTTGCCGAGCACATGATCGACCGCATCCTTTTGGTCGGGCACGTCCACTCCGATACGCAGCCGAGCGTAATCGGTCGTCCCCAGGTGCTGCTGAATATCGCGCAACCCGTTGTGCCCGCCGTGGGTGCCGCGCGCCCGGAAGCGAAGCTTGCCGAGCGGCAGGGCCATGTCATCGCAGATCACGAGCAGGTCCTGGTGCTCGATCTGATAAAAGTCGAGCGTCTCCCGCACGGCCCGGCCACTCAAGTTCATGAACGTGAGCGGCTTCATCAGGAGAATCTTGTCGGCGTCTTCGCGCCATTCCGCGATGTCGGCGTCGAAGCGTTCGTGAAAGCTGCCGACGCTCGGGCTTTTCGCAAGCAAATCGACGACCGCGAACCCAACGTTGTGTCTCGTGCCGGCGTACTTTTTCCCAGGGTTGCCAAGGCCGACGACCAGTTTCATTGCATCATCCTCCCCTCTCCCTCTGGGAGAGGGGCCGGGGGTGCGGGCGGCGCCACGCGAAATTACTTCTTCGCCGGCTCTTCGCCTTCCTCGTCCTCCTCAGCCTTGACACGGCCAATGACTTCAGGTTCAGCCGCCTCGGCGCCCGGCGCGGCCGCGGCGACGGGGGCGACGACCTCTTCGATCTTCTTGCTGATTTGCACGACGATCGCTTCCGGATCATTCTTGACCGTGACGCCTTCAGGCAGCGGGACTTCGCGCACGTGGATGGCCTGGTCGATCTGCAATTCGCCGATGTTGACGCGGATCGACTCCGGGATGTTGACGATCAAGCATTCCACGGAAAGACTGTGAATCTGCTGGACGAGCACGCCGCCGGTGGTGACGCCGGGAGCGGTGCCTTTGAGTTCGACCTTGACGTCGAGAGTGATTTTTTCGTCCGCGCGAACGCGATAGAAATCGGCATGAAGGATGTCGTGGCCCAGCGGATCCCATTGAACGTCGCGAAGGAGCGTCTTCTGAACGCCTCCCTTGTGCTTGACGTCGAAGATGCGGACGCCGTGCCGAATGGCCTTGTACAACGCGTCGCCCGGCACCGACAGGACGGCGGTTTCTTCGCCGTGGCCGTACATGACGGCGGGGACGAGGCCTTGCTTGCGGATTTGCTTGGCGGCGTTGGTGCCGCTCTTGGTGCGTTCCTGGACTTCGAGAACGAATACCTGTGCCATGCGCGACCTCACGATTTATCAAGGGGACGACTCCCCATCTGTCAATCGCTTTTGGGGAAAAGATATTATTTGAATTCGTGCATGGGGTTGCAAGGGGATGGCGGAAAAAAAATGATGCGCTGGCGAGCCACGGGGTTTATCCCCGTGGTACGGACATCCAATCCACGGGGATAAACCCCGTGGCTCGCAAAGATGTCAACGAATGCCCGCCCTGACGATCGTAAGAAAATCTTCCGCCTTCAAACTCGCGCCGCCAACCAGGGCGCCGTCCACGTCCGGCTGCGACAGAAGCGTCGCCGCGTTGTCGGGCTTGACGCTGCCGCCATACTGGATGCCCAGCGCGTTGGCCGCGGCGTCGCCGCAAAGCTGGCCGACGCGCTTGCGAATGAAAGCGTGCGCTTCTTGAGCCTGTTGCGGCGTCGCGTTGACGCCGGTGCCGATCGCCCAGACCGGCTCGTAAGCGAGCACCATGTTCTTGAGTTGCTCGGCCGTGATGTCAGCAATCGAGCCGACGAGCTGCGTGTCGAGCACGGCTTCGGTGCGGTTCGCTTTGCGTTCGTCCAGCGTCTCGCCGATGCACAGGATGACCTTCAAGCCCGCTTTTAGAGCGGCGTGCGCCTTCGAATTGACGAACTCGTTCGTGTCCTGGAAAAACTGGCGTCGTTCGCTGTGACCGACGATGACGTACGCGCAACCGACATCGACGAGCATGGCCGGGCTGACCTCGCCGGTGAAGGCGCCGTCGTCTTTTGGGTAGCAATTTTGCGCGCCAAGCGCGACTGGTGTGCCCTGGACAACTTGCCCGACACGCGACAAATACGGAAACGGCGGACACACGGCGACCGTGACGCGCGTCTCGCTGCCGACCCCCTTGACAACCGCAGCCGCCAGCAATTCGCCGTCGATCGAACGCGTGTTCATTTTCCAGTTGCCGGCGATGAATTTCTTGCGCATGCATTATCCCCTTGATGTTTACGTTTAGCGCTCGCAGGGCCAAGCGAGCGCTAAACGTAAACCTTCCGGTAAACTACGAATCCGGAATCGCCCAATCAATCTCCGCCTGGCCCCACTTCTTCAGCGTTTCGTTGATTCGCGAAAACGGCTTGCTCCCGAAGAACCCGTTGTGCGCCGACAACGGCGACGGATGCGCCGCCTCGAAAACGACGTGCCGCTCAACATCGATCAACTTCTTCTTCGCTTGCGCCGGCTTGCCCCACAATACGAACACCATCGGCTCCGGACGTTCGCCGAGCCGTTCGATGATGGCGTCCGTGAACACTTCCCAGCCTTTGCCGCGATGCGAGTTCGCTTGATGCGCCCGCACCGTTAGCACCGTATTGAGCAACAGCACACCCTGCTTCGCCCATGGGATCAGACAGCCATTCGACGGTTTCGCCGTGCCGAGATCCTCGCTCAACTCTTTGAAGATGTTTCGCAGCGACGCCGGCAGCTTGACATCCGCCAAAACCGAAAATGCCAGGCCGTGCGCCTGGCCGACGTCGTGATATGGGTCCTGGCCGAGGATTACGATGCGGACCTGCTCGAATGGCGAAAGTTCTAGAGCAGTGAAGACGTTTTCGTCGCTCGGGAAGATTTGATGCCGTTCGCGTTCGGCCGCAAGAAAGGTCTGCAGTTCGTTGGACAACTTATCGCCGACGAGCGGATGCCACGACGTCGACAGTTCCATGGTGGAGCCTCGATATCAATAGGTCTTCCCAAACACCTCCGCCACCTTGCGCACCTGCTTCATCAACTCCGCGTACTTCGGCGGCAACAATGCCTGCGGCCCATCGGACAACGCTTTCTCCGGACAACTGTGCACTTCAATATGCACGCCATCCGCGCCGGCCGCGACGGATGCGAGCGCCATCGCGGGAATCAAATCGGGCCGGCCGGTCGCGTGGCTCGGATCGACGATGATCGGCAAATGACTCTGCCCCTTGACGTTCGGCACCGCGCTCATGTCGAGCATGTTGCGCGTCGAATCCTCGAACGA
>DAIOGM010000181.1:0-9847 GCA_036745215.1 Gemmataceae bacterium
CCAGGCGATTCAGCGCGTCGCGAAAGGTTTCGCCGCCACGGCCGTCGCGCTCGACAACGTCATCGAGGCGGTCGAGCACACGAACGACAACTGGTTCTGCGTCGGCGTGCAATGGCAGCCGGCGTCGCCGTCGGCGTCGGGATTGGATATTCAAGTCTTTCGCGCATTGATTGACGCGGCCCGCGCCAAGGTCACGACGCCTCAGTCGAGCCGCAAGTTGGCGATGGCGGGGTGAGCGCCACATTTGAAAGAGCCGCGCACGTGGCGTACTCGCGGAGTAAGCGGTCGGTTTCAGACCGCTTACTCCGCGAGTACGCCACGTGCGCGGCTCTTACAGGCATTTCATTTCACGGCAACGTAAACGCCTGCCCATCGGCTTTATTCGCGAGAAATCCCAGCGTGTTGCCATCGATGCTGACCGTGATCGGCCGCACCGTGCCGTCGCCGAGGACGAACTGGCACATGCCGGGATGGTAGCTGCCGAATCGTCCCGTGACGGAATCGGTCGGGCCGCGCGCCAGGGTGCGCGTCGGTCCGGCGCCGCGGTTGGAATGGCCGGAGTCGCCGTTGTAGGCGGGGCCGTCGCCGACGTTGTAGTCGCCGAACTTGCCGAGTTGCACGTGCTTCTCGCCGAACATGAAGGTGTTACTCAAACCGTCGGTGACATGGGCGATCTTGTTGCCGCCGACGAATTGCGGCGTGCCGACGTTGCTCCAATTGTTGTCCATTCGAAACGGACCATCATTCGGCGTGTTGGCGGTGAGGTCGTCGTTGATTTGCCACCAGTAATCGCTGCCGGTGGTGCCGACGTTGCAGGCGTAATCGGCCAGGGCGCCGTGGGCCAGTAAAGAACCGCCTTGCTGAGGCTCTTCGATGGTGCTGGTCATGAGGCCGCGCCGCGATGGGCAGAAGAATACGGGAAGGGCCGTCATTCGGGCGGTGGCGTTCTGGTTATAGAAATTACCGCTGTTCATCGTCCATTGCTGTTGCAGGTGGGCCTGATCAATGAAGGGCAGGATTTGGACGTACCAGGTATAATTGTTGTCGCGACGGCTGGTCGGAAAGCGCTTGTAGGTGTCGTGGTACGAAAGACACGCCAATCCCATCTGCTTGAGGTTGTTGCCGCACTGCGATCGCGCCGCGGCTTCACGCACTTTTTGCACGGCCGGCACCAGCAGTGCAATGAGTATCGCGATGATGGCGATGACGACCAAAAGTTCGATCAACGTAAAAGCGCGGTGCGCTTGTCGTGCCTTACGCCCCAGCATATGAAACTCCCTGCACCGTGGATTAATGACCATTTCATTATAACACGCATCGGAATAGAGGATAGTGCTCATGCCCGCTCGGTTGATCATCGGATTGCTTCTGACGCTGTTCGCGGCCGGCTGCGGAAATCGAACGCTCTACCCCGTTCGCGGCCAAATCGTTGACAAGGCGGGGGCGCCGGTTACCGGCTTGAAAGGATACACCGTTGAGTTCGACAACATCGACTTCAAGATCAGCGCCAATGGCGTGGTCGACGAAACGGGAAACTTTCGGTTGTCCGCATCGTCGCCGAATGACGGCGCTCACCACGGACAACATCGCGTCGCCATTCTGCGGCCGGATTCGAGCACGGATATGCGCGTGCCGTTTGTCATTCATCCGAAATACGAGAAATTCGAAACGTCGGGACTGACGGCCACGGTGGAGAAGCGCGACAATGTCGTCAAGCTGGAAGTCGAATTGTTCAAGCGGTGAATCTTCAGAGCCTGAAGCGTGAGCGACGTTTCTCTTCGCTCACGCTTCAGGCTCTGATGCTCCGATGATAAAATGATCGCATGACGCGCATCGCAGTCTTCGGCGGCATCTACAACAACTACCTCGCACTCGAGGCGGCCCTCGACGACGCCGAGCGCCGCGGCGTTGACGCCATCTATTGCCTGGGCGACATGGGCGCCTTCGGTCCGCATCCCGATCGCGTTTTTCCGCTGCTTCGCGAACACAACGTGCGGTGCATTCAAGGCAACTACGACAACTCGGTCGGCAACGGCCTGGCCGATTGTCAATGTGGCTACACCGATCCGCGCGACAATCACTTCGCCCGCTTGAGTTATGCGTACACGTTCGCCAACACGAGCCTCGCCAACCGCGCCTGGCTGCGCGATTTGCCGCCGCAAATGCGCCTGACGCTGGGCCGCCATCGCGTGCTCCTTTGTCATGGCAGTCCGCGCCGCACGAACGAGTTCCTCTGGGAATCGACGACTTCCAGTCACTTCCTCGAACATCTGCTGCGCTCGCATGACGCGGACGTCGTGCTGGCGACGCACACCGGCATCAAATGGCATCGCAAGCTGCCCGGCGACAAACATTTCATCAACGTCGGCGTGCTCGGACGGCCGGAAAACGACGGGAGAACGAATGTTTGGTACACCTTGTTGTCAGAAAGTCTGGATGTCGAATTCGTCCCCGTGCATTACGATCACGAACGCCTCGGCGCCGAGATGCGAGCCGAGCGTCTGCCGGACGAGTTTGTGGAGACGGTGCGGACGGGCTGGTGGACGACGTGTCTGGAAGTATTGCCGGCAAAAGAGCGGCGGCGCGGCCGATATTAGGTGAGAATAAAGCCCCGGGGTGAGGTACTCCGAACCCCGGGGTTCGGAGTACCTCACCCCGGGGCTTCCTCTGTTTTTGTGCAAAACGGGAGGAAATGCGGATTTTCTTGCTAAGCGTTGACGGGACAGCTAGAATACGTTAGTAGGAATTGCATATCAAACGTACACGGTCTTTATAAAGGAGATGTCCATGCGTTACGAGATGGCTCCGCTGGCGATCGAATCCGCCCAGAGCGAACGGGCCGCGTTCATTCGCAGGACCTACGCCCATCTGGCGGGCGCGATCCTGGCGTTTGTGGCATTGGAAGTGGCTTTCTTCACGACCATCGTCCCGGCTCTCGGCCTGGAAACGGCGTTGCGCAGCTACGTCATGAGCCCGTGGTTGCAACTGGTCGTGCTGCTCGCCTTCATCGTCGTGGGCTATGTCGCACGTTCCTGGGCGATGAACGGCAGCTCCCAGGCGATGCAATATGCCGGTCTGGGACTATTCGTGGTCTTTGAAGCGGTCATCTTTATACCGATCCTTTTTATTGCCAACATCTATGACGGCGGGACCGGGCTCATTTACGGGCAGGCCGGCGTCTTGACATTGAGTTTGTTTGGCGCGCTAACGGCGGTTGTGTTCCTCACCGGCAAGGACTTCTCATTCCTGCGCTCGATTCTGATCATCGGTTCGTTCCTGATGCTCGGCACCTGCATCGCCGCGATTTTCATCGGCTTCTCGCTGGGCCTCTTGTTCTCGGTCGTCGGCATCGCGTTGGCGTCCGGGTTCATCCTGTATGACACCTCGAACGTCATGCTGCACTTCCGCACCGATCAACACGTGGCGGCGGCACTCGACCTGTTCGCGTCAGTCGCGTATCTGTTCTTCCATATCCTGCGAATCCTGATCTTGACGCGCAATTGATTCGCAGTCGATGGTCGAAAAAACACAACGCTCGCCCGGCTTCCGAGGAAGCCGGGCGAGCGTTTTTTGTTTCGCAATACGGTCTGCTCAAGGGATCCAGAAGTTTGCTTTTTTGTTGCCTACATTCGAGCACCGAAGGTGCGTAAATGTTAAAGCCCAGGGCAACGCCCTGGGTTCCGGTCAACGAAGATCAAAGCCCCGAAGGGGCGCAATCGCCCGGTGGAGAGGCCATCGCGCCCCTTCGGGGCTTTTGTTGACGTTCATTCGATTCCCAGGGCGTTGCCCTGGGCTTTAGCATGGGCGCACCTTCGGTGCTGTTCAGAATGCGGCGCGCCCAGGCGAACGGATTGCAACAACCTAGACCATCGGTGATCCGGCTTGGGGCTGCGTTTTGATTGACGGGATTGCCGCAATGTCGCTGGGCGCCCGTCACTTGATCGGCATGATCTCGATCTTCGCTTTCTCCTTATACTGCGACAGCACCGCTTCGCGCAGACGTTCGCCATACACCTCTTGCACGAACGGCTTGACGTCCTCGAATTTCACTTCCTTGCCGGGCTTGTAATCGACGGACAAAATGAGATGCACGCCGAACTCCGTCGTGACCGGGTTGCTCATTTGAAATGGTTTCAGCGCATACGCGGCGCGGGCGAACGGCTCCACCATCTTGCCGACGCGCGGGAAATAACTCAGGTCGCCGCCTTTTTCCTTGGACGGGCACGTCGAATATTCGACCGCCGCCTTCGAAAACACCTGCTCGAGCGCCTTGGCCCGCTCCTTTTCGCGCGTGATCGCGTCCGCCGTGGCCGGCACCTTGGCGATTGCTTGACTCACCTCGTCGTCAATCTTTTTCTTGATCGCGAGAATTTTCGCATTCGCATCGGCGCTAGCCGGGATGAGGACGTGCCGGGCTTGCATCATGCTGCCGTTGAACATCTCCACGTTGGCCTGGAAGTATGGCTTCAGTTTGTCGTCGGTGCCTTGCTGGAGGATGAACTTGTCCCAGCGCAACGCGCTCGTCAATTCGGTGCGCAGCTCGGTTTCGGTGATCATCAGGCTGTCCATGAGCTGCTTGAAGTCCTTCTTCTGGGCGACCGCCTCCTTCTTGACGCGCTCGAGGTGTTCCTCGATTTCCTTTTCTTCGACCGGGATTTTGAGCTGCGTGAGATACTGATCGACGACCGTGTTATCGATGAGGAAGTTAAGCACTTCCTTGCGCGTTTCGGCGCGGCGTTCCGGCGGCACCACCGACATGCCGCGATAAACCGCCAGCTCCAGGATCGGCTGGCCGTTGACGCGGGCGGCGATCGCATCCCGCGACGGCGGCGGATCGATTTTCTGCGGCGGCGGGTCGTTTTTCGGCAATTGAATCGGCGCCGGTTGAGCGGTCAGCAAGCCGGCAATCAACAAAAGGGCGCAGCCAACGAGCGCGAAGCGAGTGCGTGCGAACATGGGGTTTTCTCCTCGTCTACGGATGAGACGGTTCACCAGGGGCGCAAAGGCCCCTGTCATCCATGAAGGCGTAAAGTGTAGCGAATCGTGGAATTTGGGTCGAGACGAGTTTTTTTGGTAGTGGTGAGTGGTGAGTGGTGAGTGGTGAAGAAGCCCCGGGATGAGCGAAGCGATTCCCGGGGGTTGTCCCTTGATCAAACTTTACTCTTTCGGGCGCGGCGCGAAAGGCGACTGCGGCGGGCGCGGCGGATTCAACGGCGAGTTGAAATCGGTGTTGTCATTCGGCCGCGGGGACGAGGGATCCTGCACGGGATTTGGCGCGTTGCGCGGCGTCAACGGTCCCTTGGGGCCTTTGCCGGGCTCGACGCGAAGGCCGCGAACTTCGAGAAGGAGAATGTCGAGCTTGCGTTCAACTTCGGCAAGTCGTTGTTCAATGGGCGCCGGGCCTCGACCGCCGCCGCCGAATCCACCACCGCCGCCGCCTGGGAGACCGCCTGGGGCGCCGCCGGGGAAGCCGCCGCCGCCGCCACCGCTGCCGGGGAAGCCGCCCGGACCGCCGCCGGGGAAGCCGCCGCCCGGCGCTCCGGGGCCGCCCTTTTTGTTCAAAGGATCTTGTCCGCCGATCGGGCCGCCGATCGGGCCGCCCTTCTTGCCGGGGCCGAAGCCGCCGCCAAATCCGCCGCCACCGCCGCCGAAGCCGGGGGCGCCTTCCATTTTGCGAAGCTCTTCCGTCAATCGTTTCAATGCCTGAGCGCGTTCATCCAATTCCTGATGGCGCTTGTCGAGATCTTCCTTCAATCGCTGAATTTCCATGCGAATGCGCTCGAACTGTTCCTGGCGGTTGCCGTCGCCGGGATCGCCTTTCTTGCGTTGAAATCCCTGCGCTTCTTCTTGCTCTTCGGGACCGCGCTGCTGCGATTGCGCCCAGCCCGGGATCAACGGCAACAAGAGCACGCCGACGGCCGCCACGACGAGCATGCCCGTCACGGTCAACGCTCGCGGAGTTTTGCCTTGCAGAATCATGGTCAGTCTCCTTTTGAGAAGCCGCACGCGCCCGACACCGCTTGCCGCCAAAGGCAGATCGGCCGGCGCCTCGGACAGAAAATCCACCGTTTCCACCAACGCCAACGCATACGTTTTCGCCGAGTCGGGCAAGACGGCCACGACCCAGGCATCGCAACACTCTTCCTCGGCCTGATGCAATTCCCGCCGCGCCCACCAGACGAGCGGGCACCACCAATACAGGGCGAGCACGATGAATTCGAGCCAGCGCACGCGATCGTCGCGCCGCCGCCAGTGCGCCAATTCATGAGCGAGCAACGTCGCCATCGGATCGGCCGACATGCGTTCGACCAGCGCCGCCGGCAACAGCAGGCGCGGCTTGCCGCCCAGCGTCCACAACATCGGCGATACGTTGCCGGCCAGGACGCATACGTCCGGACAGCGAATGTTCAGCGCCTCGGCCAACTCGCTGGCCAGTTGCTGGATCGGCATTGGCGCCGGCAGGGCGAATCGCAACAGGCGCTGGAACCGCATCATTCGCCCGATCGCCAGCGTCAGCCACAGACACGAGCCGACGAGCCAGGTGATCGTGATCATTTCAAGCCATGGCCAAGTCGTCGTCGATTCAAGGATCGGCTCGACGGCCGGCGCCGGATTTTCGTCGATCGGCGGCAGCGCGATTGGCTCGACGATGGGAACGAACGCCTCGTCGATCGGCGCCTCGTCCGGCGCCGCCTCTCGTTGCGGAACGACGGATTCCGGCTCATGCGGCACCTCGTTGAACCCAGGCAGCGGCTCGATTGGCACCGCGTGCATCGCGACGATCACCGGCGCCTCGTTCGTCAAACTCGGCGCCGGCCACGGCAGCGGATATTGAAACAATGGCGGCGTGATGAGCTTGACGAACACGAGCAGCCACAGCGCATGCGTGAGCGCCGGCCGGCGTCCCCACAGTCCCGCGGCCCATGCCATGAGCGCAAGGAGTGCGGCCACGATCACGTTGGCCAGTGCGATTTCAATGAAGGCAGCCACTTCATTTCCTCTCGCGCCGTTCTTTCTTCGTCTTGCCCGCGTCGTCGATCAACTGCAAAAGCATTTGGCGATCTTTTTCGGAGAGCTTGGTCTTCTGTACTAAATTGGTCAACAGCGGCGTCCAGGAGCCGTCGCACAATTCCTCCGCCACCGCTTGCAGGCGTCGGCCGACCAGCTCATCGCGGCCCAGCGCGGCCGAGAAGACGTGCACGTTCGAGGTGCGATCGCGTTCGACGCATGACTTGCTTTCGAGGCGTTCGAGCAGCTTTTGCACCGTCGCATACTGGGACGTTTTGCAATCGCCGTACAGCGCGTCAGTGATGCGGCGGATCGGCAGCGGGCCGTCCTTCCACAAAACCTGGAGCACGTCGAGTTCCGCGTCGGTGATGTCTTGAGCGGTGCGCGCCATCGCAAATCCTTCCACAGACATATTGACTGAGGACAGTCTAAGACGGCATGACTGAGATGTCAATATGGAAAATCGTGAAAAGCGAATGAGAAAAACAGCGTCTTGCTCCCCTCTCCCCCGGCCTTCAAGAACAGGGAAGTATCAGGAACGAGCGTGGCCGGGGGAGAGGGGCCGGGGGTGAGGGGGACACGCTGGTTCAGCATTTGCAATCCCCCCTCACCCCCGGCCCCTCTCCCCCCGCCGATTTCTGTTTCGCGCGACGCACTATCCTACCGGGCGGGGGGAGAGGGGAGTATAAAGGCGTCTTCATTTGCCGCGAAGGTGCGCTGTCAAGATAATACGAACATGCACAACGGCTTCATTCAAGAGCTGACGCGCTGGGGACCGCAAGCGCAGTATGGCGCCGTGTCCCGATCGCAGGCGTTGGCATACTGCGCTCGCCTCGCGCGAACGCACTACGAGAATTTCTCGGTCGCGACGCTTTTGTTGCCGCGCCGTTTGCTGCCGCACTTTCATGCGATTTACGCGTACTGCCGCTGGGCCGACGATCTCGGCGACGAAACCGGCGGCGGCCAGCACGCTCTGGATTTGCTCCGCTGGTGGCGCGAGGAATTGCTGCGAACCTACGACGGCCGGCCACGCCATCCCGTGATGATCGCGCTTGAGGATACGATTTCCCGCTTCCACATTCCGCCGACGCCCTTCCTTGAACTACTCATGGCGTTCGAGCAAGATCAAGTCGTCAAGCGTTACGACACGTATGAACAGGTGCTCGGCTATTGCCGATACTCCGCGAACCCGGTTGGGCATCTCGTGCTTTACTTGTGCGAGAGCTTCAACGACGACACGGCAAAGCTCTCCAATTCGATATGCACCGGTCTGCAACTCGCGAATTTCTGGCAAGACGTGTCGCGCGATCTCGACATCGGCCGCGTGTATCTGCCGGCCGAGGATCGCCGCTGCTTTGGCTATGCCGACGCCGACCTGGAGGCGCGCCGCTTTACGCCGGCGTTCGCGGAGTTGATGCGTTTTGAGGTCGATCGCGCCCGCCGGCACTTTGAGGTTGGGTTGCCGCTGGTGCGCCTGATGCCGAGCGATGTGCAAAGCGATATCGAGTTGTTCGCTCGCGGCGGCTTGAGCATCCTGCGCAAGATCGAAGAGGCGGGCTACGATGTGTGGCGAGCGCGGCCGGTGTTGCGCAAGTGGGACAAGCTCACGCTCGTCGGCGGCGTCTTTCTGCGCGGGTGGGTGCGGCGATTCTGGCATGCTCCCCCGCAACCCCAACCCCTCCCTCCCGGAGGGACAACGCCGTGAGGGATTTCGTTCCGTAAACGCCATGTTTCGGCGAAGGCATCTGAACCCGAAACAACGCCAACGGCGTTGCGTCCCAAAGCCCAGCGTCGCGAGCGCAGCGAGCGCACGCTGGGTTACGCCATGCACGGCAAACGACTCTGAAAGAGTCGAATCAACCGGTTGCCGGCCGGTTGATGTAACGCCTTCGGCGTAACCGATGCACGCCGTAGTTTCCCAGGGTGCGCTCGCTGCGCTCGCGACCCTGGGCTTTGAGATGCAACGCCGTTGGCGTAATTGACGGCTTGACGATTCATGGTGAGACGACGTGCAACTCAGGAAATGCCGAAAAAAAATCCCTCACGGCGTTGCCGGAGGGGATACGGGAGAACGGATGCCATGACTCCGGCGCTCGCTCGATCCTATCACTATTGCGAGGAGGTCGCGCGCCGCGAAGCGGGCAACTTCTATCCCGCGTTCCTGCTGCTGCCGGCGCCGCGACGCCGCGCGATGTGCGCCCTCTATACGTTCATGCGCATCGCCGATGATCTCAGCGACGACTCAGGCCCGCTCGATGTGAAACGCCAGCGGTTATCCGGCTGGCGCGGCGGATTGCACGATGCCCTCGCGGGACGCTTTCTTCATCCATCGCATGCCGCGCTGTGCGACACGATCGAGCGGCACCGCATTCCGGTGCGCTATCTCGACGCGGTCATCGACGGCGTCGAGATGGACCTCGAGCCGGTCGCGTATCGCACGTTTGAGGAGCTGCGCAATTATTGCTGGCACGTCGCGTCGGTCGTGGGTTTGTCGTGCATCCACATCTGGGGTTTTCACGGCGCGATTGCAACGCAATTTGCCGAGGACGCGGGCATCGCGTTTCAGCTCACCAATATCCTGCGCGACCTCGGCGAGGACGCCGCCCGCGGCCGCGTTTATTTGCCGCGCGAGGATCTCGATCGCTTCGGTTATCGCGCGGAGCAACTGCGCGCCGGTATTTGCGACCCGGCTTTCCAAGAAATGATGCGCTTCGAGGTGGCGCGTGCGCGAGATTACTACCGCAGCGGCTGGCGGCTCGTGCCATGCCTGTCGCCGGCCGGGCGGGCGGTGTTTCTGATGATGGCGCGCACGTACCACGACCTTCTCCGCGAGATCGAA
>DAIOGM010000181.1:9857-13535 GCA_036745215.1 Gemmataceae bacterium
GGCGCGAACGTATCGCAACTTGCTGGCTGAAATTGAAAATCGCGATTACGATGTTTTCCGTAGCCGCGTGCGCGTGCCGAGCTGGAAGAAACTGTTGTTCGCGCTGGCGGCGCTGCCGGTGCGGTTTGAGTTGATGTGATTGATGCAACCAAGCGTGCTCATCATCGGCGGCGGCCTGGCCGGCCTGGCGGCGACGGCGGCGCTGGCGCCGCGCGGGTTTCGCGTCACGCTGCTGGAAGCGCGCAATCGCCTCGGCGGCCGGGCCAGTTCGTTCAACGACAGCGCCACCGGCCAACTGATCGACACCTGCCAGCACGTCAGCATGGGCTGCTGCACCAACCTCGCGCATTTTTGCAAGACGCTGAAGATCGACCACTTGATCGCGCCGCAGCCGTGCCTCTACTTCATGACGCCCGATCGCCGCGTCAGCCGATTTCAAGCCGGCCGCTTGCCGGCGCCGCTGCATCTTTTTCGCAGCTTCGCCGCGGCGCATTATCTCAGCCTCGGCGAAAAGTTGCGGGCCGCGTGGGGATTGATGCAACTCAAAAGACACACGACCGACGACGATCCGCCGTTCGCCGACTGGCTGGAGCAGCACCGCCAAACGCAGCGCATCGTCGATCGCTTCTGGGGACTTGTGCTCGTCAGCGCCTTGAATGAGACGCCCGATCGCATCGGCCTGCGCTATGCGCGAAAAGTATTTGTCGATGGCTTTCTGAAGCATCGCCGCGGCTTCGAGGTCGAGATTCCTTCGGTGCCGCTCGGCCGACTCTACGGCGACGAGCTGATTCGCTGGCTCGGCGAGCATCACGTGGACTTGCAATTGCAACGCGCCGGCAAGCAACTGCAAACCGACGCCAATCGCGTGACGGGGCTCGAACTGCGCCAGGCCGACGCGCTGCGGGCCGACTGGTACATCGCCGCGACGCCGTTCGATCGCTTGCTTGACCTGTTGCCCGCCGACGTTGTCGAACGTCACTCCTACTTCAGCAATCTTCGCAACCTGGAAACATCGCCGATCACGAGCGTGCATTGCTGGTTCGATCGTGCCGCGACGGATTTGCCGCACGTCGTTCTGATGGACTGCGTGGGCCAATGGGTATTCAATCGCGGCGAGGTTGCGACGGGCGAATGGTATTTGCAGGTGGTCGTCAGCGCCGCGCGGCAATTTCGCGGGTTGGGGCATGACGAAGTCGAACGGCGCGTGGTGAGCGAATTGCGGCAGCTATTTCCGGCTCTCGTCTCGGCGAAGCTGCTGCGTGCCCGCGTCGTCACCGAACACGCGGCGACGTTCAGTGCGGCGCCGGGCGTGGATCGATGGCGTCCGGTGCAGGCGTCGCCGATCGAGAACCTGTTCGTCGCCGGCGATTGGACCAGCACCGGCTGGCCCGCGACCATGGAAGGAGCGGTGCGCAGCGGCTATCTCGCGGCGGAAGCGCTGTTGGCACGCGCCGGACGGGCGGAGAAACTGGTGCAGCCCGATCTGGCCTGAAGACGCAAATCACGTGCTATGCCTCAAATGCATTGACAATTGACAATTATCAATTGACAATTGCAAATCCAGCCAGAGCCACGCATTCCAATTGGCAATTGATAATTGTCAATTGTCAATTGTCAATTGTCAATTGTCAATGCATTTGATCAGTCTTGTCCTGCATGCAACGAGCAAAGATCGGCCAAGTCACTTGACTGCGACTTCGCCCCACGTCGGCGTCGCCGCCTCGCCGATGCGGATCGCGCGTACGCCCAGGTCCTTGCACGAATCCGCCGCGTCGGCGCTTTTGACGATCGCCAGCATCGGCCCCTTGAATCGGTTCTTCATCCCTTGCAACACTTCGCGGCGACCCGCGTCGATGGAATCCTGCGCCTGCAAATGGACGCGGCCCAGGATCGGACCTTTCGGCAACTTCGCCTGCTCGTCGAGCCAGCCGTGAACTTTGCGAAAATCGTGCGGCTTCGGTTTCCCCAGCGCCAGATAAACGATGCGCCATCCGTCTTCGGCGGCCTTGTTGAGCGCCTCGGGCGCCTTGTCGTCGAGTTCGTCGGCGAGGAGGGTTTCGTCGGCGTCAACGAACAGGATCGACGCGTCCTTGGGCCAGATGAACAATCGGCCGCTCTCCTTGAGGCTGCCCTGACGCCGGCCGGCGTCGATGTATTGGGCGAAGAACGCCGCCACGGGCGTGTTTTCGAGCGGCCATTCGGCGACGGCTTGCCCCTTGTCATTGCTCAAGACTTGGATCTTTCGATTCATTTGATCATCGAAAACGACGTCGTGCCCGCGCATGCGCGGCGCCGGCTCATCGCTGGATGGGGCCAAAAGCTGGGCCCGCACCGACGGCTTTTCGTCCGGCGTGAACACGTCGTCGAGCGCAATCACCTGCAACGGCGGCGTTTGCTTCACCGGCAATAGCCAATAGACCATGGCCGCCATTGCCAGTGAACAGAGCACGATTGCTGCGAGAATCGGCTTCCACGTGCGCGGACGGCGTTTCGCCAGCGATGCCTTCAGATCTTTCGCCAGCTCGTCGGCCGGCGGTTTCGCGGGAGTTCCGTTCGACATGTTGGGTTTCCGTGTCCAGATCAAACAGGCATGTGAATTAAGCGTTTTGAACCACAGAGACACAGAGGCACAGTGGAAAGACAGAATCAGGTATGCAAGAAAACACCTTATTTTGAATTCGCCATTCTGCGTCTTTTCCCTGATTTCCTCTCTGTGTCTCTGTGTCTCTGTGGTTCAATGCTTAACTTGATGCGTATGGGGATACTGACCCCTCACCCCCGGCCCCTCTCCCCCGGAGTACCGGGGGCGAGGGGAGGAAGACGCAATGCCGTCGAGGAAATATCGAGCCGAAAGCGCTCGGCGGGGATCTCGTCGAACATTTCGGCGAAGTCCGGCGGAATCGACAGATCGCCCTTCTGCAAACATTGTCCCCGCTCATCAATCCGACATGCAACCAAAAAACGGCTGCCGAGCGTGCGCATCTTTTCGAGGGCATTGTACATGTCCCGTTCGTCAACGTAATAGCGCGGCGACACAATGCGCAACGCCGTGTCCGCGCCGACGACAAAAACGGCGCCGGGAAATCGTTCCGCCTTCTCGACGAACTTCGCCGCGCGAGTTAGCCAAACCGCGGCCTGGCCTTCGAATTGAGTCAGCCGCTGCCGAATCTCGTCCATTGCGAGGTCCGGTTTGTCCACGTTGACGACGCTCAACTCGAAGTCCACGGCATGGCCCAAAATGGACGCGGCCGCCTCGGCGAGTCGCCAATGTCCGGCGTGAATGGGATTGAACGATCCGGGCAACAAGATCTTCGCGGTTGGAAGAAAGGAACGCATCTGCCCATCCAGGGCGACATGAAGCGGGTCGCCGGTTTGCAAGAATTGGTCGAGGGGATTGGCGGAGGGTGACATGGGATGGGATCTATTCCGTCAGCTCGCGTTCGCCTTGTTCAATGACTTGATAAGTGTCTGACACACTTTCGGCCGCGCGCAGCTCATCGAGGAAACCGGGCCGCAACATCATGCGCGAAAGCCGGGCGAGCACGCGCAGGTGCGTGGCGGCTTCGCGGCAACTGACGAGGAAAAACAAATCGGTCAGGCCGCCGTCCGGCGCGCCGAACGGGATGCCGCTCCCCGTGCGGGCGAACGCAATCACCGAATCGCCTTGATCCTTCACCG
>DAIOGM010000182.1:0-3770 GCA_036745215.1 Gemmataceae bacterium
TCAACACAGATAAGAAATCAGGGCGGTCACTTTGGCCCACCTGCGAATTATCTGTGTTGATCTGTGTTCATCTGTGGTTTTATCGCTAGCTCACCGTAATCAACTTCACCTGAATCTCGTTGCGTCCCGACTTCGCATACGGCCTCGGCTCCGGCTGAGCGAAACCGTTGGCGTCCACGGTGCGGACGCGGAACTCGTAGCTGCCGGCGGCCAGCTTCGGGATCGTCACGGTCCATAAACCCCAGCTATAACGCATCGGCCATTCGCGCGGCTGCCCGGACTTCGGATCGAAGCCCCAGACGTCGCGCGGAAACACGCCCTGCGGAAGCGCGCCGCCCCAGTCCTTCGGCGGCGGCAGGATCGAACAGGGCTGCCAGCGCGCCGTCGCCCACGCCGGATCATTGTCGGCGATGCGCCCGTGCGCGCCGGCGTCGGGGCGAATCCAGTACTCGACGCGGCGAAAGCCCGGCAGGCCGACCATCACCGTGCCCGTCATCGTGATCGCTTGCCCCGCCCTGCCCTGCACGTCGTTGCCGTCGATGTAGGCGGCCGTCTTCAAGAACGAATCGGGATCGTTGTTTTGCAGCGCATACGTATCCATGGCGCGATACTCGTTCGTGAGAACGATCCGCTGCAGCCATTTGATCGACTTGAAACCATATGACCATGGAATGACCATGCGCACCGGCCCGCCGCGTTCGAGCGGAATCGGCTGGCCGTTGAGGCGATACACCACGAGCGGCCCGAGATCGCCGGGGGCCATGTCCATCGCTTGCGTGTAGCTCAGGGACGACTGGAAGATTTGCTTCTCGTCGTTGTTGTGAAAACCCCAATAGTAAATGCGCCGCACGTTATTCACGCGGCCGGCGAGCTTGATCACTTCGCGCAGCGGGACGCCTTCCCACAGACCCTGTCCCAACGGTTGTGGAATGTTGAGGCATTGCATCGCCTTCAAGTACTTGAGGCTATGCTGTTTGCCAAGGCGTTCGATGGTCGCGAAGTCGATGGCGTTGCGTTTCTCAAGCGTGAGCGGCGTCTCGATCGAGGTTCCGGGGTCGGCCATGATTTCGAGTCGCCACGTTTCCTGCGTGAGACGAGCGCGAACGAGGTCGTCCCCCATCAGCGTGTGCGGGCGTGGGGTGCCGCGGCTGACATCGCGAAACTGCGACGGCGTGGTGAGGAACGTGCGGTCGGCGCCCATGGCGGTCTCCGGCGGGATGGCGTAGGCAGGTCGTTCAATGCATTGACAATTGACAATTATCAATTGAATGGCGAGTCAAGGCAACGCATTTCGATTGGGTTTCGATAAATGTCAATGACTTACGTCGTCACGAGACTTGCGGCTTGTTCGCGAACACGGCCGTTGGCGGGCGGGGGAACGGCTTCTAAGCTCTGCAGTACTGCGACCAGGCGCGATAGCCGCAGCATCTCTTGCTGGGCAGCGTGAGCGTCCAGTTGATCGAGCGGTCCTTGCCATTGCACGCGTTTGTTCAAGGCGCCTGGATCGCCGAAAATGAAGAGGCGGGAGCGAGCGCGCGTCAACGCCAACGGCAGCTCGCGCGCGTCTTCGCCGAACGAGACCGCGTGTTGACCGTGACTGCGCGTCAAGCTCAGGAATATCATGTCGAACTCACGCTGTTCGAGCCGAGTGGGCAACGCGAACTCCAGAGGAATGCGGCAGTTGCGCAGAAATTCCGATTGCGCGACGAGTCGGCGCAGCAATTCCACCTGGCCTTCGTAAAGCGCAAGCACGGCAATGCGGCACGGCTGACCGTTCACGTCTTTCTGGCAAATCGTTTCGAGGCGGCGGACGAGCGCCTGCGCTTCGAGATAGTTGACGTAGCCGCGCGCCGGCAGCCCTTGCCGCAGGCCCGCCGGCAAGCGATCCGCCAGACGTGGCGACGACAGGTCGAGTTCCAGACCGGCTCCCTCGCGCGGCCAATCCGGTTTATGCAAATGCGGCACACTGTTGAACTCAAACGCGCCCGATCCGTCTGATTGAACGCCATGGGTCGGCAGCCATTCGCCGGCGCACACCACGGCGCGGACAAACTCGCCTAGCCGTCCGCGGAAACGATGCGACGATTGCAAGAAGGCGGTTCGCTCGGTATCCGAATGGGGACGATGCCGCTGTAGCCAGCGCTCCGCCTTGACGCGGTCCCAGCCGGCGGAACGGGCAAATTCGATGCGAGCGATGCGCGTCGAATCCTGGCCGGCGTCCGCCGCGGCGATGAGCCGAACGCCCGCTTCTAATTCCAGACGAGCTCCGACTTGACTATCCGATGGCCCGAAGTGCCGGCAAACTTGGGCGTCCTCCTCGCTCCACCAGGCCGTGCGGCCGAGCGGTTCGAGCGGGAACTCCTGCACCTCGCGAACCATGAAGGTGAAGGCATCCGCGAAGGTGCAGTGCATTGCAAAGGTCACTTCAGCCAGACACGGCGCAGCGCGCGGACGTTGCAAGATGCCCAGTTCGATGTCGGGCGCGTCGGCGAGACGTTCGCAGTCCAATAGCTGCCGATCTTCCGGCGACAGGGCGATGAGTTGGCAGATCAAGCGGTCCTGTTCGCGCCGCCACGTGCAAGGCCAATCGCCCGCGTCGCCGCCCACGGCTTGCCAGAGACGCTGGAACGCACTGCTGGCCGTCATCGCTTGTCCGGCGAGAACGAAGCCGTGGGCATGTCGAGATAGTCTCAGCATATCCGCGTCGTTCAAGGTTTCGGCGTCCTCGACGACAACGAGATCGAACTGCCCGCCCGCGCCGTCGCGTAGCTTGGCGTCGGCGTGCCAGCGGCGCGTGGTGGTGGCGATCAGATTGGCGAGGCCCGGCAAACTCGCTGCGAACCGCGGCCCGGCGTCGTCGATGTACTTCGACCACTGGTTCGCAAAATGACAACGCTCCTCGTCGGCCTCCTTCGATTGCAACCACGCACCGTGCGCCGTCGCGATCGCTTCGGCTGTTTTCTCGAGTCCATCGACGCCAAGGCGCTGCCGACGGCTACTCCACTCATTGTCCAATTGTTGCGCCTGGTCCAGAAGCGCTTGACGCGCAGCCACGAGCTTTTGACGCCGGCCGTCGATCTCGTTGGAGAGAAGAGCGGATCGTTCCGCGGCGAACTGGTCGAGCCGGGACTGACGTTGACGTTCGAGCTGCGCGATTTCTTGGACGAGGTTTTGGCGGCGCACCTGCACTTCCGATTGTTGATGCAATAGCGTTTCCGTCTGCGTGATGAGCTGGCTGTTGAACAAGTTGAGCCAGAACGTTGGTGACCAGAAATGCTTGTGCTTCTTGGCGCGATAGGCGGGTTCAAGGTTGGCGAGCCGACCGGCCAGGTCCGTGTCGTCGCGGTCGCATTGAGCGAGCGTCTCATGATGCGTTGTCAGCTTCGTTTCTATTTCCAGCACGTCGCCGTCGCAAGCCGTGCGCCGCTCGGCCAACCGGCTGGCGAAGGCGGCGCCGGTTTCACGTTCGACCGTTTCCGCGAGTTGGCCGATTTGTTCTTCCAAGGCCGACGACCGCACGGCAACGTCCTGGATGCGAGCCAGGCACGCGTGCAGCTCGGCCCAGTGCGGCTCCTCTTCGCGACGCGATCGGCAGGCAGCTTCCGTGACGTCGCGGTTGCCGCGGGCGCCCGCGCAGATTCGCTCGAGAAAGGCTTTCTTTTGTTCTTCTGGCGCGAAACCGCGCAGCCAGGCAGGGTGCGATTCGAGGTTTTCCGCGGTATCGAGAAACCGGAGGGGATGGATGGCCGCTCGTGGCTTCCCCTGGTGCG
>DAIOGM010000182.1:3780-9252 GCA_036745215.1 Gemmataceae bacterium
CGAGAAACCGGAGGGCAAAGATCTCGGCTCGGCCGGAGAGACGTTCGAGGATCACGTCGAGCGAAGCCGTTTGCGCCGACAACATCAGGACGCGCCGCCCCCGTGCCGCCGACTGCAGGATGATTTCCGTGAGGACTCGCGATTTGCCCGCGCCCGGCAACCCATGGAGCAGGAACAGGTCCGGCGTGGTCAGCGCGCGCACGACGGCTTGCTGTTGCAGCGCGTCGAGTTCATCGTCGAAAAAAGTGAATGATTCGAAGGACAACGCCGGCAGCGTCTCCGAGGCGCCGGCAAGAAGCCGGGCCAGCAATGCCGATAGCTCGGTTTCACGATTCGTGGGCAGCGCCGGCTTGACGCCATTGGCCGCTGCGGCAAGTTGAGACAAATACAGGACGCCCTGTTGCTGGGCCAGACCGAGGACGGCGGCGCGCTGCGGAGCGCTGGCGTGGCCGAACCACTCGTGCCACGAGAACGGCAACGCGCGATCGCCCGGCTCCGCTCCGTTGGCGCCGGGAAGCGGGGCATTCGCGCTGCCAGTGGCTTGCCGCTGCCGTGTGGTCATGGTGCTGCTACCCCATGGTCCACCGGTCGAGTCAGTCGGCAAGATTTTCTTCGCGGGATCGACATGCGAGTCCTTGGGGCGGCGTTGCTTCGGCGACTGGGCTGCCGTTTCGAATCCATGATTAGCTTCTTTGGTTCGCTTATCCTTGACGCTTTTTTTATGGACGAACGGATCGGGCCGATTTCATTGAGCGTGAAGCGGCCCCAACGTGTTAGCGACACGAATTGTCCATACGGGGAGGGATGGAGTCCTTGGAACCTATTGATTGAATGGATACCAATATGCCACTTTCTTATGTCGAACGCGGCGACGCTTCCGATAGCGCCGACGCCGCGCAAGGCCGTCTCGTGCGATTCATTTCAAGTCGGGCGAGGGCGGCTAATCTTATAGACGAACGCTCTGTAACAAAGTATCGGAGAGTTTCCGATTTCTCAAGAAAAAATCTGATGAAATTAATGTCTTGGGTCACCATCATGTGCCAGGTGCGTCATCAATTCTCCACGCTCACAATGTCAATGCTGACGCGCCCTACAACCCGCACAACCGGCAGAATCGGCGTCATCGTTCGTTCATCGTGCCAGGCGTGATCGGTGATCTTCAAGTGCGTCGCGCCGACGTAGCCGTTGCCGAGCGTGGCGTCGATCGGAATCCATCGGCCCTTGATCCAGACCTCGGCCCACATGTGAAACGCAAAGCAGGGCGATCCTTTGACATCCGCGTAGATCAAGCCAATCGCCGTCCGGCTCGGCACCCCTTCGGCGCGGCACATAGCGGCTGTCAACATGCTGAATTCGGAGCAATCCCCCTGCAACGTCCGGGCGACGTGCGCCGCTGTCGCTAAAGCCTCCTCGGCTGACACCTTCATTTGATGATGGACCCACTTTTCAATACGCAGGGCCTTCTTCCTCGGATCGGTTTCCTGGCCGACCGCCGCGCGGGCATGATCTTTCACTTTCGGATCGTCACTGGTAATAAAATAGGAGCTTTGCGTAAACTCGGCACCCGGTTCTTTGCCGTCGTCCGCTTTTCCGCCGTTGCTTGCTTTCACGTGCAACTCAAACGTGTTGCCTTTGACGTTTTTCACTTCCTGACGATGGTCGCGCGAAAACGTCGTCGCCACATTGTCGTCATCGCGGATGGTGATGCGATAAACCGCGGCGCTGGTTTCGTACGGCTGAGGGACGCGTTTTTTGAGTTTCACCAGTTGATTGGTGCTGATGTCGGTAAGCTGAGCAATCGGCACGGGCGCGAGAGCGAGTGCCCTGGTCGAGCGATACGTCACCAGCGGGCCGAGTCCGGGCACGTCCGCTTCGGTTTTGACCGGTTCGAACTTGTCATTCAGCCAGGCTTGCGAGACGGGCAGTTGAATCTTGGTCCCCATGTATTCGACCTTGTCCGGGATGGTTTCTACGAGCAGCAGGTTCGATTTCTGTTTCGCCCCCTTCAACAGCACCTCGCGCTGGCCCTTTGCAACGACCTCAAGCTTCATCACCGCATTAATCTCTGGCTGGAAGCTGAGATAGTCAAACTTGTCGCCCGGCTTGACATCATGGTCCTTGAAGATGTTTTGTTGCTTGAAAAGACCGATGACATCGGGATTCCATCGCGCCGCTTCGAGTGGGGTGGTGCCGTTGAGAGTCAATTCGAGCTTCTTGCCCACGACGACGCCATTGATGACCTTTTGCTGGTTGGTGCCGAGCCCCTGCCTCATGAAGGTGCCGATGACTTTGCCTTCCATGGTTTCGATCGTGCCGGAGTCCATCGACATTTCCGCGATGCCGTCGAGCCGTTTGACCCGCAGACGGACTTCGATCGTGGTGTGGATCGCTTTCTTGCCGTTGACGTCGATTTGCTTGGCGAACGTGTGCACATAGCCCGCTCGGCCATCGCCGAGGTACGCGATGTCCCAGATATCGAGGAGCACCTTGCCGTTGCCCGCGAAGGCCGGCGTCGCGCACAAGCAAAGGGCCAGGATCGATGTTAACTTGAATCGCATCACGAAACGCTCCGCACGAAATTCGTCGCTGCAAGCTCCGAGCTTGTGAGCCCGTCATCGCGACGAGGCCCACCGTCCGCTGTTTGAGTAATTTACGCGAAAGAGCCGTTTTTTTGCAACCGGAACAGGTGCGAAATACCCACGATTTGGGACAACTTTACCGATCTTGACACCGCGCCCGGCGTGATCCGCTTCGACGGAACTGCCAGTCCCGGAACGTCTTACCCGCTTAATCAGCCATTTCCCGTCGAATTTCGTTTTTCACTCAAGTTCGTGCGTAGAATCTGGTGCGAATGCTGGCGGACGGTCAAAACGCGAGCTATGGTTGTATAGCCGCATTCCCCGCGGCCGCACGAACACACGGATTTCTTATGCAAGTGACCGAAAAAGCGATGTCCGAGCACCTTCAAGTCGATCGCTACGGCGACTTTTGGCTAACCGACGCGATTCGCCCAGCCCAGTCGTTGCCGATCGTGCCGCGCCAGGGTTATCGCATCGATACGTACCGCGATTCGAAGGCGAACTTCTCCGTGCCGGTGCTTGCGGCCTCGATAAGCCGCGAGAAGTTGTTCGACGTATTCCTCGACCTCCTTGGCCCGTTGGGCGATGTGGTCGATATCGTGCTCGAAACGAGCCACGATTCGAGCGGCAGCCAGCACATGGATCTATTTCGCGAAGCGATGGATCGGCCCGTGCTGATGAGTCATTGTTGCGACTATGAAGACTTGCTGATGCACGACGGCTGCACCGGCATCGCCGTGATGTCCACCGAAGGCCCGATGGAAGTGCAGTTTGATGAACACAAGCTGCTGGTCGTCTACGCTCCGAAGCTCGGCGAGTTTGAAGCCGTCATGAAAGAACACGGCATCGCTCGCATCGACAAGATGAAGCTGATCACCGAAGGCGAACACTTGCACTCGACCGACGACACGTATCGGCATCGCTTCGAAGAACTCTGCTACCGCATCGGCGTCGGCAAGTCGTTCGAACGCGTCGGCAGCGGCGAGTGGTAGAGTTTATTCAAGCCCCGCGATGAGCGCAGCGATTCGCGGGGGTAGGAACCCGCAAAACCCACGGCGACAACCGTGGGTATTTTTGTCGTCTCACGCGAGAATCCCTTGCAACTGTTGTCATCTAGTTAAAGCTTCATGCGTCGGGCACATAGTCTTTCGGCGCATAGGGCCATTTGTCCCGGCCGCGGGCTTTGATGCTGGCCGCCTCGGATGCCCGTTCCGCGTCGAGGAGATCCTTGTTGCGAATGCAGTAATCTATTGCTTCATGAACGGCTTCGACGGGAATGTGGTACTCCCGCGCCACCTCTTCCGGCGCGAGCGGCTCCAGGCCAACCGTTTCGCGATAAATTACTTCCGCGCGAATCCGGCCGCCAACGTAAAGCTGGCGATATGACGAACCACGTTTCGGCTTCAGGTGCTTGTATCCCATTGACTCGGCCATGACTTTCCTACTTTTCTCCAAGGTTCATCATTGCATTCTACCGTCGCCGACGTGATTGCGCCCAGCGGAAGCACGAAAAATAGACGGCAACAGTGGCAGCGCTTTGCAATTGCATCGCAAGTTCATTATGATCGACCGTTGAACAACCGCCATCGCGAGAGACCCTCCATGCGTACGTTCTCTCTGATTTCGATTTTCGTCATCGCGTTCCCCGCCTTCGCCCAGCCGCCGGCCGCGTCCCCCGGCAATCGCCTCGCGTATCTCGACGATCTCGACCCCTACTATCCGCACGCCAGGTTTCCGAAGCTCACGACGCCGCAATGGCTCGGCGAATCCGACGTGGACGCGGTCGTCATCCTCGCCATCGACGATATGCGCGATCCGAAAAAGTACGAAACCTATTTGCGGCCCATCCTCAATCGCTTGAAGAAAATCGACGGCCGGGCGCCCGTCAGCATCATGACGTGCAACATCGATCCGAAGGATCAGCAAATTCAAAGCTGGATCAAGGAAGGCTTGAGTATCGAGGTGCACACCGTCGATCATCCGTGCCCTTTCTTCAAGCCCGGCTTCGACAAGGCGAAGGACACCACCGATCGCGGCGTCGATCTCATGCACTTGATCCCCGGCAATCGCCCCGTCGCGTTCCGCATGCCGTGCTGCGACTCGCTCAACACGCCGAGCCCGCGGCACTGGGCGGAAATCTTCAACAAGACGACCGCGAAGTCCAACTACCTATCGCTCGACTCGTCCGTCTTCACCGTCTTCACCTCCGGCGATCCCGAATTGCCGAAGGACCTCGTGCTGGAAGACGGCAAGGAGCGATTCAAGAAGTACCTGCCGATGGACCGCGACTTCGTCAACTGGATTGAGAATTATCCCTATCCCTACGTCATCGGCAAATACTGCTGGCAATTCCCCTGCATGACGCCGAGCGACTGGGAAGCCCAGCATCTGCAAAAGCCGAACAATCCGATCACCGTGCGCGACTGGAAGGCGGCGCTCGATTGCACGGTCATCAAAAAGGGCGTCTTCAACATGGTCTTCCATCCGCACGGCTGGATCAAGGCCGAGCAGGTGATCGACTTCATCGACTACGCGGTCGAAAAGCACGGCAAGAAGGTGAAGTTCCTCACCTTCAAGGAAGCCCACGATCGCCTGCGGAAAACGCTGTTTCGCAACGACGAATGGCGTGCCTGCGCCGACAGCGTCTTTGTTCTCGACGTCAACAATGACGGCTATCTCGACGTCGTCGATCTGCGCACGAAAGCCGGCAAGACGTACGTTTGGGACTCCGAGTATTCGCACTGGCGCGTCGTGCCCGGCCCCGACGGCCTCGCCCTGCAAATCATCCTCGGCGCCAAGCTCCATTTCGGTGTGCTGCAAAAGAACGGCCACGCGTCGCTGGCGTATCAATACACGTCGCTTCCAACAGGCACGGCCGGCACGGTCACGCAGG
>DAIOGM010000182.1:9262-13514 GCA_036745215.1 Gemmataceae bacterium
CATTTCGACGGCAAGGATTGGCTCGACGACAAACACCATCGCCACACGTTCAGCGAGCTGGACGAAAAGAAAAACCCGTCACTGCATCGCCTGCTCGACATCGATGGCGACGGCATCGGCGAGTTGATTGGCGCTAATGGCAAGTTGTATCGCCATGAGCCGGGCAAACCCTGGCAACCGTTGCCCGTCGCCGCACCGCTCACCGCCGGCGCTCGCTTTGTCGATCTCAACGGCGACGGCAAGCTCGACCTGGTTTGCTCCAACGAGACGAGCTACGGCGTCTACGTCTTCACCGATTTCAAGGACGGCTGGACGATCATGCGCTCCGGCAAGCTCGGCGACGGCGGCGCGATTCCAATGATCACGCGCAACGGCGCGAACAATGGCTGTTTCGTTCACTCCGGCCATTTGTGGTGGGCGAACGAGGACACGGTGCTCTTGAAGAATCACGTCGATCGGCGGTCGTTCAAGGATTTGTTGCAGGGGAAGTGAGTTTACGCGACGACTGTGGCACGCTTGCGTGCCTGGCGGCGCACCTGTTTTTCTGCTTTTGGCAGCCATTCCTTCAAAAGCTTCTCAGTTTCACGGCGCGAAACATCGCGAATGGAAAACGACAAGGCGGTCCGCAACAATGGCACGGCATGAATGAAATGCCCCGCTCGAGCATAGCAAGACGCTGCACTGACATAATGGATTGCCGCGTCGATTTCTTGCCGCTCCGCTTCCAAAAGACAAGCAACTTCCGTTTCGCAAATTGCCGCATCCAACCATTCACTTTTGGCCTCCGTCGCCGTCGACGCCATCGCCCGCAGGATACGCCGTGAAGACTCCGCCAACAACCGTTTGAGCACGGTCGGTTTGGAGCCATTTCTTGTTCCTGCCATGATTCACCTCGATTGCGTGTGATACGTCCATTGTATCGCCCGTTTGGATTCGGCAAAGCAGCAAAGGACGACGTAGCCGTCCCATCCTCGATGATTCTCAAGCAATTGCCGAAACTTCTCACGGAAACGCCGAGGCAACTCCCTGATTCGCTCCGTGCCGCTAATCTCCAGAGCACGCTGCTGCTGTAACAGCCAATAATCGGCGCGATCGCTTACGACAGTCACATCTAGTTCGCTATTCCGCATCAAGTGAGCAAAGAGGAGCGCGGCGAGGGCGATGGCGCCGCCTTCCACGATTTGCGCCCTCTGGTGCGTTCGAACAATCCGGCCTGCGGCGTCTTCCCATTGCGAGGACCAACTGACGTGCAACGAAAACTCCTGATCTCCCTCCAGGGCTTCCACTTCAAAGCCCTTGATGGAAACGGAAAACGTGCACGGCGAAGATGATGGCATCATCAACGCGACCGCCATCGCAGCGTGGTGGTTTAGTTCAAGGTATGGATACGCGGCGACAATATCCTCGATCGCCCATTCAAACGTTCGCATGGGTACGAGCATACTTTGACTGATTCGGTACGGGAAGTCACATTCTGAAATGCCCAACGCTGGCGGATTCCATCATCTCCAGCTAAGATGCCATTCAGCGTCCTCCCCCACCACCGACGGACCCCTCGCATGACCCTCGCCATCGAAACGCACGGCCTCTCGCGCTACTTCGACGACTTCAAGGCCGTGGACGCCATCGACGTCAGCGTCGAGCGCGGCACCTTCTACGGCTTCCTCGGGCCCAACGGGGCGGGCAAATCGACCACCATCAAGATGCTCACCGGACTTTTGGCGCCGTCCGACGGCGAAATGCGCGTGCTCGGCAAGAACATGCGCGAACCCAAGGAAGCGCTCGAGGTCAAGGCGCGCGTCGGCGTCATCCCCGAAGATCTCGCGCTTTTCGACAACCTGACGGCACGCGAATACCTCACCTTCGTCGGCCGGCTCTATCTGGTGCCGCGCGACACGATCCGCAGCCGCATTGATGAGCTGTTGCCGATCCTTGGTCTGGAAGGCGACGAGAAAAAACTGACGTTGGAATACTCGCACGGCATGAAGAAAAAGCTGGCGCTGGCCGCGGCGATCTTGCCCAATCCCGATCTGTTGTTTTTGGACGAACCGTTCGAGGGCGTCGATGCGCTGACGTCGCGCGTCATCCGCGATCTCCTGGCCGGCTTCGTGGCGCGCGGGTCCACCGTGTTTCTGACATCTCACGTGCTCGAAATCGTCGAAAAGTTGTGCACGCACGTCGGCATCATCGTCAAGGGAAAACTGGTCGAGCAATCGTCCCTTGACGCGCTTCGTCAGGGCGGCACCCTCGAAGAACGCTTTCTTGAAAAAGCGGGCGCCGACGCGGACCAGAGCCACAAGCTGCGCTGGCTGGAAGAGGAAAAGGCGCCATGACCTCACTGCATTTCGGCACGTTCGTCTGGCTGCGCTGGCGTTTGTTCATCAATCAGCTCCGGCGCGGCGGCATCGCCAGCGGCATCATCCTCGGCATGCTCGCCGTCAGCGCCTGTCTGGGTTCGATTGCCGCGTTCGTTGGCGCCGTCGCCGCCGGCGTCTTCCTGTTGCCAATGGCGTCCACCACCGTTCAACTGATGATCTGGGACGGCCTGGTCCTGGCCTTCCTGTTTTCCTGGTCGATCGGCCTCTTGAATGAGTTGCAGCGCAGCGAGGCGCTCACGTTCGAAAAGTTCCTGCACCTGCCCGTGTCGCTCGGCGGCGTGTTTGTTCTTAACTACCTCAGCTCATTCGTGAGCGTGACGCTGCTCTTCATGTTGCCGATCTTGTTTGGATTGGCGCTCGGCAGCGTGATCGGGGTCGGCCCCGCGATGATCGTGCAGCTTCCGCTCGTGGCCGCGTTCATCTTCGCGGCGACGGCGCTGACGTATCAATTCCAGGGCTGGCTGGCGTCGTTGATGGTTGACAAGCGCCGGCGGCGCACGATTATCGTCGTCATTACCTTGACCTTTGTCCTGACGTGCCAATTGCCCAACTTGATCAACATTTTCCGGCCCTGGGAATCCGCGGAGACGGAGTCGGCGACCAAGGAAAAAGAGGCGTTGCTTCAGAATCTGAAGGATCAGAAAATCACACACGTGGATTACCAGAAAAAAATCGCCGAAGTCGATCGGAAAACACGAAAAGAATCCGTCGAGCAGCGCGATCGCCTTTGGAAAACCTTTGAGGAATCCGCTTGGTACGCCAACGTGCTGTTGCCGCCCGGTTGGCTGGCCCTCGGCGGAGCGACCGCGGCCGACGGCAACATCATTCCCGCTCTTCTGGGAGCGCTCGCTTACGCCTTGATCGGCACGGCTAGCTTATGGCGCGCCTATCGCACGGTGTTGCGGCTCTACACCGGCGAATTCACCGCCAACAAACAAGCGCCGTCGCAGGCCCCCGCCGTCGTGGCGCCGACGAGCGACGCGCCGAAAAATACGTTCCTCGACAAGACGGTTCCCTGGCTCCCCGAGCAGGCGGCCGTCGTCGCGCTCGCGACCTTGCGCGGCCTGCTGCGCGCGCCGGAAACGAAAATGGTTCTCTTGTCGCCAATCATCATGCTCGCCATCTTCGGCGGCCTCTTCTGGCGCGGCGGCATGCAACACACGCCGCGCGCCGTGATGCCGCTCGTCGCCTCCGGGGCGATCTTGCTCATCTTGTTCTCGATCGCGCAACTGGCCGGCAACCAGTTCGGCTACGACCGGGCGGGCTTCCGAATCTTCGTGCTCAGTCCGGCGCCGCGCCGCGATATTCTGCTGGGCAAGAACCTGGCGCTGGCGCCGATCGTGTTCACCATGCTGACGCCGCTGGTGATTGCGTTGCAATGCTTCATGTGGCTGCGGATCGATCAATTCCTGGCATTGCCGCTGCAGTTTTTGTGCATGTTCCTGGTTTACTGCATGGTCGCCAACGTGATTTCGATCCTGACGCCGATGCCCGTCGCCGCCGGTTCGCTCAAGCCCGCGCAGCCCAAGGGATTTGCGATCCTTACCCACGTGGCGTTTGCGTTACTGATGCCGATGTTCTTGAGTCCGACTTTGTTGCCACAGGGTGTGGAGGCGGCGCTGGAGGGATTGGGCGTCACGGAGGGCTGGCCGATCGCACTGGTGTTGACGATGGTGGAATGCGCCGCGGTGATTGCGATCTACCGCGTCGTTCTGGACTGGCAAGGCCGTTGGCTCGAATCGCGCGAACTCAAGATTCTGGATGCCGTCACGACCAAGGCCGAATGAGTGCAGGAACCACAAATCAACACAGCGCGGCCAAGGGCCTGCGCAAAAATAAACTGGTCAAATCCGCTTCCGACGCGGTGCGATGGA
>DAIOGM010000183.1:0-4791 GCA_036745215.1 Gemmataceae bacterium
TGCGCCTGCTCGACAGCGCCCGGCAACTCGGGCCGCGCTTGAGCCCGACGGCGGTGACCGTCGCGATGGCCGTCACCGAAACCGACGGCGGCAAACCGCGCATGGTCGTCATCGGCGATGGCGAATTCGTCGGCAACCTCGAATTGATGGACCGACGGGGCCCGACGAACAATTACTCCTTCGCCGTCAGCGCCCTGGAATGGATGGCCGAACGCGGCAGCATCGGCGCCCAGCCCAAGGAAAGCGGCCGGTTCGATCTCGATCCGACCGTCGATACGACGCGCATGATCATGCTGCCGTTCTGGCTCATGATCCTGGGCCTCATGGGCCTGGGCGTCGCCATCTGGATCGTCCGCCGCCGTTAATTCCTCGCTTGCGGTTTCGCGCACCGCATGCCGCGCGAACCGCGAAACCGCAAGCGACGTTTGTAATCCACTGCTGACACCAAGAGCCTCAAGATATGAACTTCCGCACCACAGCCCTGCTCTTCGGCCTTCTCCTCACGACCCTCTGGGTCTTCGGCCTGATGATCGCGCACCGCAAGGGCGCCGTCGATCAAGCGCCGATCCTGCCCACGCTGGCGGCGGCCGAGGCCAGGATCGACAAGGTCGTCATCAAGAACGCCGACGAAAAAGGCAAACCGATCACGCTCGAATTCGTCAACATCGGCGACCGTTGGTTCTACAAGGAGGACAAGCAACAGGTCCGTGTCCAGGGCGCTCGCATCAAGGAAATCATCGATGAAATCACCCGCGCCCGCCCCGACGAAACCGCCGACCTCGCCAAGGACCTCGCCAGCTACGGCCTCGCGCCGCCCAAGCTGGTCGTCACGCTCCACGGCAAGGTCAAGGACGAGGCAAAAGAATGGACCTTCAACGTCGGCGACAAGAGCCCCGACGGAACGTCCTATTATTACGTCAACTCGTCGGAACGGAGCGAAAAAGCGTACGCCGTGCCGAAGCGGAATATCGATCGATTTTTCATCACGAACGCCAATAACCTGCGCGAGAAACGCCTGTTCGATCCGACGGAAGCCCAGATCACCGCCATTGAAATCGCCAAGGGCGCCCAGAAGCTTGAAATCAAACGCAGCGAAGGCAACATATGGATCGCCGTCGAGCCCAAGGGCCTCGGCTACCTCGGCCACGACTCCGCCGCTCCGGACGACAAGATGCCGGAAGACAAGTTCCACAAACAACCGGACAAGGACAAGAAGAAAGACGAACCGATCAGCGGCGTCAAGGCGCTCTTGAGCAATATCATCAAGATCACCGTGGAAAACGACGCCGACCTGCTGCCGCTCGGCAAGCCGCTCGCCGATTACGATCTGGAAAACAAGACCGCGCCGATGCGGATCGAGATCAGCACCGCCGATGAGGGCAAGGCGGTCGTCAAGGAAACGCTGCTCATCGGCAAAAAGGTCCCCGATCGCAAGGACTCGTTCTATTACGCCCGCCTCGCCGCCGACGACGGCGTCTTCATCCTCCCGGCCAAGATCATCGAGCCGATCGAAAAGGCGCTCGAAGATCCGGGCAAACTGCGCAGCCTCGACATCGCCGTTTTCGATCCCAAGAACATCGATTACGTTAGCCTCAAAAAAGGTTCCGAAGAGATCAAGCTTTTCCACGTCGAGCCGGAGAGGGAGCAGCCGTTCCAGTTCGGCGCGGAATGGTCCCTCTTCGTCGGCAAAAAGAAGGAGAAGGCGTACGAGGAAGCGGTCAAGAACCTCATCGATCACGCGCTCGGCAAAAAGGCGATCGTCGAATTCGTGGACGTCGCGGAAGTGGACATGAAGAAGAAGCTCGACGAATTCGAGTTGTCGAAGCCCGCCGTCGAATTGACGCTCTACGCTAACGCCATTGAAAAGGCCAAGAAGGACGAGAAGAAGGACGTCGAAAAGAAAAAAGACGAAACCAAGAAAGACGAAGGCAAGAAAGACGACAAGGACAAGAAGGACAAGCTGCCCGAGTTGAAGAAGGACGCCAAGGCCGCGCTCAAGCTCGAGTTCGGCAAGATTGAAAAGGACAAGGTCTACGTCCGCCGCACGCTCGACAACGGCACCACGAGCCTGTTCCTGGTCAAGAAGGAATTCCTCGACAAGATCGCGCCGAGCGAAGGCATCGAACTCGCGTACCTCGACACGCGGTTGCCCGAGCACAACATCTTTGACATTCTTTCCTTGAAGCTGCAGCGCACCACCGACAAGGGCCCGGAAACGGTCGAGCTGGATTGGCGCATCTCCGACGGCCGCGACATCTGGTTCGTCAAGGATCCCACGGAACCCACGGGCCGAAAGCTGGCGGAAGGCAGGACGGCCGCGAGCGCGTTCCATTACCTGGGCAGCAACTTTGCGGCTCAAAAATATGTAAAGAAACTCGACGACAAGGACGACCTCGACAAGTACGGCCTCAAGAATCCCGCCATTGTCGCGACGCTCAAGATCACCAAGCAACCGGAAGACATCGCCAGCACGCTCGCCACCCTCGGTCTGGGCATGGATCCCGCGATGCTCTCGGCGATTTGCGGCCTCGCGGCCCGGCATCAGCACGACAAGGCGACAGAACTCGTGACCATCGCGTTCGGCAAGGAAGCGCCGGAAGAGCCGAAAGAAAAAGAAAAGGAAAAGGACAAAGAGAAAGACGTCAAGGGATTTGCCAAGGAAAAAGAAAAGGAAAAGCCCGGCACGTATGCGAAACACTCCGGCACGCCCTATCTCTTCCTGGTGCGAACGAAGGACGTCAAGGATCTCAAGGAAGCCGACCTGCGCGACCGCGCCAGCTTGATGAACACGCAAGCCCGCTTGATCGCGTCGCAAATCGGCGTCGTCGCGGGTGATCCGGTCGCGGCGATCGTGCTGGCGTCGCCTTACTTCAACGGCCAGGTGCACAACTTCGACGCCGACAAGATCAAGGAGATTCGCTTGACGGTCCGCACGCGTTATGAGCTGCGCAACTTCAACTTCGAGCGCGTCGCCAAGGACAAGGACAAGACGTGGATCGACAAATCGGGCCTGCAGGAATTCCAGATCGATGCGGACAAGGTGAGTCAGTTCGTCAAGGATTTCGCCAAGCTCAACACCAATCGCTTTGTTTCAATTGTCGGCGGCCCGCGCGGCGAGCACAAGCTCAGCCCCAAGGAATTCACCGCCAAGCTCGATCTCGTCACCGACGACGGCAAGACCGTCACGCTCCTCGTCGGCTCGCGTTATTCGGTTCACGGCTACTACGCCAATTCCTCGTACTGGCCGGAGACCGTATTCATGCTGCCGATGACGACCATCGACCCACTCTTGAGCGGTGTCGATCTCTTTGCGAAGGAACGCGCCACCGGCGATTAGCCTTTCCTCGTTTAGCGCTCGCAGCAACGCGCCGGTCGTTCAGCGCCGCACGCGAAACGCATGATATAATGAGTGCGTCATCATGCGCTCGTTACTTCAGGATTCATCATGCCGCGAAAACTGGTCCACTATCCACACCCGGCGCTCCGGCACAAGGCCAAGCCGGTGCTGGCGATCGATAAGGAATTGCACCTCAACATCGGCGAGATGAAGGAGCAGATGTACGTCGCGAAGGGCCTGGGCCTCGCCGCCCCGCAGGTCGCGCTTCCCTATCAGCTTCTCGTCATGAACATCACGGGTGATCCGAACAAGCCGGAGTGCGAGGAAGTGTTCCTCAATCCGCGCATCGTCGAACGGAAAGGGGTCATGGAGGATGAAGAGGGCTGCCTGAGTTTCCCGGGTTTGTATCAGATCGTTCGCCGGGCACAGACGATCAAGGTGCAAGCGTACAATCTCAAGGGTCAGCTCGTTGAAAAGACGGCGAACGAACTCGAATCGCGCGCCTGGCAGCACGAAATCGACCATCTCAACGGCGTCCTCTTCATCGACATGATGGGCCCGATCGCTCGACTGGCCGCGCGCGGCGACATCAAGAAATTCGAGAAGCAATTCCGCGCAGCGCAAGAGAAGGGCGAGATTCCGCCCAACGTTGAGATCGAACGAATCCTGGCGGCCCTCGAAGGCCGCGCGTGAATATCGCTTGCGGTTTCGCGCTCGCGCGGCCAACCAATATGCGCACCGTCATGATGGGAACCGGCGCCTTCGCGGAGCCGACGTTCTTGAAACTCCTGGACAGCGGCCATCCGGTCGTCGGTCTCGTCACGCAACCCGACCGCGCCGCGGGCAAGGAGCGCGGCTCCACGCGCCAGGCCGGCCAACCGATGAAGGAAATCGCCGTCGAGCGCGGCATCCCCGTATTGCAGCCCGAAAGCATCAACACGGAAAGCGGTGTCCAATCGCTAAAGGCACTCACGCCCGACTTGCTCGTCGTCGCCGCGTACGGCCAGATTCTCTCCAAGGACGTGCTCGCCGCCGCGCCGCTCGGCGGCATCAACGTGCACGCATCGTTATTGCCGAAATATCGCGGCGCTGCGCCGATCAACTGGGCGATCTACCACGGCGAGACGAAGACCGGCGTCAGCATCATTCGCATGTCGATTTCCCTTGATGCAGGTGATGTCCTCGCACAGGAGGCGATCGACATTTTGCCCGAAGAAACCGCCGGCGACCTCGAAGCGCGGCTCGGGCCACTTGGCGCTCGGCTCGCAATCGAGACGGTGGATAAGCTCGCACAAGGCCCGCTTGCTGGCGCTCCACAGGACAAGAGTAAGGCGACCAAGGCGCCGAAGTTGAAGAAAGAGGACGGCCTGATCGACTGGTCGCGCGCCGCGGCGGCCGTGTCCAATCAGATTCGCGCCATGCAACCCTGGCCGACGCCGTATGCCTACATGCAT
>DAIOGM010000183.1:4801-13494 GCA_036745215.1 Gemmataceae bacterium
CGCGGTTCCGAGCCGTTACGATTGATCGTCAATCGCGCTGCCGTCACCACGGAGCGTCCGGCCATCGCGGCGTTGCCTGGCGCGGTTGCCAAGGATGAAGCCGGCAAGACGCTTTGGGTCCGTTGCGGCGACGGCGCCTGGATCGAGATCGTCGAACTGCAACCCGCCGGCAAACGCCGCATGTCGGCCCAGGAATTCCTGCGCGGCAATTCGATCCCGCCCGATGCGCGGATGGGCGGCGAGACGGCGTGAACGTTCGGCTTTCCCGAATGGGCGCCGGTCCAGTAGAATAACTCCATATGGCCCACCCTGCTTGCGTTTAGCGCTCGCATGGCGCCATGCGAACGCTATTGACCTTCAGGAATGAAAAGCGCGTTGGAGTTCCGCCTTTAGGCGGCGTTTTGCTCAAACCCGCCTAAAGGCGGAACTCCAACTCAAGAATTGGATACCTGAGGGTCAGTAAACGTGAACAACGATGAAAAAACTCTACCTCGAAACCGTCGGCTGCCAGATGAACGTGCTCGATAGCGAGCTCGTCGTGGGCAGTCTGCGCCGGCACGGTTACGAGCTGACCGAGACGACCGACGGCGCCGATGTCATCCTGTTCAACACGTGCAGCGTTCGCCAGCATGCCGAGGACAAGATCTACAGCGCCCTGGGCCGCTTGCGAAATTACAAGAACAAACACGAGAACGCCATCATCGGCGTCCTTGGCTGCATGGCGCAGAAGGACCAGGAACTGATCAAGAAGCGCGCCCCACACGTCGATATCATCTGCGGAACGGGCCAGCTCGCGCAATTGCCGGCGCTCATCAAGACGGCGCAAGAAACCGGCACGCTGCAAGTCGCGCTGTCGCTCGATCGCACCGAGTCGCGCCACGAGGTCGAACGTAGCTTCGAGAGCTACGACCCGATGCGCGACCCGTCGATGCGGCCGAATCGCTTTCAGGCGTACGTTCGCATCATGATCGGCTGCGATAAATTCTGCACGTATTGCATCGTGCCGAGCGTGCGCGGCCCCGAACAGAGCCGGCCGCCCGAACACATCGCCATGGAAGTCCGCCAGCTTGCCGGCGAGGGATGTAAGGAAATAACGCTCCTCGGTCAGACAGTTAATAGCTATCATCACGGCTCGTCGCGCCTGTCGGATCTCCTCGCGTTGATTCATGACACGCCGGGCGTCGAGCGCATCAAGTTCATCACGAACTTTCCCAAGGACATGACGGACGATCTGTTGCAAGCCATGCGTGATTTGCCGAAGGTCTGCCCTTATCTGCACGTCCCCGCTCAATCGGGCTGCAACGAAATGCTCAAGCGCATGAAGCGCATGTATACGGTCGAGTTCTATCGCGACATGCTGGCGCGCTGCCGCGAGGTGGTGCCGAACGTCGCGATCTCGAGTGACTTCATCGTCGGCTTCTCCGGCGAGACGGAGGAATCGTTCGCAAAAACGTGCGACCTGGTGCGTCACGCGAAGTTCAAGAACAGCTTCATCTTCAAATACAGTCCGCGCCCCGGCACGCGCGGCCACGAGCTTTACGCCGACGATGTGCCGGAGGAAGTCAAGAAACGCCGCAACAACGATCTGCTCGCGATCCAGAATGCCGCGAGCTTGCAGGATCATCGCCGCTTCATCGGCAGCCGCGTCGAGGTTTTGGTAGAAGGCCCAAGCCCCAGGATGAGCGCAGCGATTCCTGGGGGTGGCACAGGGAGCGGTCCCATTCAACTCACCGGCCGCACCCGCAGCGATCACATCGTCGTCTTCGAAGGCAATCCACGTTTGGCCGGCGCGACGCTCGACATCGACATCGAGGACGCGACGTCGTTCACGCTGTTCGGCCGCGTCGTGACGGGAGAGCAGATAGGCGTTGCCGAGAATTGCGCCGAATTGCCGACTCAATCGAGCGAGCGGATTGCGTTGCCGTTGATTGGATGAGTGATTATTTTTTCTTGGCTTTTGGTTTCGCGTTTTTCTTGATCGGTTCCGGCACGTCCAGTGCAAAGATGGGAAACACATAGGTGTCTTTTCCAATCATCTTCAAGTCACCTGATTTCATGCCTTTGGCAAATTCATGAATATCAACAGCTCGGTCGATCTTCTTTTCAGACTGCGATTTTTTTCGACGCCGCGCGCTCATCGCTCGCCCTCTTGGTGACCATCCGCTTCTGCGACAATAAATTGTTGCCGATCGATTTCCTGATTATCTGCCAGGACGATCACATCATAACTTCCGGGATGCTCAATGGGAAGAGCGGTTATCGGCAACGTGAACTGTCGGATTGTCAGCGGGTCAGGGAAGAAAACCCGCGGCCCCGTACCTCTTGCAACGATTCGGTCGTTCGCCAGGTCATCAATGCGGACCGTGATGTCATAGCGCCCGATTCCATCCACCAACTGAACAAACAAACTCATTTTGGATGTCAAACCAGGAATTGCGATCGGATCGAGCATGCGAAGCAAGCCCAAAAGGCTTGCTCTGCCCGTGCTCTGTTCCACGGTTATTCGTTCGCAAAGCAGAATTGCCTTGCAATACGGTAGTGGCTTCGGTTCTCTTTTCGATTGTGGATTGTCTGTTGGCATAGGATCGTCATTGCAGGAGTGTTGAATCGTCGTTCCGCTCAATATAAACACCTTCGCAACACACGCAAGAATTAAGTCCGCACCATCGGCACGAGCATCATGCAAACCGACGAACTTCGCCATTGTTTGCAATCGCCCGAACAGGCGCGCAAGCTTCTTTCCGACTGGGACGTTCATGACGTCGAACGCGGCACGCGCAATCTCGAAAAACTCGCAGAGATTCTCGGCATCGACGCCTTGAGCGAGTTTTGTCATCCGCTCGGCCGACTGTTGCCGCGTTCGGCCGACCCGGACATGGCCCTCAACAATCTGGAACGTTTGTTGGCGAACGCCGGTCCGGGGGTAATTCCGAGCTTGATGGAAAGCCGGGCCCGAACGCTGGAGACCGTGCTGCAAGTCTTGAGCGCCAGCCAGTTCTCCAGCGATTTGCTGATCACGAATCCCGATTATCTCGAAATGCTGCGCATCCCGTTGCGTTCGAGCCCGAGCCGAGCGGAGATGCTGCAACAATTGCGCGACGAGGTGAACGCCGCGTACGAGGATTCCGCGGTGCTGGCCGCGTTTCGTCGCTTTCGGCAGAAGCACCTGTTGCGCATCGGCGCCAACGACATCATCCGCGATCGGCCGCTCGAAGAGATCACGCGCGACATCTCGCGCGTCGCCGACACGTCGCTCGAAATCGCCCTGGAGGCGGCGCGGCGAAACATCAGCAAACGCTTCGGCGAACCGATCACGAAACACCGCGAACCGGCGCGCTGCGCGATCCTCGCGTTCGGCAAGCTCGGCGGCAAGGAGCTGAACTATTCAAGCGACATCGACCTGATGTTCATCTTCGACGAGGACGGTCACACCGTCGGCCAGCAAATCACGATCCTCGCGAACGACGATTATTTCTCGCGTGTCTGCTCCGAGGTCGTGCGTCTGTTGAGCGTGAACACGGAAGCCGGCCAGGGTTATCGCGTCGATCTGCGGCTGCGACCGGAGGGGCACCGCGGCCCCATGGCGCGTTCGCTCGCCAGCACGCTTGCCTATTACGACACGATGGGCCGCACGTGGGAACGCCAGGCGCTCATCAAAGTGCGGCCGGTCGCAGGCGATGTCAAGCTCGGCGAGGATTTCCTGACGGCCATTGAGCCGTTCGTCTATCGGAAATACTTGAGCGTCGCCGAGATCAACGAGATCAAGGCGCTCAAACGCAAGATCGAGCACAAGTCAGGCCAGTTCGGCGAGAGCGACACCAACGTCAAAACCGGCCATGGCGGCATTCGCGATGTCGAGTTCACCATTCAATTTCTGCAACTCTTGAACGCCGGCGATCTGCCCGACATCCGCGAGCCGAACACGCTCAAGGCGATGCGTGCTCTCGAAAAGGTCGGCTGCTTGACCGATCTGGAATACCGCGTCCTTGACGACACGTATCGTTTTTTGCGCAAGGTCGAACATCGCTTGCAATTCATGTTTGACTTGCAGACGCATCGTTTGCCGGACAAACCGGAAGAATTGCGCAAACTCGCTTTGCGCATGGGCTACACATCGCCGTCGGAAATGCCCCCCTCACCCCCAACCCCTCTCCCCCAAGGGGAGAGGGGAGACGTGAGCGACGACTCGGCGCCGATTCGGTTGCTCGATCCGTACGACGCCTTCCTCGCGGATTACAAGGAGAAGACGGCGCTCAATCGCACGATCCTCAACCATCTGTTGCATCAATCGTTTTCTTCGAGCGAAGAGAATCCCGAAAGTGACTTGCTGCTCGATCCGAGTCCGGAGCCGGAGCGAATCGAGCAGGTGCTCGGCAAGTATCCGTTCAAGAACATGCAGGCCGCGTATCAGAGCCTCAATCAACTCGCCACGGAGACGATTCCGTTTCTGTCCACGCGCCGCTGCCGGCAGTTTCTGGCGAACATCGCCCCGCAATTGTTGCACGCCGTCGCGGAGACGCCCGATCCGGACATGGCGCTGGTCAATCTCGAAAAAGTTTCCGCGTCGCTCGGCGGCAAGGCGGTGCTCTGGGAGCTGTTCAGCTTCAACACGCCGAGCTTGAAGCTGTACGTCGAATTGTGTGCGTGGAGCCAGTTCTTGTCGGAGATCTTGATCAACAACCCTGGCATGATCGATGAGTTGCTTGACAGCCTCGTATTGAATCTGCCGCGTTCGGCGGCCGAGTTACGGGAGGAGTTGACGGAGTTGTGCCGCAACGCCGACGATCCGGAGCCGATCTTGCACAGCTTTCAGGACAACGAGTTGTTGCGCATCGGCGTGCGCGACATCCTCGGCAAGGATTCGATCATCGAGACGACGCGGGCCCTCAGCGACGTTGCCGAAACGATTTTGGTGCAGATCGCATCGATGCAATACGCCCCGCTGGTCCGCCGCCTGGGCATGCCGAGCCTGATGGATGGGCCGCGCGCCGGCCAGGCGAGCCGATATATCTTGCTCGGTCTGGGCAAGCTCGGCGGCCAGGAGATGAGTTATCACAGCGACCTCGATTTGATCTTGATCTACGAAGGCGACGGCCGAACCATGCCGCCGCCGGGCTCGTCGCGCTGGGACACGTTTGAATTGACGGACAACTTCCACTTTTTTTCCGAGCTGGCGAAGCAAATCATCAAGGTCGCCAGCAATGTCAGCCCGCGCGGCCGGCTTTATCAAGTGGACATGCGGCTGCGGCCAACCGGCAAGTCGGGCAGCCTCGTGTTGCCGTTGAGCGAATTCGAACGCTACTATCAAGAAGGCGACGCCCAACTCTGGGAACGGCAGGCGCTCACGCGTGGCCGCATCGTCTTCGGCGATGCGGCGTTCGCAGAACAGGTGATGCGTTGCATTCACCACCAGATTTACGATCTCGAATGGAAGCCGCACATTGCGGACGAGATCATGTCGATGCGTGGCCGCGTCGAGGCGTCGGGCAGCAAGCGCGATTTGAAGCGCGGCTTTGGCGGCATCATCGACATCGAATTCATCACGCAGCTCTTTCGTTTGAAATATGGCAAGGCGTTCGAAGCGATCCGGCAGCCGAACACGTGGCTGGCGCTTGATGCGATGCACGACGCGAAGCTGATCAACTCGGAAGAGCATGCGACGTTGCGTTCGTGCTGCGATTTCATGCGCACGGTGGAGAGCCGGCTGCGCATCTTCCACAATCGTTCGCTCGATGAATTGCCGGATTCGCCGGAGGAACTGGAGAAGCTCGCCAAACGCCTGGGTTGCGAAGCGACGGCCGATCGCACGGCGGGGCAGATTTTTCTGGAAGTGCTGGAGTGGCACACGTCGCAGACGCGGCATTTGTTCACGGAGTTGTGCCGGCGGGAGCGGACCGCCGTTCACGTTTAGCGCTCGCTGGGCCATGCGAGCGCTAAACGTAAACAACCGCTAATCCTTGAAGCCCGTTTGATGCGGCGGCTTCTCGGTGATGCCGTGGGCGTGAGCGCCGTCCGATCCCTTGCCAGCGAACCCCGGCGCCCCCTCGGCCGCGGGCACTTCCGGCGTAATCTCCACGCGTTTGTAGCCGCCTTGAAGTTTGAAGTAAAGGATCAGCAACAAATAGAGCACCGCCATTGCCGCGGGCACGGCCGCGGTCAACGTCAACGCCATGCGGCCGCCGTATAACGAAGCTTCCTCGATGACCTTGTCGGCATTGCCGTCGGCCGAAGCCTTCCACGCAGCGAGGTCGTCTTCGGCCTGCTTGATTTTCGTTTCGTCCTTGGTTTCTTTTGCCGTTTCAACGGCTTTCTCCAGTTCCTCGCGTTTGTCCACGAGTCTGCCAACCTTTTGGCCATCGAGACCGCGCACATGCACAAGGCCGTAGAACGAATTGTCCTCCGGCGCCTCAAAGGCTTTGGCGACGTCGGGTTCCTTTTCTTTCAATTGCTTGGAGGCATAGTAGTCCTGCTTGAAGCCGATGCCCGGCCCGCCCAAAAAGCCCGCGGACAACATGCCGACGCCGCCCATCGCGCCGATGACGATGGCGCCCCCCTTCGGGAAGCGCTCCGACGCGACTGCGAGCATCGTCGGCCACAAAAATGTCTTGCCGATCGCGTAAACGGTAGCGGCAAACACGCAAAAGATAACGCCCTCGGCCGCACCCAGGAGCAATAGCCCCGCCGCCCCGAAGAGTCCGCTGACGAACAGCAAGCCGAGCGGTGAAATCGCATGTTCGATCGGCCCCGCGAAGAAACGCATCGCAAACATCAAGCCGGACGTGTACACGAATAACAACAATCCTCGTTTCGGGTCGGCCATGATGCTGCCGGTGATCTTGCTGATCCAGCTATCCGTTCCGAGTTCCACATAACCAACCAGTGCGTGGCACAAGAGAAGGATTAACAGAATGGGCGATGCGAATTGCAGCAACATTTCGCCGAAGCTCGTGCCGGCCTGGCTCGCTTCGGATGTCGGGAAGTTTTGGCCGAGCAGCATGACGCCGTAAATGAACGTCGGCACCAGGAACATGGACATCTGAATGGTCCAATGAACCTTTTGCGGAAACATCACATAACCCATGACGCTGCCGCTGTTCATCAGATAAGAAACCAGGCCACCCGCGATCAAGCCGCCCGGCCAACCGGCATGCAGGATATTCAAGTAGTGCGTCTTGTTTCGAGGGAAGAGCGCAGCGACCATGGGATTGACGACGACTTCGCACATGCCGTTGCCGATGGCGAACATGAACATGGCGATGTAAAGCGTCCAGTAGGTTGCATCTTTGCCGAATCGAGAGAAGATCTCGCCGGCGCACAATTGCAATCCCGCGGACACGACGTGCATCAAGAACGCCAGGGCCATCAATTTGCCGTAGCCGATGTTGTCCGCGAAGAGAGAACCGATGATGATGATGATGCCGAAGCCTGCCAGGCCGCCGCCGGTGATGCCGCCGAGATCGGCCATCGTGAAACCGAATTCCGTGGACCAATTGACGAGGATGCCGCCGCGTACCGAGAAGCCGACGCCCGCGGCGAAAATGGAAAAGAAACCGGCCCACAGAAGGCGTTGCGCGTTGAAGGATCTAGCGATATCCATGCTCATGACGATTTACTCTCGTTCTTCAGAAAACACTGGAAGAGGTAAGGGGTCAGCGTAAGCGAGACGAATTAAGAAGTCAACGGTCCGCCTGCGGCTTTTCACGAAACTGCCCATCGCTTCGCACGACGGTTCGTTTACAATGTCTGTAAGTACCATCCCGGCGAGCCGAGGGCCGTAAGGCCCCGGTTGATGGGGTATCCTCAACCGGGGCCTTACGGCCCTCGGCTCGCCTGCGAAACCAATAACTCGTGCGAACTCTCACCTTCCTCGGAACCGGAACCAGTGTCGGCGTGCCCATGGTCGGGTGCGACTGCGAAGTGTGCCGCTCCGCTGATCCGCGAAATCATCGCTATCGCTGTGCCGTCCTCATCTCCACGAACCAGGGGAACATCCTGATCGACACGCCGCCGGAGCTGCGCTTGCAACTCTTGCGTGCCAGGGTGCAGATCGTGCACGCGGTCTTGTACACACACGCTCATGCCGATCACATGTATGGCCTGGACGATCTGCGGCCAATCCCGCGTTACCTGGGCGGGCCGGTGCCGCTTTATTGCACGACGGAGGTGGAGCGCAAGCTGCGACAGTCGTTCGCGTATGCGTTCACGCCGGAGTCGGAGGGGATGCCGATGGGCTACCTGCCGAAGCTGACGTTTCGCAACATCACCGACGCGCCGTTCACCGTTCTCGAAGAGCGCGTGACGCCGATCCCGATGGAGCACGCTCATTTCAGCGTGTTCGGCTTCCGCATCGGCGATCTGGCGTATTGCACCGATGTAAGTAAAATTCCCAAGGAGAGCATGCAACGGCTCGAAGGCGTCGAGACGTTGATCATCGACGCGCTGCGTTATCGCCCGCACCCGGCGCATTTTTGCGTCGATGAGGCGCTGGAGGTGATCGATCGTTTGCAGCCGGCGAAGGCGTACTTGACGCACATCTCGCACGATATCGAGCACGAGACGGTCAAGAAGCAATTGCCGCCGAACGTCGAGCCGGCGTACGACGGCTTGTGTTTTCCATTTTGACCCGCTTGCGGTTTCGCGTTCACGCGGCGCGGGGTGAGCGCGAAGCCGCAAGCGGCGAATGAGGGGAACCA
>DAIOGM010000184.1:0-13435 GCA_036745215.1 Gemmataceae bacterium
ATTGCCGGGGGCCGTCGTGCTCGTTTTGCACAAGAACGAGATCGTTTATCGCAAAGCGCATGGGCATCGCGTCAAGCAGCCGGAGCCGACGCTCATGACCGAGGACGCCGTATTCGATCTCGCGTCGCTGACCAAGCCGATCGCGACGGCGCTGGCGATCATGCTGCTCATCGAGGACGGCAAGCTCGGCGTCAACGATCCGATCGCCAAACACCTGCCCGGGTTTGCACGCAAGGAGACGGAAGACATCACGATCGCCCAGCTTCTCACGCACACCGGCGGGTTCATCGCCGACAATGCGCTCAAGGATTATCAGGACGGCAAGGACAAGGCCTGGCAAAACCTGTTCGCCCTCAAGCCGATCGGGACGCCGAGCAGCAAGTTCACCTATAGCGACGTCGGCTTCATCCTCTTGGGCAAGATCGTCGAAAACGTCAGCGGCACGACGCTCGATCAATTTACGAAGAAACGCATCTACGACCCGCTCGGCATGAAAGAGACCGGCTTTCGCCCGCAAGGCGATGTGAAAAAACGCAGCGCTCCGACGCAACAGCGCGAAGGCCGCTGGATGATCGGCGAAGTCCACGATCCACGGGCCTATCTATTGGGCGAAGTCGCCGGGCACGCGGGGCTGTTTTCGACGGCCGACGACCTTGCCATTCTGGCGCGCATGTTGCTCGATCAAGGCAAGCACAACGGCAAAGCGTTCTTGCGGCCCGAGACGCACATGCTGATGACGGAGCCGCGCAAGGTCCCCGGCGCGAAGGAGCCGGGCCTGCGCACGTACGGCTGGGACATGGCGACATCGTATTCGAGCAATCGCGGCGACGTGTTCACGAAGGGCGTCAGCTACGGTCACACGGGCTTCACGGGCACTTCGATCTGGCTCGATCCGTCGACGCGCTCTGCGGTGATTTTTCTGAGCAATCGAGTGCATCCCGATGGCAAGGGCAACGTCACGAAGCTGCGCGGGCAGGTGGCGACCATTGTGGGAAACTTGGTAACAGCGAAATGAAGCAGGACAGAGCTTATTTGCCTTGCAAGCTCGGTTGTGAAAGAATTATTCGTCGCGCAAAACAGGGGGGGTGTCTAAGTGTGTGCGCGACGAATCCGTATGTAGTGCGGACACAGGGGCGTGAGACGCGCGCTCGTGGGTAAGTGGGCCGCCTTGGCCGATTTTCCTCGTATTCTTCGCATTTCGACGAACCCAACTGCTGTTGGGTATGTGAGTCACGTCATCGCAAATGCGTCACTTGATCGTGACATAACACGAATTCTCACCCGTGCCAAGATTCTTGATCTCGATCTTGTACTCCGCCTCGCGCGGCGGATACCAGAAAACAGCGAGCATGTCGGCGACCGGCGGGAACTTGCCCTTCTCTTCCACGACGAGCGTGCCCTTGCTGTCGTAAACGGAGATTTGCATGGCTGACTTCGAATTCGCGTTGCCGCGAACGAGAACGGACGCCCGCTCGTTGGCGCGGAATCGCTTCGTATCGGTCCAGCTTTTCGAGCCGATCTTGAGTTCGTCGAACCAACCGCCAGTAACCGGCCCGCCGGCGCCGATCGAAGCGAATGCCAGCAGCAAAACGCTGCCGATAACGACACAAATCCGCATGTCAATACTCCGCAGCATGTCTCAATGAATCGCGAGCAAATAGATGTTGGATTCCAATCCGCCGTTGTGGACTTCGATGGTGTATCGGCCCGCGGCGTCCGCGACCCATTCCGTCGCGAGTTCGTCGCAGTATTGCAGCTTGGTGTTGTCATCCCACGACACGCAATTGCCGCGGCTGTCGAAGACATATATCCCAAGCGTGCTTCGACCTTTGCCGGACACTTGCGCCCGCGCTCGTTCGTCGGGCTTGAAGGCGCCGAAGTAGGAACGCAGCGTCCGCGGCGCGATCTCTTCCTTGGGATCGGCGCGGCGCGATTCGCGCAACTCGGCGTTGCTCGTTGACGCACTCAGGATGATTACCAACAGTCCGAAAGCGACCAGGTTTCGCATGGGATGCTCACCGTTCGTAGCCGCAAGCTGCCAGCTTGCGTGCTTTCGTTATGTCCAGCCGGCAAGCTAGCAGCTTGCGGCTACGGAGACCTTATCCTATCCCAATTTGCCTCGGTCGCCGAGCTTGCATGGCTTGATAAATTGGAAATCGTGGGTCGCAACTTTTCTCCCCTCTCCCCCGGTACTCCTGGGGAGAGGGGCCGGGGGTGAGGGGGAGAGAGTCCCTTGCAATGGGATCCTCCTTTTGCAAAGGACGCCGTCCCACTCACCCCCAACCCCTCTCCCCCTGAGTACAAAAAGGGAGAGGGGAGAATGGCAAACGCCGTTGACCGCGCGGCGACAAGTGCCTATCATCCCGGCCGCGCGGATACCGGGTTCGCGTCCGCCGATTGCAATCAATAAACACGAGCGACTCATGGACTTGCGGAAATGGATCGTCCGCGGCGTGGTGTACGGCATCCTCGGCATCGCCGTGGCCGCTGCCGTTCTGTACTACTGCTGGACAAATCCCGGCGCGGTCCGTGAGCAAGTCATCGAGGCCGTCGCCAAGGCGTTTCCCGGCACGCAAATCAGCCTCGATTCGGCGCGGCTGCGCATCCTCGGCGGCATCGACGTCACCGGCCTGCGCATCTCGCGGCTCGACGATCCCGTGAAGCACGAGTTCCTGCATGTCCCGTCTGCAATCTTTTACCACGACAAAGAAAAAATCCTCGACGGCCAGCTTGCCTTGCGCAAGATCGAACTGTTCCGCCCCTGTCTGCGCGTCCGCCGCGAGCGCGACGGCAAATGGAACGTGCAAGATGTATTGTGCAAACCGACCGCTCCGCCGGAGACGCCGCAGCCGTCGATCGTCATCCATCATGGCACGCTGGTGCTGGAAGACCGTCTCGACGCGAATCGGCCGATTACGTTTGAAATCAATGATGTCGGCCTGACCATGATCAACGATCCGGTGACGCGAATCGCGATTCGCGGCGACGCGGCCTCCGAATTGCTCGGCAAGCTGCATCTATATGGCACGCTCGAACGCGACACCGGCGAAGCGTTTCTGGCGTTTCGGGCGACGCAGATTCCGTTGACGCAGGTCCTCGCATCGCGCTTGCCGAGCAAATGTCCTCCCGAGTTCTTTGTTGGCATGCAGCTCAGCGCATTGGCGAGCGTCGAGGGCAAGGTGTCGTATCATCCGGGCCAGCCGCAGCCGTTCTACTACGACGTGAACGGCACCGTCAAGCAGGGCGAGCTTCAGCATCCCGATTTGCCGCTCGCGCTGAAGCAACTGGAAGTGCAATGGTCCTGCAAGAGCGGCGAGTTTCATCTTGAGAAGTTGACCGCTCGCTCCGGCGACACGGAAATCTCCGCATCGGGAGTCGGGCAACTGCCGCGAATCGATCAGGAGTTCGAGGCCAAAATTGAAATCAAGCACATCATGCTCGGCAAGGAATTCTCCGCTCGCTTGCCGACCAAGTTGCACAACATTCATGAGATGTTCAAGCCACGCGGGCCGATGACGATTCAAATCGAGTGCGCATTTCACGAAGGGCAATGCGTACCGCTCACGAACGGTCAGCCATCGCGCGTCCTGTTGCAACCGGAGAGCATTGAGTTCGCCTTCAAAGGTTTTCCCTATCTCCTCGAACGCGCCACCGGCGCCATTCAGTACGATTTGCTCGACAAACGCGTCGATATCAAGGGCTTCGTCGGCTACGCCAGCGGCCGGCCGGTATTCATCGACGGCCACTGGTCGGGCAACGAAAAAGATGCGGACGTCAAGCTGGAGATTCGCGCCAAGAACGTTCCCATCGACGAAAAACTGATGGACGCATTGCCGGTGCAGCCGACAAACTTGAAGAACTTCGTCGAATCGTTTCACGCGACCGGTCTGGTGGACGTCTGGGCCAACATTCATCGCGATCCCGGCAAGGATTGGAACAACAAGTTTCACATCAACGTGCACGATGCGACTATACGCTGGGACCATTTTTCCTATTTGCTTGAAAATGTCAGCGGCAACATCAACGTGTATGACAAACACTGGGACTTCCACGAGTTTCAGCGAACGACGCGCGGCGGGCACGTGATCCTGAACGGCAAGTCGTATCCCAGGCGGGACGCCAAGGGTGAGAAGTCCATTTTCCTGGAAATCACGGGCCGAAACGTGCCGCTCGACGATCAGCTCCGCGACGCGCTCGTCAAAATGCCGGGCCTGCACAAGGCCTGGGAGACGTTCAAGCCGCAGGGGAACCTCTATTTCACGGCGCTCGTCCATCGCCCGTCGGCCGACTTGAAGGACTTGAAAGTGGAGGTGGACGCGCGCGGCTCGTCCGCGAAACCGACGTTCTTTCCGTATTTGATCGAAGACATCAGCGGCCAATTCAAGTTCCACAATTACAGCCTCGACATAGCCAAGCTGCGCGCCAAGCACGGCGAGACCGTGATCGCGATGGACAAGGGCACCGTCGATCTCGACGCGCGCGGCGGCTACTATGCCGACCTGACCGACGTCAGCTTGCGAGCGTTTCGCATCGACGAGGATTTCATCCGCGCGTTGCCCTCGGGAAAGCTGCCTGCCGCCGCCAAGGCGCTCAACCTCCACGATCCCATGCGCGTCACCACGCGCCTCGTGATCGCCCAGGCGCCGGAGACCGGCAAATCGCCCGACGTTTACTGGGACGGCAAGGCCGAGCTTTACGGCGCCAACCTCAACGTCGGCTTCGACTTCAAGAACGTCACCGGCGAGTTGGCGTGCGTCGGGCGTTACAACGGCCAGATGGTCGGCCTCGACGGCAACCTGCTCGTCGAACACGCCTCCCTCTTTGAGCAACCATTCAAGAAAGTCCACGCCAAGTTCGCCATGCGCGACTCCAGCCCCGATGTCTTGCTCGTCGGCCTGCGCGCTCCGATCTACGGCGGCGACGTCGTCGGCCAGGTCCGCGTCGATTTGAATTCGGCTCTGCGCTACGAAATGAACCTGACCGCCTCGCAGATCAATCTCGCCGAGTTCGGCCGCCATAATCTCGGACCCAAATCGCAGCTCTCCGGCATCGCCGGGGGACGTTTGCACCTGACCGGCTTCGGCTCGGGCATGGATTCGCTTGACGGCAACGGCTCGATCGACATCCCGCGCGGCCACTTTTACAACTTGCCGTTCCTTTTGGACCTCCTGAAATTCCTCGGCCTGCACTGGCCGGATCGCACGGCCTTCGAAGAATTCCACAGCGGTTTCAGCATTCAAGGCTCCAAGGTTAACATTCAGAAGCTCGACTTGCTCGGCAGCGCCGTCAGCCTGTCGGGCAAGGGCGATTTCGATCTCTTGACCAAGAATCTGCATCTCGAAGTTTATCCCATGTGGGGCCGCGTCGAGCAATTCATGCCGCAGCAGATTCGTCCGTTCCCGACAACGTTGAGCAAAAACCTGCTGACGGTGGACGTGCGCGGCAAGCTGACCGGCAATCCCAAGGACGTGAAGTATCGCATGAAGCCGTTGCCGCTCGTCGTCGATCCGCTGTTATTGTTACGCGATCGCGTGATGGGCGTGGAGTCCGGCAAAACGCCGGGCCCGTCGGTGATGGGCATTGATCTCAGCCTGCCGCGATTGGAAATACGTTGAACCACAGATGCACACAGATGAACACGGATGAGCGAATCTACTGTTGACCATCCGTGTTTATCTGTGTGCATCTGTGGTTAATTCGGAGAACTAGGTGTTGTTGGGCCGCATTCATCGCATGATTCTGATCGAGCTGATCAAGGTATTCTGCCTCGCGCTGATCGCCTTGACCGGCCTGGTCCTTTTTGTCGGCATCATTTCCGAAGCGCTGAAGAGCGGCATGAGCCCGATGCACGTGATCGCCGCGGCGCCGTTGTTGTTGCCGAGCTTGCTGCCGTACACGATGCCGACGGCGACGTTGTTTGCGACTTGCATCGTTTATGGACGTCTCGCCGCCGATAACGAAGTTCTTGCGCTGAAATCGGCGGGAACGCACATCGTCCACGTGGTCTGGCCGGCCGCGATGCTCGGCGCTATTACCACAATGATGACGCTATGGCTTAGTCTCGACATTATTCCTTGCACGCATTTCGTCATGCGAAGCCGGCTCGGCGCCGACATCGAAGAGGTGCTTTATTCGATGTTGAGAAACGACGGCTTCATTCGGCACCCGCGCGCGTCTTATGAAATCCACGTCAAAGGCATTTCCGGCCGCACCCTGCAAGGCGTCGTCTTCAAACGGCATGCGGCCAACGGCGCCGGCTGCGATTTCATCGCCTATGCCAAGGAAGCGGTCTTGCGCGTCGATCTGGTCGAGCGGCAGCTCCTCGTTGAACTCACGCACTGCCAGATCGTGGATGGCAACGTCATTGGCGTCGTCGAGGATCGGACGCTGCCGGTGGACTTGCCGAGCGACTGGGGAAAGACCGCGCTGAAGGTGCGTCCGACCGACATGACCTGGGGGGAGTTGCTTTCCTATGAAGGCAAGTTTCGCGAGGAACGGGACAAATTGAACAGGGAAATAACGGGCCATCAAAAGCAACTCGATCAAGGCCGCGCCGATGCTCATTACGCCGAGCACATCCGGCATTTGGCGAACGAGCGACGCATTCGCGACAACTATCTCGACGCGATCGCCTGCGAGATGCACGTGCGGCCCGCGTTTGCGCTGGGCTGCCTGTGTTTCGCGCTCGTCGGCTGCCCGATCGGCGTCTGGTTGGGCAAACGCGATTACCTGAGCGCGTTTGTGACGTGCTTCTTGCCGATCGTGATTGTTTATTACCCGTTGATGTTTTGCATGATCAATCTCGCGCGCGGCGGCAAGTTGGCGCCGTGGCTGGGAATCTACAATGCGGATTTGTTGGTGCTGATTGTTGGGGCGATTTTGTTTCGATGGCTGGCGCGGCATTGAATGGCGAGCCACGGGGTTTATCCCCGTGGAATGGCAGTCGGTACCACGGGGATAAACCCCGTGGCTCGCTGACTGAAATCACGGATCATCATCCGCAATCGTCTGCCGCGCGATTTCGATTTCCGACGCCTTGATGATGTGCCGCGTCGTCTCCGCGCGGTCCAGGATCAGGATGCCGTCCAGATGGTCGAGCTCATGCTGCACGACACGGGCGGCGAAATCCTCCAGCTCCAGCGCGGCCGGCTCGCCGTCGAGCGTCATGAAGTCGATCCGCACCGCGTGAAAGCGCGGTACGAAAACGAGCAACTCGGGAAAGCTGAGACAGCCTTCCCAGCCGCGTTTGATCTCGTCCGACAGCGGCGTGATCTTCGGATTGATAAACGCCTCGACGCCCGGCGGCTCGCCTTCATCCTCCGGCGGATAGATCGCGCCGAGAAACACGCGCTCACTCACGGACACCTGCGGCGCCGCCAGCCCGGCCCCCTTCGCGCTGAGCAGCGTTTCCAACATTCCTTGCAGGAAATCCTGGAACATCGGATCTCCGATGCGTTCGATCGGCACCTCCGCGGCGATTTGCCGCAGCACCGGCTGGCCGAGTTGGGCTATGTCGAGCGTCATGAAAATCTCGCTTTGCCGATCACGAATCGCAATTGTCTTCGTACGACCCCGATGCGATGAAGTTCGCTTCGTCCACGTGACCGCGATACCAGTAAACCCACGCCGAAAGCTCGCGACCATCGTCTGGCGTCGCCGACGTCAACAGGCGTTCGTACGCCGTCGGCGGTGGCGACTCGGCGTTTTCATAGGCGTCCATCTCGCGCAAGAGAGTATGCGAATTTTCACCTAATTCGTAGACGTCGCCTTGCACCCAATCCTCATGCGCGCGCGGCTCCTTCAAGCCGGGAAAGCGACCCAGGTTGTAAAGGCGTCCGGCGATCCTGGCGGAACCGACATAACGCGCCGCCTGCGCCAAACGCCGCGCCATCGGATGTCGGCTGCGGCGTTTGAGGGTGCCGTAGACGAACAAATATTGCGCCGTCATGGTTATCTGCGTTGCCAGCGGTAAAGTTCCGAGCCCATCTTCATGACATAGAGGTTGTCGCGCGTCGGATCGTACTCCATCCACGCGAGATTGGCGACACTTTTCATTTCCTTCGGGACCGCGATCGGCTTCGCCCACGTCACGCCGCCGTCGGTGCTTTCAAGGATGCCATTTTGCGCGAGCACGAAGACGTGCTTGTCGTTCTTGCCGAAGATCGGGCCAAACAGGCCGCCCTTGATGTCGCTGATTTTCGTCCACGTGTTGGCCTTGTCCTTCGTGACAATCAAAGCGCCCTCGACGACCCAGTAGAGTGCGTCCTTGTGCCAGCGCGGCAGCGCCTTGGCATGGTAATCGCCCTTGTATTGAAACGTCTTGCCCCCATCGGTCGTGCGCACCAATCCTGGCTTGGAGTTGGCCTTCGATTTTGCCTCGGCCACGACGGCGGTCTGGTTGTCGAAAATCCACGCGGGGCCGTAGCCTTTGCCGACTTCGTCGAACGACTTGCCGCCGTCGCGCGAAATCAGCATCAAGTCGTTCTTTTCATGCGCGAGCGTGAGGATGAATTTCATGTCCGCATCGGACCAATCGACGGCGCACCAATCGACGTGCTTTGTTTTTTGGTCAAGCGACTTCCAGGTCGCGCCCGAATCCGGGCTGACCTGAATCGGCTCACCGTACACAAGCGCGGTCACGATGCGTTTGCCGCCCAGCGGATCGAGCATCAAACATCCGGGAGTCTCGGTGCGGCCTTTGATCACCGGGCCGACCTTGGTCCACGATATACCGGCGTCGCTGGATCGGTAAAATCCCTTATCGCTGAGGTTGATGAGCAGGTCGCCGATTTTGTGATCGACGACGACGCCGCACAGCTTGCCGTAGCCGGGTTTTTCTGCGATGATGAGCGCTTCGGTGACCGGTTGCCAGTCCTGCGCCGTGGACGGGCCGACCAGGACGACGAAAAAGACGCCTGCGAATAGCCAGCGAATCATGGTTTGCCCCCGTTGTTTGGATCGGTCCTTGCTATGCTTCTTTACGACGTTCTCGAAATCTCGGTAAGGCCATGAGCGAACTTTCCAACGAGTCAATGCCGCCATCAAGTGAAATCGAGCGACCGCTGACCAATAAGTTGCTCGTCTGGAGCCTGGCCGCCAGCCAGGTCGCCGCCGGCGCCTATGGCGGGTGGGACGCTCACGAATTCTTGAGCTGGCACTCCGTACTCGTCTGCGTCTTGATTGGCGTCGCCGTAATGAGCGCTAACGAAATCATCGCGTGGGTGCGTTTTCCAGGCCGCTACGAAGACGGCTCGCTTCACTGGCGCTCGCTGATAGCCGCGATCGTCGTCAATGGCATGCTCGGCGGCGCTTTTTGGGGTCTGATCCTTTTGGCCGTCGCGTGGCTTACTTCGTGCCTGTTGGTGCGACTCTCGCTGGACGACGCGCATGAAACGATTCGAATTGGCCTGGGCGGCGCGGTCGGCGCATTCGTCGGCGCAATCGTGCTTTGGCAGATGCTGCGCCGCCCGAAGTAACCTCTCGACTATTTTCGCAGCTCCAGGACTTTTGCATCTGCAGGCAGCTTCAACGTCGGCGATCCATTGAGATAGCCGAGCGACGTCAAAAACTCGTCCGCCTTCCGCGCGGTCGTCTCGCACCAGGGCGAGCGATTGAAGAACCCATTCAAGGGCGTTTTCGTTGGCGCCCATGTCGTTTCTTGTGCTTCGCCAGGATGTCCTCGAAGTTCTCCACAAGTTCCGGCATTTCTAACAGACCGGCCAATTGCTCAATGTGATGCCGAACATGGTCGAAGTCCAAGTCGGACGAATACTCCAATAACCCAAGAATATCCATGTCATCGATCGGACGATTGGCAATTGCCTTGAGTACGATCAGATCCTCCGCGGCTGCGACGGAAATCGACGTGCGCTCGATTCTTACTTTGCTCGCCCGTTTGAGCATTCCAAGTTCGAATTCCGTCGCCCCTAGAGCAAGGTCTACATTGGTGCCGGTTTTCTCATGTCGGACGACAAAAATCCGGCTTTCCCTCGCAAACGCCAGCGGGTCCGGAACGCGCGAGTGGAACGAAAGCTCCTGTCCCTTTGCGAGAAAACCAGACCATTGATCCTCTTGTACAAAGACAATGGCGTCAACATCATTCGTCGTTCGCGGTCGGCCTCGAAATGCCACGGCCAAACCGCCGATGATCACGCCTTTCGTCTTGGTTTTGCGCCACCAAGTCAGAAGATCCACAAGTGGGCCAATCGGGAGTTTTGGCAAATCACTGGCCGCCGTTGGCCTTGATTTTTTTCCAGCGACGTCGCACCTCCTCGATTTCCTCTGGCGTGGAGGTTTGCCAGTTCATTTCCTTCGCCATTGCCATCAGGTAGAAGAATTGCCGCAATCGTTCTTCGGGGGTGAGCTGACGATATTCCTCGCGCTGAAAGTCGTTGACTCGCTTCCAGCGTTCGACGAATTGGCGACCGGATTCGGTGGTTGTTTTCTTTTGGTTCTTCATTCGGTCATGCCTTCGCCACACATTCGCGCATGTAACGGATGCTCTCGCGCGCGATCGTCACCGGGTCGGGCGTGTAATCGAACACTTCGACCGACACCCAGCCGGCGTATTTCGTTTCCTTCAACGCACGAAAAATCGGCACGAAATCGACGGCGCCGAAGCCGGGACCGCGACGATTGGCGTCGTTGGCGTGGAAGTGGCCCGTGCGCGCCGTGTGTTTCTTGATCAAATCCGGGATCGAGATTGTTTCCGAACTCATCGCTTTCACGTCGAGGTGCAGGACGAAATTCGGATGGTTGATGCGCTCGAGAATCTCGCACCCTTCGGCCGCGGTCTGAATGAAATCGGCTTCCGTCGGCGCGAGCGGCTCCAGACACAATCGCACGCCCGCGTCAACGATCCCGTTTAGCGCTCGCTTGAACGTATCGGTCGCGTACTCCACCGCCTGTTCGCGCGTCGCGCCCGCCGGGATTTTTCGCTGCATCGGCGAGCCAAACACCATCAAGTCGCCGCCCATGTCGCGGCAAGCCTTTGCCAGCTCAACAACATAATCCGCGGTGCGTTGACGTACAGGCACATCGGGCGACGTCAACTGCAAGCCCTCGGTTTTCGCGAGCAGCCAGTGCAAGCCGATGATGCGCACGCCGGCGGCTTCGGCTTCGGAGCGCAGTTTCTGACGCTGCGCGAGCGTGACGTCCGTGATGCGCGGCGCCAGCGTGAACGGCGCCATCTCCAGGCCGGTGTAACCTAACTCGGCGACGGTGCGGCAAATCTTGGCGTGCTCCCAGCCTTCAAATGTTTCGTTGCAGATGGCGTAGCGCATTGCGTTCCTTTGATTCGGCATTTCCAGTTTACGTTTAGCGCTCGCGTGGCGCCAAGCGAGCGCTAAACGACGATGGTCACTTCAAAAAAACCTTGGTAGGCGGCCTCGTCGCCAACGTCAACTCGACGATGCCGCGCGCGTTGTCCACCGCCTGATAAAACGCGGCCGGATTGGCGACGAACACGCCGTTCACCTGCGTCACGACGTCGCCGAACCGCAACTTGGCGGCATCCGCGGACGTCTTGGGCAACACGTCGCTGACGAGAACGCCTTGCGGCACAATGTTGGTGGTTCGTTCTTCGAATTGCACGATCAAACTCGTGTGATCAACTCGCATGCCACGGACGAACGGGCGATTGCCGAGCGACGACGCAATCTTTTTGCCGGGCACGTAGAGTTTCGCGAGCGTGACATCGACGATGCTGTCCTTGCCGTTGCGGCGAACGTGCAATTTGATCTTGCTTCCAGCCAAATGCATGCCGACGGTCGTGTAGACATCATCGCTTTCATGGATGGGCTGCGCGTTGACAGCCATGAGCAGATCGCCCGGCCGGAGTTTGCCATCGATGGCCGCGGGGCTTCCTTCGCCGACGACCTTCAAGCGCACACCCAACTCGCCGTCGGCGCCGCGCGGATCGAAGCCGACGCCGAGAAAGCCGTAGTCCACTTCCTCGCCGCGCTTGAGCACTTCGATAATGGGCCGCATCGCGACATTGACCGGGACCGCGAAACCGCCGGGCGTTTCGCCGCCTTGGATCGCCGCAAGCGAGGTGAGCAAGCCGACGAGTTCCCCCCTGAGATTCAGCATCGCGCCGCCGCTGCAACCCAGATGCAATCGGGCATCGGTTTGTAACAGCGTGCCATAGTAATGGAATGGCTTGACGCGTTCTTCTTCCTTCAGATTGGCGATCGTGCGGCGGCGAATGTTGCTCAGGATGCCGTACGAGGCGCTCGGCTGTCCGTCGCGGAAGCCGGCGGCGAACGGGTTCGACAACGTCAGCACGAAATTGCCGCGCTCCATCCGGTCCGCGTCCCCCAGCGGAATCGCCTTGAGCGGCAGCAAATCTTTATTGAGCAGCTTCAATACCGCGAGGTCGCAGCGCGGGTCGGCGGCGTGGATGTCGGCGTAGCTTCCTTTGCCGCCGGGCAGACGCACGTAGATTTTCGCCGCCTCCTGGACGACGTGATAGTTCGTCAGGATCAAGCCCTGCGCATCGATGACGACGCCGCTGCCGAACGACGGCGGGATGTTATTGGGATCGGCAAGGTCGAGCTTTTTGCGCAATAGATCCCGCTCAAGGCCGGTGATTTTCGGATCGATGAGCAGCCGCTCCGGCTCATACGCCCCGAGCTTGCCCGGATTCTTGACGTCGCGCGGATGAAACTCGGAGCGCGACACGAGAATGCACGCGATCGAGTTCTCGTTTTGCTGGATGACTTTCGTCATCGTCCGCTGCATTGCCAGGAGCAAGTCGGCGTCGTTCTGAGCGCGGACGGCCGGCGAGACCATGGTCAAGATCAACATTGAGGCAAGCATCGAACGGCGCATGGATATCCTCTGCTGGCAGCGGATTCCGAGTTATTACGGATCGAAGGCAACATCTTTTATACCGCATGTCGTCGCGACGAACCAGCACCAACCGTGTTTTGCAACTCCGCGTTCTCTGCGCCTCTGCGTTTCCATTGAGCACCTCGCGCCCGGTCCCATTTTTGAAACGCAGAGGCGCAGAGAACGCCGAGAGAGGTCGCCGCAATCGTTCATGCTTGCAGCCAATTTCCTCTTTGAGAAATACATTGAAGAAAACTCGCCTCACTCCACAAGGAAGCGCAACATGGGTCTCTTAGCCGACTGGCAGATTCGCAAGGACATCAAGATCGTTCCCTTCGCCGAGGAATCCTATCGCCAGGGAGTCGTCTCCTTCGGCGTATCGAGCTACGGCTACGACGTGCGCGTGGGCCGGCATTTCAAGGTGTTCACCAACGTGTACGGGTCGCTGGTGGATCCCAAGGCCTTCGACGAGAAGGCCTTCGTCGACGTCGAGGCGGACGTGTGCGTGATTCCGCCGAACTCCTTCGCGCTTGCGAGCACCGTCGAGTATTTCCGCATTCCCGATGATGTGCTCGCGATCTGCGTGGGAAAGAGCACCTACGCG
>DAIOGM010000185.1:0-13384 GCA_036745215.1 Gemmataceae bacterium
GGCACCCGGTCCCAGGCTTCGGGTCGATTGTCGGGCACACGGCCAGCGTGGATGAGGATGCGGCCGCGGCGGATCGTCGGCCAGCGGCGAATTTCAATGGTTTTGAGGCCCGCGACGACCAGCGCAGCCCAGGGTTGTTTGATCGACAATGCATGCATCGTATTCGAGGCTACCACGGCAGCCATTGCAACGCTCCTGCGAAAGAGTTCCCTAATGACGGGTCGCGCGCCAAACGTCATAGCCTGTTCAAGTCAGATGTAGTGTTTGTTTGTATAGATGATATCGCGGACGTCGGTTTTTGTCAAACGAAAATAACATTCGCGGCGTGCCGCAACCTTCATGCAGCCTTGAAATAATTTGCCGAGCTTCGTTTAGCAAGCTAGGCTTTCAATCAGAGGCCACCGCGCGCGAGTTGGAGAGCGCGGCAAATAGGTATTTTTGCGTATAACAGGATTGCATCATGCCCGTTCGAATTGAACCCCATGCTGAACCGATCCCCGGCTATCGGCTCATCGAGCGCCTTGGCAGCGGCGGGTTCGGCGAGGTCTGGAAAGCGGAAGCGCCGGGCGGCCTGTTCAAGGCCATCAAGTTTGTGCAGCGCGGCTCCGGCGGCGATGAATCGAGCGTCGTCGGCGTCACCGACATGGATCGTTCACGCGCCGACCAGGAAATGAAGTCGCTCAGCCGCGTCAAGACGGTGCATCACCCGTACGTCATCTCGCTCGATCGATTCGAAATCGTCGAAGATTATCTCGTCATCGTCATGGAGCTGGCGGACCGCACGCTGGCGGACCGCTTCAAGCAATGTCGATCGCAGGGACTGCCGGGCGTGCCGCGCGAGGAGTTGCTCAGCTACCTTGAAGAAGCGGCCGAAGCGCTCGATCTGATGAACTCGCTGTATCAATTGCAGCATTTGGACATCAAGCCGCAGAACCTTTTCCTGGTTCACAATCACGTCAAGGTCGCCGACTTCGGTTTGGTGAAAGACATCACCGATCAGAAGTTCATGACCATCACCGGCGGCGTGACGCCGGTGTACGCGGCGCCGGAGACGTTTGACGGCAAGTTCAGCCGGCAGAGCGATCAGTACAGCCTGGCGATCGTGTACCAGGAGACGCTGACCGGGCATCGACCGTTCACGGGCACGACGATCAAGCAGCTCATCTTGCAGCATTTGCAAAACGCGCACGATTTGTCGCCGGCGCCGGTGCACGATCGGCCGATCATTGCGCGGGCGTTGTCGAAGAACCCGGAAGATCGTTTTCCGACGTGCATCGAATTCGTGCAGGCGCTCAAGCGGACGACGGTGAAGCCGAGGCCGGGCGATGAGCCGGCGGCGGTTATGAGGCCGCTGCCGGGAGAGAAGTCGTTCCCGTCGGCGCCGAAGACGGTGGGGGCGCGTGGTTTGGCTGGTCCGGTGAAGCCGTCCGATCCGAATTTTAACGCCGAGAAAGAGCTGGGGGACGGCGGCGCGACGCCCGCGCCCACGCCCGCGCCCGTCGTTCCGAAGAAGGCGCCCGCGCATGCGAAGAAGCCGGCGCAAAAGGCCGCCCCGCGCGTCGAGCTGACGCCCGCTACGGCGCCCCGCGGTGACGCCAAGCCCGCCAGGCCCGACCCGCATGGCATCGTTCAGCCGGCCCTCATCATCGGCATCGGGCAACTCGGCGTCGAAACGCTCACGCAAATGCGCCAGCGCATCGCCACCGAATTCGCCTCGGCGTTCGCGCTGCCGCACGTGCGATTGGTCGCGATCGATACCGATCCGGAAATCATGCAGAAGGCGACGTTTGGCAACGACCGCGCCATCCTGCGGACTCAGGAGACGTTTCTGGCGCGTTTGCAGCGGCCGAGCCATTATTTGAAGACGCGCGACGGCAAGCTGCCGACCGATAACTGGCTCAATCCCAAGCTCTTGTATCGCATACCGCGCGAGCAAGCCGGCGCGGGCGTGCGGGCCCTGGGTCGGTTGGCGTTTGTCGATAACTACCGCGCAATCGCCAAGCGAATTGAAGCGGAACTGCTCGCCCTGTGCTCGCAGGACACGCCGCACGAATCGTCCTTCGAATGCGATCTCGGCTTGCGCACCAGCAAGCCGCGCGTGTACCTGGTGACTTCGCTGGCGGGCAACACCGGCAGCGGCATGATCATCGACCTCGCGTATCTGGTGCGCCGGTTGCTCAATGAACAGGGGCATTCGGCGGCGGAGATCGTTGGGCTGTTTTTCTTGCCAAACGTTCAACGCGATCCGGCAAGCGCGGCGCCGCTGGCGAATGCGCACGCCGCGTTGATTGAACTGCAGCATTATTGTCGCCGCGACGTGGTGTACAACGCCCATTACGACACCGCCGCCTCGTTGACGAAGGTGGAAAAAGTGGCCGTAGACGGTCCCGCGTTGCAGCGCTGCATCTTCTTGCCGCTCGCGGAGACACGCGGCAAAGTCAAAGGCATCAACAACGGACCATCGCTGGCGCTGGCGGGGGATTTCCTCTACCGCGACCTGGCCACGAGCCTGGGGCAAACATTCGACGAAGAACGCCAGGCCATCCTCGACAAGGGCGACCATCACGACTCGGTCGATCCGACGCTCTTGCAATCAATCGGCATGTGCCGCATTCTTTGGCCCCGGCACGCCTTGCTCCAACAGAGCGCCCGCCGGTTGTGCAGTCAACTGGTGACGCACTGGATGAAGAAAGACGCAGGTCCGCTCGCCGCCACCATTCGCCAATGGACGCATGAATGCTGGGAAACCCTCGGCATGAGGCCGGAAAATCTCATCGAACGTTTCCAGACCATGGCCGAACACGCGCTGCAAAAGAAGCCGGAGCACATGCTCGCGGAGATTCTGGGGCCGGCGCAAGAACTGTTGTGCCCCAAGGACACTGCCAAGGCCAAGACGATCACCAACGTCAGCCCGATCGTGCAAGCCCTGGATTGTCTGGAGCGCATCCTGGGAATTCCCGACGAGGTCCGCGGCACCAAGCAAATGCAGAGCGAGGCGTCCATCTTCGAACGCACGTTTGAAGAGATTTCGCATGTGATCTCCGACGAATGCGAGCAGAAGTTGGCGGAGCTTGCGGTGACGCTTTTGGAAAATCCGAATTTCCGCCTGGCGGGCGCCGAGGAGGCGCTGCGGCAGTTCTCGGTCACCGTGGAGCAATCGCTGCGTTCGCAGGAGTCGCTGGCGAAGGAGTTGGTCGAAAAGGCGGGTCAGCTTCATGTGCGCATCCAGCAATGGCTGGACAAGCCGATGCAGTCCGGCGGGCCGACGACGAGCAGCACGCAATGGTCGTTCGGCCTCACGCGCCGCAACACCCCCGGCCCCGGCGCTCCGAACCCGGCGGACCTCTTCGAACTGTTGCGCACGTACACGAAGACGCGCTTTCACAGCATCGTGCTTTCGCACTTGAATCGGCTCTATCTGGGCTTGCGCGGCCATCTGTCCGATCAGATCCGCGAAGTCGGCTTCTGCCGCCAACGTCTGGGCGAGCTGCACAACCTGGTTCGGCCCGATGCCAACGCCCAGGAAACGATCGGCAAGGACGATCGCGCTCTGTTTCCGCCCGGCTGTCAGGGCCTGACGGACGCGGTCGATCAACTGGTCGAGTCGATCACGCCGGAGGATTTGCTCGCCTTTGACGAACGCATTCAAACGTGGGTCAAGACGCATTGCCAGGCGCTGTTGCAAATCTGCATGGGTTCGTCCACGACGGTGCGCAACGTCGCCCCCGCCATGCTTCAGGAAGCGGAGTTGTTTCTGGGCGAGCGCGTTGAGGGGGCCTCCGTCGCCGACATGTATCTGTCGCGCAAACGCGGCGAGCACGGCGACGACTCCAAGGCCGCCATCGTCGACGACCTCGAACGTTGCCTCGACGACGCCACCCCGGAGTTCGGCCGAATCAAAGGCGGCAATGAAGTCACCATCATCACCTTGCCCGACAACGAACAGGGCGTCGAGATCAAGAACCTGCTGCGCAGCCGGCTCAAGGAAGCGAAAATCCTGCTCACCCATCGGCAGGACGAGATGCTCTTCTATCACGAGATCGTGTCGATGAAGTGGAAAGATCTGGAGCAGCTCGGCGCCATGGTGCAGGAGATTTACGAACAGCGCTGCACCGCCGATCCGTCCGCCCTTCACACGCGCGAGGACGTCTTCGACTGGAACGTCATCGTCGAAAGCAAACGCTGATCAAAGTAGTCATCACGCTCCGCGTGATGGCTACACTTGGCCCTCGGTCCCAGGCTCTGCCTGGGACCGCTCTGCCTCGCCGTACCGCGCGGGATTCTGCCCACTGCGGGTTCGGCGAGGCCGAGCCTCGCGGCAGTTGCGTCCCAGGCGGAGCCTGGGACGCAGAAGAAAAACTCACATCCTCGGAGCGTGACGACTACATTCCTCGGAAATTGATTGCATGCAGCATTCCGGACCGCTATGATGCCGTCGATTTAGCAGTATCCTTTTTCGCGGCAATTGCTTCCAACGTTCTACCATTCCAAACGGGGTGCATCATGGCACGTCAAGCGCGACAATCGAGGCCGCAACTCGTCTGCGTCCTCGCGGATAACAGCGGCTCGATGGCGGGCGACAAGGCGCTCGCGGCGACGCAGGGCATCCGCGAGATGCTCATGGAGTGTCAGGCGCGCGGGCCCGCGGGTCCGGATCGCTCGTACTTCAAATTCCTGCTCATCCGCTTCGACGATTACGCCAGCATCGATCCGCAGTGCGACCTTCGCCCGGTGCGCAAGATCGACCCGGATCGCATCGAAATCCTCGGCGACGGCGGCCAGACCAACATTACCGCCGGCCTGGAACTGGCGCTCGAACGATTGCGGCCTTACATGGATGATCTGCACAACCACGCCGAACGTGCGGAGCACCCGTTGCCTCTGGTGCTGGTTTTCTCCGACGGCCAGCACAACGTCGGCAACATGCCGAATCAGGCCGCTCAGGAAATCAAGTCGCTGCAACTGGACGGCGAGCCGATCGTGATCGCGTCCGCCGGCGTCTCGATCGGCGACGACCACGCCGACGATCAAACGCTGCAGGCCGTCGCCAGCTCCGGCTGTTATGTGCCGATCAACAGCGCTCAATCGCTGACGGCGTTCATCAGCTCCGTCGGCAGCTCCGGTGCATCTCGGCCGGCGGACATTGCGAAGGTGTTGAAGGGACTATGACTCTCTGACGATTTGCCATGCTCGACCGCACAATTCTTGATCAATTGATCTCAGCCCACGCGGATTGGCTCCGGCAGGAAGGACATCCGGTCGTCCTGTCGGGAGCGTTCGCGGCGCCGCCGTATCGCGGGTCCGTTCATTCTTGCTTTGGGCCGGCCGATCAGGACAAATGTCCGGAGAATCAAGATTTCGCGCTGGTCTGGACGCGTGCCAAAGACGGGCCCGGCCTGCGTCTGGTCGCGGCGCTGGCGGACGGACTAACGTCGTCTTATCGCTCCGACTGGGCCGCGGAGCTGGCGTGCTGGACCGGCGTCAAACTTCTTACTCAGCATTACACGGAAGCGATGCCGCCGCGGCAGTTGGCGGGCGCTGTGTTCACATCCGTCGCGGCGGCGCTCGGCCAGCTCTGCCAGCAGTTGACGGCCGACCCGGAAGCATCGTGCCCGCCGGAGCAGTTTCTTTCGACCTGGAAGTACATTCTTGCGAAGGGCCTGCTGCTGCAAACGACGCTGACGCTCGCCTGGCTCGATCACGAGATGCTGCGCGTCGCCTTGATTGGCGACGGCGGCGTTTTCTTGCGCTATTATCAACCGGACCGTGCCGATGAGATCCTCGCCACCTGCGATCTCTCGACCAATTTGGTGCAACCGCTCGGCCCCGGTTACGTCGGTCCGCTGCAAGAATGGATCGAACGGCCGGCTCAGGCGCCGTTCCGTTGCGCCTTGACAACCGACGGCATTGTGCGCGGGCTGGGCGAAAAGCCGTTTGACTTGCTCGACGACGTGGAAAAGCGTTGCGAGGAGAATCCGGCCCGCACTTACATTGAAAACGCGATCGCACAACGGCCGGGCGATTTTGCGGATAACCTGACGTTGATCCTGTTGGAGAACGCGTGACCCGCTTGCCGTTTAGCGCTCGCATGGCGCCATGCGAGCGCTAAACGCAAGCGGTTTACCCACCAGTACTCATGCCATGCCCATCGACTCCGCTACCAATCTGCTGGTTCTAAGCAACGCCGAAGCCAAGGAACTGGCCGGCAAGACGTGGACCATTTCCGGCGCCAGATATCGCTTCAAGGACTACGACCCCAGCGCGCCGGGCCAGCCGCCCTGGCGCGCCGGCGCCGAAGGAAAAGCGTATCCGCTTCTGGGCACGAGTGGCGGCGTTGCCGCGTACATGAAATTCTTCGCCCGCTCAACGCAAAAACGGCTCGACCGCACCGCCTGGCTGATCGGCCAGCAGATGCATGCCTGGCTCGCGCAGCTCGACGCCGCGCCGAAACAATGGATCGATACGCGACAAGGCGGCCGCCCGCTCGGCGTCGATTTCGATATCGCCGGATATCTGGCGAAAGCGGTGCCGGGCGAGACCTGGCAAGAGTTGAAATACCGCATCGCCGACGGCGCCGTTCGCTGGTCGGACGAACGGCGCTGGCGCTGCGTGCTCGATTTGATCCTCGCCGCCGCCATGCTCGAACAAGCGCAGTTCGTGCACGGCGATCTGTCCCCGAACAACGTCATCATCGATGTCAACGCGCCCGACCGATTGCCGGGGCTGTATGTCATCGACTTCGACGCCTACGTCGCCACGCCAGGCAACCGCAAGCTTATTTTGCCGCTGGAGGACGGCGGCACGTACGGCACGGAAGGTTATTGTCCTCCCGATCTGAGTCGGCGGGCCGCCCAGAACGCGACGGGCCTGGCGCCGTATTCCGATCGTCATGCCCGCGACATGTTGCTGATGGAACTGTTGCTGATGTCGGCCGACCTTTCGCCCGACGCGCCCCCCGCACAATGGGAGTTGAAGGAGCTGGAGCAACAATTCGAGAAGATGCACAAGAAAGTCAAGCCGGAAAATCAATGGCTGACGGCGAAGTTGAATCCGCAGCAGTTGTTTACGTTGCCGGAGCCGATTCGGCCGTCGTCGCGTGAGTTGGCGCGCAAGCTGGGATTGAGTCTGCCCCCGGCGCCGGGCGTGAAGACCGCGGCGAAGCTGTGGTCGCCGCCGCCGCCGAAGGTGACGCCATTGCCGGCGCCGAAACCGACGCCGGTCTACGCTCCTCCTCCTCCTCCTCCTCCTCCTATTACTACTACTTCAGCGCCGTTGCCGAGCCTTTCTGATCCGATCGACACGCCGAAAGCCGTCCTCGCTATCCTGATCGCCCTGGGCGCCATCGCCGCCGTGTTATGGACGCTGCACGCGACGCGCGACAAATGGGAATGGCCGATCGATCAACTAACCTACTGGGCCGTCACGCAAGGCAACCATCGTCTGGCCGGCATGGACGGCGCCTTCTGGGGCGGCCTGTGGGACCTGTTCGTCGCCGGCGCGATCCTGGGCGGCTGCGCGTTCTTCTGGATTTCCCTGTTCATCGCGCCGATCTTGAGTTGTCTGGAAATTGCCGAAGGCGGCCCGGCTTACGGCTGGCCGTTCGTGGCCGGCCTCGTCGCCCTGATCCTCGCCGTCATCGCGCCGTTCATCGGCATCATCGTCGGCATGTTCCTGGGCATCATCTTCGTGCCGCTCATCGGCGGCGTCATTCTCTTGTTCTTCGGGCCCGATTGGATTCCGTTCATGTATCCCACGTTGTTTCAGGCCATCGTCCTTTTGGTCGGCTATGGAATCTGCAATATGGTCGTGGAAGACAACGGCTTCGACTTCGCTGGTTCGAATGTGCTGCCTGGCGCGGCCGTGCTCGCGGCCGGTTTTCTGACGAATTACCTGCTCTTTGCCGGGCGGGAACCGGTGCAAGTCATCGCCGCTCATCAGGGGCGCGTCACGCAACTGGCGGTCACCAGCGACGGCAAGCACCTCGTCAGCGCCGGCGAAGATCACACATTGCGCGTCACGCGCGCCGCCGACGGTGTCCTGGTTCACAAGATCGAACTCAAGGGTTTCGAGGCAACCTGTCTGAAGGCGACGCCCGACGGCAAGAAAATCGTGGCCGGCTGCTCGGACGGCATCGTGCGCCGCTGGAACTTGGAGGACGGCGCTCCGCTTGCCAATGTCGCAACCGTCAAGCCGATCCACGCGCTGGCCGTGAGCCCGGATGGCGCACTCCTTGTCGTGGCGTCGGACAAGCAAACCGTCCAACTGTTCAAGCTCGAAACTGCGGAAATGCTGAAGACGCTCAACGCTGCCGGCGAGGGGACGATTACCGACGTGGCGTTCGACCGCGCCGGCAAATCCGTGGCCGCCGCCCTGCGCGAGAGCAAGTCGATCCAGATATGGAACGTGGAAACGGGTGAAATTCGGCACGCGTTTCAAACCGACGTTCATTCCAAATTCAAAGCCTGGTGGCGCGGTTGGTGGAACGCGGACGAACCCGCCAACGAGCCGACGACGCCGAGGTTGGTCGTCTTCAGTCCGATCAGCGATGTCGTCGCGATCGGCGGCACGCGCTGGGGCGACGTTCATTTGCGCAATAGCGCGGACGGCAAGCATTTGCGTCGGCTTCAACTGCATGAAGGCGAAGTAGGCGGCCTGGCGTTCAGTCCCGATGGCAAGCTCGTCGCCAGCGCCGGCGCCAAAGATCAAGGCATCCTTCTGGAGTATGTCGCGTCGGGAACCTTGTTCGGCAAACTCGAAGCGGAGGCCGCAAAGGTGACGCGAATCGTGTTCATTCCGCGCGAAGCCGGACATTACGTCGTCGCCGCCGGCTTTGACGACGGCAAGATCCGCGTCTTTAACGGGCCGCTGTTGCGGTGGACGCCGTGATGGGTAAGCGAACCGCTTGCGTTTAGCGTTCGCGTGGCGCCGCGCGAACGCTAAACGCAAGCCGGCATCAATACGGCGGCTCGCCGTCAATCGTGTAGTGAGTCATACCGGGATTGATCGGCATGCCCGCGGGCCAGCGCACGCGCTGAAGCGTGTCGATCGGAAACGTTACGTCGTCCTTGACGACGGGCACGAACGTCTCGCCGGGCTTCTCCTTTCCTGAATTGGTCACGAGCTGAAAGCGCGGCGCCCAGGCCTGACGAATCGAATGCGGCACCGGCAGCACCGAAATCTTGCCCGGCTTGTTTGGATGCATCTCAACGGAAGTAGTCGCTTCCGTCAAAATATCGGCGGGCGCGAGTTCCCAGGTCAACGCACGCTCCAGGGCCGGACTCGGCACGACGCCGCAGGCGAGGACGGTCATCGTTGCCGTCGAACTGGCGAGCCCCGATGTCCATAGAGGAACCGACAGCGCCGCCACGACGAGCGCAGCCGCGCCCGTCGGCGAGCGGCCCAGGTTGCTCGCCAGATTGCCGAGCTTCGGGCCGCCGCGATAGAGCAAGAAGAAAAAGAGCGCCGGTCCGCCTACCAGTGTCGCGAGCCAGCCGAGAAACTCGCGATCGAAGCGTGTCAGCCAGTCGCCAAAGACCAGGGTGCAAAGCGCGACGCACAGCACTGTCTGCAAGAGGAGGACCTTGATCCAGAACCACAGGACGCCGAAAAACGGCAAGCGCGACCCGGAGCCGCGCAGCGTCCATTTGCCAGCGAGCCAAATCAAGAAGCCGGGGAATAGGAGAATGAACAGCATGGACGCCGCCGTGCCGCCGCCGAGCGTCCAGCGCGTTTGATTGGCATCGCCGCTGATCTGTTCGCTGCGGTCGATGAAGGCGGCGATGCGAAAGAAGAACTGCCGGCCCGCGCGTCGGCCGCGTTCCTCCGGCGTGAGCGTGACGCCGCCGGTAACGCGGGTCGTCTTGCCGACCGATGCGAGGATGGGGACGTAATCGGGCGTGTGATCGTAGCGCGGCGGCAGCGTCCAGATGACGGGCTCGACCGAGACGCGATTTTGCCGCACCCAGAACGCCAGCGACGTCGCCAGCGCCAGTTCCTCGATGGCGCGGAACTCCCAAACCTTGTCGGCGATCAGATCCCAGCGCTCGGTCAACTTGTTGGTATAAGCGTCCATCGCCGGATCGCGGGCGACTTCGCGGAGCAGTTTCGTTTCGCTGTTGATGCGCATGCCGTGGCGTTCAACTTGCAGCTTGCCGTCCGCGATCTTGAGCTTGACGCCGGAACAGGTGATCCAGAAGCGCACCGATTCGCCGCCGTGCGGAGGCATGCCGCCGACGAGGTTGTCGCCGGGGACGTTGAGACTGAATTTCTCGCCGAACGGAAAGTTGGCGAACAGCGCCTTGAATTGAACGTCGGCGCGGTAGAGCATCGCACCTTCGCGCGTGCCGCGCAGCGACGGGGCGTACGTCACCTTCGCGTAACCGACCTTGTCCGACGGCTCACTGCCGATGGTGACGAATGGAATCTCGCCGCCGGCGACGGTGCGCAGGATCGTGGCGAAGCGATGCGGGTGAATCGGCAGCGCGAATTCGCCGGTGGAGCTGACGACGGCGAGGCCCTTCTCGGTGAGCTTGATTTTCTCGGCCGCGCCGAGCGCTGCCGGCATCTCGAGCTCCGGGTTGAGCGCGACGCCGCCGGGGCCGGCGGGCAGCATCCAGGCCGCCGCATTCTGCACCGTTTGAAACGCCAGTTGGCCGGCGCGATCGACCGCTTGCTGACGTTCGCGCGCCAACTCCGACGCGTTCGTCAGCGAATAGAACGGCAAATCCTCGATGCGCCGCTGCACCGTGAGTTTGCCGAAGCGCGCCTGATTGTGCGGCGTCGGCAGCGGGTCGCCGTTGGCGTCGAGATGGATCGTACGATGCGACGGCACCATTTCGCCGAGAACGTGGCCGACCTGCTGAGCGATGTTCTCTTCCTTCTCCTTGTCGCAAAGCGCGGTGAAGTCGGCCAGCGCCACCCAATCGTTTTTGCCGAGGCGCTCTCCGGCATTGCCGGCGAATTGCCGAAACGAAGGCCGCCAGGAACGCACGACGCTGTTGGCGACTTGCTGAAGCTGCACATCGACGGCCGCCGGCGCCGGCCCGCGCAGTTGTTCGGCGGTCGTGCGCAGCAATCCGGTGTCATTGCGATTGTCGCGATGATCGCGGAATCGTTGCAGGTGATCGCGAACCACGTGCAGCATGGCTTGCATCTTCAGCATGTGATCTTCGGGCCGGTCGGGAGCGTGCAACTGGCCAGCATGGCCAAAGAGCGGATCATGCGGATGGACCACCATGTCCGCGACGAAATGCAAATACTCCCCGAGGAAGATCATTTCCAGGCGCCGGCGATCTGGATCGGAGTAGCGCGCGTCGGTGCGAAGGCGTTGCAGACGGTCGAGGTGCATCTGCTCGACGCGGGCACGGTTTTCCGGCGACGCCAAGGCGTGAAACAACTGACCCGTGCGCAGATGGTCGAGATCGGCAATGCCCGCGCCGAGGCGGCTTGGACTGGCAAACGCGCCGGCCTGCGCCAGTTGCTGGCCTTCCTGGCCGATCTTGCCGAATTCGAACGCAGTCGTCGCCCAGTTGTCATCGAGGCTTTGCGACGCGTCGGCGACGAGGGCGGCGTCCTCGATCGTGTAACCCGCGCGCCGCGCGGCCGCATAAACGAGCGTGTAATGCCCCGTCTTGTCAAACGCCCACGCCGCCTCGGGCGCGAGCACGCTTGCGATGAGCATGGCCAAGAGGAATCTTACATAACGCATATTCCATCTCCCGTTGACTCACGGTTGCGAGCTTTGCAATTCTCGATAGCGAGGCAACGACCAGAGCCAGCAAATCGACGCCGGCACGAGGTAGATCAACAACCACAGGAGCGCCGGATTGCCGAGCGATTTGTAGCTGACCAGGTAAACGCCGCCGATCGCCGCGAGGTGAACGGTGAAATAGACGGTCGTCCAACCGGCGCGTTGCCGGGCGCTCAGGTCGGCGTTGCGCATCTTGAAACAGCACGCGGCGAGAAAAATCATCGCCAGGGGAATCAGGTAGATGCTCGTGTAGATCAGCTCGTTGAGTTGCGGCCGATTGTCCTTGAACCACGCGTCCTGCACGGCGGCCGCGAACCACCAGATGAGATACCAGTTCACCAGCCCGAACGCGCCCGCCAGCACGGCGCGTTGATTGTCCGACAACGGGCTATTCCGGCTATGCGCATAGACTGCCAGTAAGGCAAGCACGGACACCAGTACAATCGGCAGCACGCCGGCGACGGGGAATTCGTGCGCGGATTGTCCCTTGGCCTCGATGCGCTGGAGGTTTTCGTCCAGCGATCGCGCAAACTCCGGGATGATTTGACGCGCTCGAATCATCTGGTTGGGATCCCGCTTCGGCAAGCGATGATCGTTTTGGCCCGACGCATTGACGCTGACCGCATGCGCCTGCAATTGCCGCACCAGCTCCGGCGTGAGCAACGCGACGTGAATCTTCTCGTCCGTGCCGCGGCCGAACAGATAATTGCCCGCATCGGTCGCATTGACGAATTGCTTGTCGAACGCGAACGCCGCCTTGTCCGGGTCGAAATGAAAGCGATACGCAAACGTGCCGAGCAAGACCGTGAGGAAAACGGCGCCGATGCCCGTGGTTAACGGCGGGATGACGTACGCGGGAATCGGTGGGATCAGATAAAGGGCGCCGAACAGGATCGCAATCGGCACGAGGACGATAATGTCCTGGCCGGTGTGGTCGATGAAGCGCCCCTCGCGCACCGGTTGATAAAAGAGCGCGACGACGCCGGCAAAAAGAAAGAAGACGATGAGGCGCGGCTGTCCCAGCACGAAATCGATCGGTCCCCGTCCGCTCGAGAGACGAAAGACGCGATTGACGGTCACCAGCGTCAGGCCGGCGCAAAAGAGGCCCATGTAAAGATGCATCGCGTTTTGCGGGTGAGGTGTTGACACGACGAAATCCAAGTAGTTCATGCGCCCGCTCAGGAGGTCCATGCCCATGAATCGCTTTTCCATGCGTGGTGTTTTGCGGTAGCTGGACGCAATCGTGTCGATGGCGACCAACGCAACCCCCAAGGCAAACAAGAAGAGCAAGCTGCGCACGCAAAACGACCAGCCATAAGCGAGGCAGTTCGATCCAGCCGTTTGCGTTGGCGCCGGCTTTGGGACCGGCGGCGGAGGAATTGGCGTCGATGGGACCGGCGTCTTCGTGGGAGTCGGCTGCTTGATTGGAGTCACAATGGGCGTCAGCCGCGCGGCGCGCGTCTTCTGTTCGCACGTGGGGCACAAGCTCCACGGCCAGGCGTATTTATTTGCCAACTGCTCGAAGGCGTTGCGCTTCTCGGCGGCGGTCCATTGCTTCCACAAGGTGATGTTTTCGCCGTAGCCGGAATTCGCGAGCCGGGCGACTTCGTCGGCCGGCACGGGCGTCGCGACTTT
>DAIOGM010000186.1:0-13343 GCA_036745215.1 Gemmataceae bacterium
CGAAGTGACGCCGACGCGCTTCCAGTGCGCGTCGGAAAAAATGGTCTATCCGCTCAAGATCACGCAAATCTCCGTGCGCGAAAAGACGGAGGCGCTGTTCTACGTGCAGGCGCCGTTCAAGGTCGATCTGCCAGGTGATTTCACCTATCAGTACACCTGGGTGCCGATGCTGCAGTCGAGTTCGTTCAAGCCGGGCAGCTTGCCGGGCGGCCGTTTGCCGGGTCGCGGCACCGAATGGCTCGATGAATTCAAGGGACAAATTCCGACGCTCTTGACGCGTGCGCGCGAACTGGGCTTCGTGTTCGTCAATAATCAGAGGCCGTTGCCGAACGCGAAGGGCCACATCCCGACGACGATGGAATGGGCCCGCAAGCTGACCAAGGACGACATCGCGATCCTCTCCGGCAAGTCGCCGTATAGCGAGACGGTGCCAAACGTGGACGAGGGTTTCGCGAAGGCCGACATCGCCGACGCGAATCGCGCCGAAGCGGTGTACAAGGTCATCCGCGCCCGCCTGGCGAAATCGCAGCAGGAACGCCCGTTCGGCTACCTGGTGCGGCATGCTCCGGCGGACGATGTCAAAGATTTGCAAAAGCTCGCCGGCCATTTGAGCGAGAGTTTGTTCATCACGAAGTTCCGCAAGATCTTTTGCCGCGACGAGATGAACGACGATTTGTTGATCGTCCCGGCTCGCTACAACGGCGCGACGGACGATTCGGAATACGAGGAATTGTTGCCGGTGTCGCCTCCTTGAGTTTTCCCAAGCCCCGGGATGAGCGCAGCGATTCCCGGGATTTGCATTGGACAAGGCAGTATTGGTGCTGGGGTGAGTGGGTGCATCGTATATCCCATCCTTTCAAAGGAGGACGTCGATGCGTATCCATCTCTTGAAGTGGTTTCTGCGTGGTGTGGTAGTCTGCCTGTTGGCGTCGCCGTACGCCCAGGCGGCATGTTGTTACTTCTCGGCCAAGAACACCGATATCTTGCAGCCGGCGCAAAAGGTGTTCATCACCTGGAACCCGGACACGAAGGTCGAGTCGTTCACGGTCCAGCCGAAATTCGAAGGCAACGCCGCCGACTTCGGCATGGTGATCCCGACGCCGTCGCGGCCCAAACTGCACGAGATGCCGCGGGATTATTTCAAATTGTTGGCCGTGTACACGATCATGCGGAATCGCGATTTCCCGCAGTCCAAACTGTTATGGCAGATTGAGCCGCCGATGGGCATGATGATGGGCGGCATGCCCGGCATGATGATGGGCGGTATGCCGGGAGCGATGATGGGCGGATTCGGCGGCGGCGGCATGGTCGGAGGCGTCGCGGGGCAAGCCCGTAAGCCCGCGATCCAGATCGTTGAAACGGGCACGGTCGGCTCACTCGATTACAAGATCATCGAAGCCGGCCGGGCGGACGACTTGCATCAGTGGCTCAAGGACAACAAGTACAACTATGCGGGCGACGAAGCCACGCTCAATCATTACGTCCAGAAAAAATGGCTCTTCACGGTGATGAAGATCGACACGATGCAAATGAAGCGCAACCGGGACGGCACCTTCGCCGGCGAAGTGACGCCGACGCGCTTTCAATTCAAGTCGGACAAGATCGTCTATCCCTTGAAGATCACGCAGATTTCCGTGCGCGAAAAGACCGAGGCGCTCTTTTACGTGCAAGCGCCGTTCAAAGTCGATCTGCCGGGCGACATGACGTATCAGTACACTTGGGTGCCGATGCTGCAAGCGGCGTCGGGCTGCACGCCCGGCGGATTGCCTGGCGAGGGCGAGCAGTGGCTCACTGCGTACAAGAATCAAATTCCGCCGCTCTTGGAGCGGGCGCAGGCGCTGGAGTTTGGATTCGTAAGCGGCCAGCGTCCGAAGCCGAACTCGAAGGGACACATTCCGACCACGATGGAATGGGCCCGCAAGCTTTCCAAGAGCGACATCGGCATCCTCAGCGGGCAATATCCCTATAGCGAGAAGATCCCCAATCCGGATGAAGGCTTCACGCTCGCCGACGCCAAGGACAAGGAACGCGCCAAGGCAATCGCCAAGATCATCCGCGCTCGCCTGGGATATTTGCAGCGCATGCGCCCGAACGGGTTTTTAGTGCGTGAAGCGCCGGACGACGACGTCAAGAACCTACAGCAGCTCGCCGGTCACATGAGCGAGAACGGGTTCATCACGAAGTTTCGCAAGCTGTTCGCGCGCGACGAGATGAATGAGGATCTCGAGATCATCCCGGCACGCTATAACGGCAAGCAGGACAACTCGGAATACGAGGAAATCCTGCCGAGCTCGCCCCCATGATTAGGTAGTGGAGAGTGGTGAGTGATGAGTGATGAGTGATGAGTGGTGCCAAGCTCCGGGATGAGCGCAGCGATTCCCGGGGCTTGTGCCAATCGGCAATACGGAACGAAAGAGAGCGACCCATGCGGCATTGGACGATTGTCTCCTTGATTGCGGTGTTTGTTGGCACATCGACAACGAATGCGCAAGATACAAACGCCCTCCCGCCGCGTTTCCAGGAACTCGGCAAAGACGGCCGGCTGCGGCTCACGCGCATCCTCGGCTCCCCCGAAATGCAGCCGGCGCTTGGGGCAACGACGGCGTTCACGGCCGACGGCAAACGCGCGATCTACGTCGAGGACTTGACAACGGGCGCCGCCGACAAACCGGCCTTCCGTGCACGCGTGCATGTCTGGAACGCCGATTCGAAAGCGTGGCCGCGCGAGTTTGAAATCGCGGGCAAGAGCGTGACGTGCCTGACCTTGAGCGCCGACGGCAAGAAGGCGCTTTTGGCCGGCGAGACGCGACCGGAAAAGGACAAGGACACCAATCCGTACTTCGGCTTATGGGACCTCGAAACCGGCAAAGAGATTCGCTCGTTTGTCACGACGGAGCGCCACATCCAGGCCATCGCATTGTCGCCGGACGAAGCCACGGCGCTGACGGGCACGTCTGAAAACTTGAAAGCGTGGGACTTGAAAAGCGGTAAGTCCACGATTGAATTCGCCCCGAACCAGAAGTTCGGCGTCACTGCACTTGCCTATTTGCCCGGCGGCAAGCAATTCCTGGCGGGCTACCAGGCCGGCGAAACGCAGCTCTTCGATATCGCCAAGCAACAACCCGTGCGAAGTTTCAAGTCCAAGGGCGATCATCAGCTCGTCTGGCACCTCGCCGTTTCAAAGGACGGCAAGCGTTTCGCAGCCGGGGATTTGCTATCGGGCATCACGCTTTGGGATATCGGCGGTAAAGAGATCAACACCCTTCGGTTCGATAAGCGAACCATCGAGGAATTCGTCACCGCGGTCGCGCTGGCCGACGACGGCAAAACGGTGATCTCCATCTGGGGCAAGGCGGCGCCGGAAGCCGACGATTTCGCGTGCGCCAAGATCATCGCCTGGGACGGCCCGTTGAACAAAACGCTCTGGTCGCACGTCATTTCGTGCCGCGGCCGAGTGCCGATGTGCATTCGCGCGCGCGACGTGCTCGTCGGCGGCGGTCCCAACCTGTTGGAGAGCTTTGCTCTCAAGGACGGCACGCCGCAATTCTCCATTGGCGCCCACAAAAGCCCCGTCACCGCGCTCGGCGTCCTGGAGAACGGCGACATCATCTCCGGCGGTCTGGAAGGCTCGCTCATGACCTGGACGAAGGGCGAACTCGCGAGCAAGGAACGTTCGCACGCCGGCCCGATCACCGCGATGGCGCTCTCGCGCGATCGCAAGGAATGGCTCACCGCCGGCGCTGACCTCAGCATTCGCATTTGGCCTCCGCAAGCGAGCCGAAAATTGGTGGTCAAGAAGGCTCACGCCGGGCCGATCACGGGTCTCGCGGTCGGCGGCGGCAACCTCGCGTATTCGGCGTCGGGAGACCGCACCGTCAAAAGCTGGCACCTGGAGATTGGCGGGGAAGTCGCGTCGTTCGCCGGCCATTCCGAAGGCGTCAACGCAGTCGCCGTCTCGCCGGATGATCGCTGGCTCGCGTCCGGCAGCGACGACACGACGATCAAGATTTGGCCCATCAAGGACGGCAGGCTCGATCCCGATCGCGAACCGATCACGCTCGAAAAGCACAAGAAGGCCGTCACGTGTTTGACGTTCACGCCCGACGGCAAGCGGCTCATCTCCGGCAGCCAGGATCAAACGGTAATGGTGTGGAACTGGCAAAAGGGCAGCATGGACTTCATGATTCCCGGCCACAAGAACTGGATCACGTCGATTTTGTTGCTCGACGCCAAAACGCTGGTGACGGCGAGCGATGACCTGAGTATTTGCGCCTGGGATCTGGAGATGGGGATGGAGATTGGCCGAGTCGATTTCGGCGTGGTCGGCGATTGCCCGCGGTGTCTGGCTCAACTCGGACCGGATCGGTTTCTTGTGGGCACGTCGAGCTGGCTGATTTATGAGTTCCAATTGCTGCCTGCGGGTAAAACCAAAGGCGGCAAAGAATCGTCGAATAAGTAGATGAACCGATTTCCTTTAACGTCCGCATGGCGTCACGCGAGCGCTAAACGAAATCGGGTAACTGCTACTTGGCAGGGGCGGGCTCTTTCCAGAATGGACTGATGCGGTGAATCTTTTTCAAGATTGCGTCCCGGTCGCCGCCCGTCTTGGCCTTGGCGAGCTTGCCTTTGAGTTTGGTGAGCTTGGCCCGGCGCGAACGGGTGCGCCGCAGTTCAATCTTGCGTTCGACCATGATACAATGTCCTTGATTGAAATTAACGTACCGATTTCGCAAACTCCTATTCTAAGACCTGATCTCCGATTTGACGAGCCGTTTGCGCCTAGCAAGCATGGCATGTCGAGGATATTTCCATGAAGAAAACGTTCTGGATACTCTGCGGCTTCCTCCTCGGCGTGACCGTGAGTGTGGTTTGCACGCAGCAATGGATGGCCCGCGCTCAGCAGACCGAGCGGCCCGGCAACTCGCTCGATAATCCCATCGACACGCCGCGCGATCTCTCCGGGCTGTCGATCAAGATTCCGCGCATCCGCGTCGTCCACACGACCGATCCATGGCAAGAAGGCGGCTCGATGTATCTGCAAGAGGTCGATCCCTGGCTCGGCTACGCCTGGGGCCGCGCCCTGTCGCAACGCAACTTCCGCGACCGCGACGGCGTCTACGGCGATCACGGCAAGATCGAGGGCGTCCTCCTGCCCGACGGCGCCACCAAGATGATGGACCGCTCGCACACCAATTCGTGCGGCTCCTGCCACAACGTGCCCTATCGCGACGCCGGCGCCGGCATGACCATCGCCAAGAACGGCGCCACCGGCCGCAACACGCCGCACATGTTCGGCGGCGGCCTCGTCGAAATGATCGGCCTGCAACTTCGCCTGCAAGCGTACGCCATCGCCGACGTCAATCGCGACGGCTGGATCTCCAAGGAAGAAGCGAAGGGCAAACGCTTCATCGTCTACAATCTCCCCGAAGGCGAACCGGGCCGCGTCGCCATCGATCTGGGCAACTTCGACGATGAAGACGGCAATGGCTATCCCGACCTCAATCCAATCGTCTCGCCGGTGTTTGTTGACAAGAACGGCCTACGGGTGGCGTATGCACCGAATCTCAAGCATCGCGAGGTGGCGGGCTATCAAATTGACGTGCAAGCGTTCGGCTGGGGCAATCTCTACATGCCGTTCCGCCCGCCGGTTTCGACGACGCTGCGTTCCTTCACGGCGACGCCGTTCGACATTCACTCCGGCCTGCAAGCGCACGATCCGACCACGTACACGAGCCCGAAGCGCGACGCGCATTCGCTTGTGTCCAATCCGGGCGCTCAGCAATTTATCACCGCGGCACTGAAAGATCGCGGCGGCGTGCGAGCGCCGACGAAGACCGGCTTGCCGGGCATCAGCCTCGACGACCCGGATCGCGACGGTTATGCCGAGGAAATCTCCGAAGGCGACCTGGATGTCGCGGAATGGCACTTCCTGAACCATCCGTCGCCCGCGCGCGGCCGGCAGTCGCCCGACACGATCGCTGGCGAAACACTTTTCAGCCAGATCGGCTGCGCGACCTGCCACGTGCCGGACTGGAAGCTCTTGCCCGGCAATCGCGGCGCCAAGGATTACACGCAAGCCTTCGACGGCGATCGCCGTTTCTTCGATTTGCAGGTTGCTTTCAACGAAAATACCGAACGCCTCGAAGGCAAGATTGTGAGCCTCGCCGACAAGATCAAGGACGCGAAGGGAGAACGCATGGTTCCCAAGCGCGGCGCCTACACGATTCGCGGCATCTACAGTGATTTCAAGTATCACGACGTCGGCGAAGATTTCTACCAGATGCAGTACGACGGCAGCATCGTCAAGCAATGGCGCACGCCGCCGCTCTGGGGCGTCGGCCACACCGCGCCGTACGCTCACGACGGCGCCAACCTCGATCTCGACAGCGTCATCCGTCGCCACGGCGGCGAGGCGCTTCAGTCGCGCGTCAACTACACCAAGCTCACGCCGGCCGAGCGCAATCAGGTCGTCGCGTTCCTCAATGGCCTCGTCCTTTACCAGACGGATCAATTGCCCTGCGACGTCAACGGCGACGGCAAGATCGAGGACAACTTCAAGGTGAATGGCATGAACACCGGGATGGAGTGCTTCAACGCCGAATGGCTGTTCCGCATCCCGGTCAAGATCGAAGGCCCGATCCGCAATATCAAGGGCGATCGCATCATCTCGCGAGCCGGCGTCAATCTGCGTTTCGCGTACGGCCTGGAGCTGCAATTCCTGCGCGACACCGACGGCGACGGCTTCCCCGACGTGATCGATCCGGAGCCGACGATTCGCGGATTCAGGGATGGGATTCGCTGATACAATAGCGGAAGAAAAATGCCGTCCGGCCGGAGGTTTCGATGCCGCTGTTGGATCACTTTAATCCGCCTTTGAGTGAGCGCCGACCCTGGGAGTCGTTTCATGCAACCTGGTGCGCTTCGATCGCGGACCATCTCAATCGCGATGTCTTGCCCGCAGGTTATGTCGCTCTGGAGCAGGTAAGTCCCGGCGCATCGATCGAGATCGACGTCGGCACGTTCACCGACGACGCAGAAAATACGCAAGACGCTGAGAATGGCGGCACGGCGACGATGATCCGAACCGTGTGGACGCCATCGGCGCCGCCGCTTAGCTTGCCGGCGGCATTTCCGGATCGGTTCGCAGTTGAAGTTCATTCAACGGAAGGCGAACGAACGCTCGTCGGCGCCTTGGAACTCGTCAGCCCAGCCAACAAAGATCGCGCCAGTAAACGGCGATTGTTCGCTGCCAAATGTGCGACGTATCTCGCCCGCGGCGTGGGTTTGGTAATCGTCGATGTTGTCACCAGCCGGAGCGGCAATCTTCACAACGAAATGATCCAGATGTTGGATTGGGACGCGTCGTTTCGCATGGCCGAATCAGTGGCACTTTATGCGGTCGCATATCGGCCATTGCGCCGAGAGAACGCAGATTTGATTGAGACGTGGCCAATGGCGCTCGGCGTCGGCCAGGAGTTGCCTCGCACACCGTTGTCCCTGGCCGCGGATTTTTGCATTTCCGTCGATCTGGAAGCTGCATACATGGACGCATGCGCTCGACGTCGCTTTGATGAGGTCGTTCGCTGATCCGAGAAAACACTCATGGCCAAGCACGCTCCCCGCTTCCTGGAAATCGTCAACGACGCCCGCAAGCGCGTCAAGGAATGCACCGTCGATGACGTCAAGACGAAGCTCGACAAGGGAGAAAAATTCGTCCTCGTTGATGTCCGCGAGGAAAGCGAGTTCGCGAAGGATCATCTGCCCGGCGCCGTCCATCTGGGCAAGGGCGTCATCGAACGCGACATCGAGGCGAAGGTCCCGGATACCAGCACGCCGCTCGTCCTCTATTGCGGCGGCGGTTTTCGCTCGGCGCTCGCGGCGGACAATCTGCAAAAAATGGGTTACACGAACGTCATCTCGATGGACGCCGTCATACTCGACTAGCGTGAAAAGCAATTTCCATTAACGGCTGGATAGCCTGGTGATGCCGTCAACAAACAGCTTTTAACAGAACCCGCCGGTCCATGAAACGATGCGCTTGCCGTCAACAAACGGTGTTTTCATGGATTTGCCCGTCTTCAAACGGCTGTGCCCATCAACAAACGGTGAAACGAAAACTCCATGCGACTTTGTTTGAATATTCCGTCAAGATTTCGCTTTTTCTAGTTGATAATGCGAATCGCGCGGCGGTAAAATAGAGGTGTGGTAATTGAGAACCTCTGGCCACAGCTGATAAAGGAGGTACAGCAATCAATACACCACCGGGCGTGAAAGTGGGAACCATTGAGTGGAGCGGACTTCGGCTCATACGTACCTGAGCGGTCCCAGCCAACATGCTGAGTAAATTGCCGCCAGGAAACATCCAAGAGTACACCGATCCCGAAGCTCAATCAAAGTCCCAGGCAGTAAAGCGAGCAGCCCGCGACGCCGAGTAAACCATGGCGTCGCGGGCTGCTGTGTTTTTTTGATCATCGCTTGCGGTTTCGCGTTCCCCGCGAGCCGCAAGAACGCTAAACCGCAAGCGGGGTTCACATCTTCGCAATCACCGCGTCCGCGAACGCGCTGCACTTGACTTCCTTCGCGCCTTCCATGAGCCGCGCGAAATCGTACGTCACCGTCCTGGCGCCGATCGCGCCGTCCATGCCCTTGACGATGAGGTCGGCGGCCTGCGTCCAGCCCATGTAGCGGAGCATCATTTCACCGGACAAAACGACGGAGCCGGGGTTGACCTTGTCCTGGTTGGCGTATTTCGGGGCCGTGCCGTGCGTGGCTTCGAAGACGGCGTGGCCGGTGAGGTAGTTGATGTTGCCGCCCGGCGCGATGCCGATGCCGCCGACCTGCGCCGCGAGGGCGTCGGAAAGATAGTCGCCGTTCAGGTTCATGGTGGCGATGACGTCGAACTCGTCGGGGCGCGTCAGCACCTGCTGCAGCGTGATGTCGGCGATGGCGTCCTTGACCAGGATCTTGTTGCCCGGTTTGCCGCCGCAATCGTCCCAGCCGACGGCGACGTCATTGAATTCGCGTTTCACGAGTTCGTATCCCCAGTTGCGGAAGGCGCCCTCGGTGTACTTCATGATGTTGCCCTTGTGCACCAACGTCACGCTCTTGCGCTTGTTGGCGACGGCGTATTGCAGGGCGCTGCGGATCAGGCGATCGGAGCCTTCCTTCGAGACCGACTTGATGCCGATGCCGGTGGTCTCCGGAAAGCGAATTTTGCCGAACTCTTTGGGGAAGGATTCCTTGAAGAGAGCGAGGAACTTTTTGCAAGCCTCGGAGCCGGCTTCGAACTCGATGCCGGCGTAGATGTCCTCGGTGTTTTCGCGGAAGATGACCATGTCCACCTTGTCCGGCGACTTGACCGGCGACGGCACGCCCTTGAACCAGCGGACCGGGCGCAGGCAAACGTAGAGATCGAGCATTTGCCGCAGCGCGACGTTGAGCGAACGCATGCCGCCGCCGATGGGCGTGGTCAAGGGGCCCTTGATGCCCACCAAGAACTCGCGGAAGGCGCTGACGGTTTCTTCGGGCAGCCAATCTTTGAATTGCGTGAACGCCTTCTCGCCGGCATAGACTTCCATCCAGGCGATCTTTTTCTTGCCGCCATACGCTTTCTCGACGGCCGCGTCCATGACGCGGACCGACGCGCGCCAGATATCCGGGCCGGTGCCGTCGCCTTCGATGAAGGGGACGATGGGCCGATCGGGCACTTGCAGCTTGCCGCCGGAAATGGAAATCTTGTCGCCGGCGGGGACTTTGCAGATCGTGTAAGGCATGACGGCTCCCGGAAGGAAACGACGAACTAACCAAGGGAATGGTGGATAATATACGAATCGACTTCGGAAAGGCAGGCGGCGAACGAAATGGACCGACACGTCGCTCGCTTGCGGTTTCGCGCACTCGTCGCCGAGTTGGAACGCGAAACCGCAAGCGATCACCAATTTACCGATAATGCACACCCCACGGCCGGCCCTGGCAAGTGACACTCCAGCGAATCGTGCCGGCGCGGTCGATCTCGACGACTTGCTTCGTCGTCATGCTGGCGGCGAGGACGTTGCCGTTCGGCAAACGCGTGGCGCGAAAAGCGCCGGGGAATTGCTTGGTCCAGACGTCCTGGCCGCTTTTGGAATCAACTTCGTGGACGCTGTTGGTTGCCATGCTGGCAACGAGGAAGTTGCCGTTGGGCATTTGCTCGACGCTCGACCAGTTGCCCTGCGTTTGCACGGTGACCGAACTCTTCTGCTGGCCGGTCTTGGAATCGAGCGTGATGATACTGTTGTTCGCGGTGATGGCGACGATGTCGCCGTTGCGCGTCTTGTGGGCGCTGAAGATGTAAAACTGAGCGCCTGGCGTGTAGCGGTAAACTTGCGTCTTGTCCGGCTTGATTTCCATCACCGTCTGATACGACGCGATGAACGTGTTGCCATTGGGAAGGCGCTGGCAGCAAATCGGGTTGCCGCTTGAGCCGGGGGCGACGGGGATGCGATATTCCCACACCACGTTGCCCTTCGAATCGCGTTCGGTGACGCGGTTTTGATTGTTCTCGGCGACGAGGACGCGGCCATTGGGCAGCGTGTGCGCGTCCATGGCGCCCTGGACGCCGCCGAAGCTCCAGCGTTTCTGGCCGCCGCGCGGCGTTTCCCAGACCTGGCCGTTGATCTGGCCGACCTGATTGTCGTACTCGCAAATGGTGACGAGCCCCAAGAAACTCTGGCGATCGTCGAGATTGGTGAGGTCGATTTTGCCCGTGTTATCGACGAGCCACTTGGACCATGCCTTGGACGCCTTTTCGCGCGACGCCGTCGAGGAAGCAGAGATGACTTCCGTCGGTCCGCCGTTGTCGGCGACCCGGTAAAGCGTCTCTTCGATGCGCGGCAAGAACGGCGCCGGCGCGCTGACCAAAAGATTCGCAAAGCTCTGCAGCGCTTTCGGATTGCGTGCGGCAAGCATGCCCTGGGCCGCGCGGAAGCGAACGCTGGGGTGCAAATCGTCGAGCAACGACTCCGCTCGCACCGTATGCTGCTTGACGCCGACATGTCCCAGCACAAACGCCGCCGCCGCACGCCGGGCCGGGAGCGGATCGTCGAGCGCCTTGATGAGTTCGGGTTGCAGATTCGGCTCGCGCAAACACAACAGCGTGAGGCTGGTCAACGCCTCTTCCTCGACGAGATCGTCATCGACAAACGGAATGTACGCCAGCAGCGTGCGAATCGCCTCGGCCGGCGACGCGCCGGCTTGCTGCGCCGGTCTTGCCAAAACGTGAGCCGCCGCGATAGGCAGGGCCGGGTTATTCTGTAGCTGAATGATCTCGACGCAATTGCGAGCTCGACGCGAGCGTTCCACGGTCGAGTCGTATTCCGCATCGCGCAAAAACGACAAGACGGCGGGGCCTTCCTTGATCAACTGATTGGTCGCCACTTCGCGGACCTTGAACACCTCACTGCCCATGTTCTTGACCAGGCCGCGGTATTTCTTTTGATCGTCTTCGCTCAAGGTGCGCGCGTGAAAGAACTTGATCAGGCCGGCGTCCGTCAAGTCAACGTTCTTGCTGCGCAAGAGCGCCTGGTCCGACGTGAATTGCTCTTGCAGCGATTGCCCCGGACGCTTGCCGAACAGGCCTTCCGAGACGCGTTCGCGGACGCGCAGGTCGTCGTCGGCGAGCAGGTCGCGCAGCGATTGCCGATAATCGGGATTGGCGCGCCGGCCGATCAGATACGCCGCCGCCAGACGACGGAACGCTAGCGGATCCTTGAGCGCGCTCGTCAAAAGCGGATCGACTTTCTCCGGCGTGATCGTCAATCGGCCGACGCAGGCCAATACTTCTTCTTCGAGGTAAGGATCGCTGATCACGGACGGCACGAAATGAAACAGCACCTCGGCCGCCTTGGGATCTTTGCGGGCCGTCAATACGCGTGCGGCCGCGGCGATCGGCTCGGCTTGCATCGTCGATTCAATCGAGGCGATGCAATCTTCGGCACGCCGCTTGGTTTCCAGGGACGGCGGATTCGCGACGGCCGATTTCAAGAATGGCAACGACACGGGACCGCGCGAGATCAACTCCTTGGCCGCCGGTTCGCGAACCGCAAAAACGGCGCTGTCCAGGCGCTTGACGAGCATCGGCAGGCGGGTGGCGTCCCCTTCTTTCATCGAACGCGATTGAAAGAAATCAATCAGGCCCTTGGCTTCAATGGGCAGATTCAACGCCTTGAGCGTCAGTTCGTCGGTTTGCAGTTGGGTTTGAGGTTGTGCGTGAGTTGCGGAGCCGACAAGCAAAATCAACGCAGCGCCGATCCAGCGGATTCGGTTCATGGCAGGGACTCCGGATTATTTCGCACACGTGGCCTAGCTATTAGAATAAACTGTTTTGTCGGAAAAACCTAACAAAAACCCGATTTGTCAACGCCGAATGCGGCGATGCAAACCCCAGTTCATAACATTCCCCAATGTACTCATCACGCTCCGCGTGATGGCGTTTGGCTCGCCGGTTGTGCAAAGAATTCCGACTTGGCATTCCGCCAAACATCATCACGCGGAGCGTGATGACTACATTGATATTTTGAGGATCATCATGTTCGTGACCCATCTGGAATCGGCGATCGACGGCACGCACTTTGAGGCAAATCGTGTCTTGACCGTGCACCAGGGCCGGCCGCTCTGGGTGCGCTACGATTTGGACGCCGTCAAGAAAGCGTTGAAACCCAGCGATTTGACGCCGCGCGATAAGTCGATGTGGCGCTATCGCGAATTGCTGCCGTTGCCCAAAGACGCCGAGCCGGTGACGCTGGGCGAAGGCATGACGCCGCTGCTCGCCTGTCCACGCCTTGGCAAGGAACTGGGACTGTCGCGGCTTTTCATCAAGGACGAATCGCAGCTGCCGACTGGGAGCTTCAAGAGCCGAGGCATGGCTGCTGCCGTCAGCATGGCGAAATATCTTGGCATCAAGCGGCTCGCCGTGCCGACCGCGGGCAACGCGGGCGGCGCACTCGCGGCATACGGCGCGCGGGCCGGCATGGAGATCTTTGTCTTCATGCCGGAGGACACGCCCGTCATCAACCAGATCGAAGCCTACCTGTGCGGCGCCCGCGTCTTTCTCGTCAATGGTCTGATCAACGATTGCGGCAAGATCGTTCGCGAAGGCATCGACAAGCTCGGCTGGTTCGACATGTCCACGTTGAAAGAGCCGTATCGCCTCGAAGGCAAGAAGACGATGGGCCTGGAACTCGCCGAGCAATGCGGCTGGAAGCTGCCCGACGTGATTCTTTATCCAACGGGCGGCGGCACCGGGCTCATCGGCATGTGGAAGGCGTTTCATGAACTCAAAACGCTCGATTGGCTCAAGTCGCCGA
>DAIOGM010000187.1:0-13296 GCA_036745215.1 Gemmataceae bacterium
CCGAACACCTCGCCCGTCTGCGTGCCCGCGGCGAAGTCATCCTCCACCTCGACCGCCCCGCCGACGACGCCGAGAAACTGCGCCGCGCCGCCGGCGCGACGTGCCTGATCAACTCCCGCAGCGCCGTCAAATGGCCCGGCCACCTGTTGCGTCAGTTGCCCGATTTGAAAATGATCACCGTCGTCGGCATCGGCACCGACTCGATCGACACGAAGACCGCAAAAGAGCTCGGCATCATCGTCTGCAACATCCCCGGCCTGACCGCCCCGATCGTCGCCGAGCACGCTCTCGCCCTGATGCTCGCGACGGCACGGCGCGTCGTCTTCCAGTCGAGCCAGCTCCGCAAAGGCATCTGGAAAACGCCGGACAACCTTTACCTGCGTGGCCGCACGCTCGGCATCCTCGGCATCGGCCCCATCGGCGCCGCGATGGCGAACCTCGGCCAGGCGATCGGCATGAACGTGCAAGCGTGGACGTTCAACCCCACGCCCGACCGCTCGCGCCAGCTCGGCATCCCCTTCGTCCCCCTCGACGACCTCCTGCGCACGTCCGACGTCGTCAGCATCCACGTCAAGCTCACCGATCAAACCCGCGGCCTCATCGGCGTTCCCCAACTCGCCCTGATGAAGCCCGGCTCGATCCTCGTCAACACCGCCCGCGGCGCCATCGTGGACACCCCTGCCCTCGTCAACGCGTTGAACACCGGCCACCTCGGCGGCGCCGGCATCGACGTGTACGACATCGAGCCGATCCCGGCCGATCATCCACTTCTGTCATGCGAGCAGGTGGTGCTGACGCCGCACGTCGCCGATCAAAATCCGGAAGGCTTCGAGATTCTGAATCGCGGCGCGGTTGAGAATGTGCTGGCATTTTTAGATGGATGCGCTCGCAATCAGGTGGTATGAATAGCGAGCCACGGGGTTAATCCCCGTGGCATGAACCCGAAATCAACAGCGAGCCACGGGGTTAATCCCCGTGGCATGTTGTCCAACACCATGGGGATAAACCCCATGGCTCGCTTCGCGTATTGAGGATTCATCATGCACATCATTGACGAAGCCTTGGCGTTGCATATCACCTGGACAACATACGGCTCCCGCCTCCCCGGCGACGAACGCGGCTACGTCTCCAACACACTGATTCCCGGCAAGGGTTACGAACGAAAACAAAACACGCCTGGCATGCCGGTCACCGCCGACAGCGTCGCAACGCGCGACCGCGCTCGCCAACTTCAGAAATGGCCGACCGTCTATCTGACGCCTGCCGAAGCTCTCGTCGCTGCCGAAGCGTTGGTTGAAATCGCCAAGCGCAATAACTGGCGAATCGTACGCGCCGCCATCATGAGGGACCACATTCACGTCGTGGTCATGGACTGCCCCGACGACGGCCCCGCTGTTCGCCGATTTCTGAAGGGCGGCTCGCAAGCCGCATTGTGCGAGCATCACGGCTCTCCCCGCGTCTGGTGGACCGCCAAAGGAAGCGATCGTTACAAACACGGTCAAACCGAAATCGAAAGTGCCACCCGCTACGTCGCCGATCAAGAAAACAAGCTCGCCGAAATCATCGACATGCAAGCAAGAGCATGCTAGCGAGCCACGGGGTTAATCCCTGTGGCATGAACCCGAAATCAACAGCGAGCCACGGGGTTAATCCCCGTGGAATTTTCGCCTCAACACCATGGGGATAAACCCCATGGCTCGCTCGTTCCGACGGTGGCATTCGGCCCAACACCATGGGGATAAACCCCATGGCTCGCTCGTTCCGACAGTGGCATTCGGCCCCACACCATGGGGATAATCCCCATGGCTCGCCATACAATAACCGCACCATGCCCCTCCTCCTCGCCATCCTGACCATCGCCGCCGCGTACTTCATCGGCGCCATCCCCTTCGGCTACCTCGCCGCCCGCGCCAAGGGCGTCAACATCTTCGAACACGGCTCCGGCAACATCGGCGCCACCAACGTCGGCCGCGTCCTCGGGCTAAGACTCGGCGTCCTCGTCTTCATCCTCGATTTCCTCAAAGGCGCCGTCCCCGTCCTGATCACCATGGAAATCAAACCCTTCTTCGACGCCTTCCCCTGGCGCGGCGGCCACGTCGAAGTCGCCGCCGGCCTGGCTGCGTTCCTGGGCCACATCTTCCCCGTCTACCTGCGTTTCCGCGGCGGCAAAGGCGTCGCCGCCGGCTTCGGCGCCGTATTGGTATTATTACCTATCCCGACGCTCGCCGCCCTCGCCGTCTGGACGATCCTCCTGTGCGCCTCGCGGCTCATGTCGCTCGCCTCGATCACCGCGGTCGGCGTCCTGTGCGCCGTCCATCTGCTCGACCCGAACGCCTGGAGCTGGCGCAACTCGCGCACCTGGTTCGCCCTCGGCGCGGGCGCAATCGTCATCATCAAGCATCACGCCAACATCGGGCGTTTGCTCCATGGAACCGAGAATCAACTGAAAGAGAGCCTCCTCATGACCCAGTTCACCAAATCGCTGCACGTGCTCGCCCTGGGATTATGGTTCGGTGCGTCGATCTTCTTCACGTTCGTCGTCGCGTTCTCGCTGTTCGGCGCGTTCGAGAATCAAGCGCTGATGGAGAAGCGTGAATCATGGTTCCCGCGACCGCCGATGTACGACCCCGGCAAAGGCGACCTCGACCCGGTGAAAGAGCAAGGCACCCGCGCCGCCGGCTTCGCGATCAGTCCGATGTTCAACTGGTACTTCGCCCTGCAAGGCGCGTGCGGCTTCATCGCCCTGGCGACCGCGTTATCCTTCCTGAAGCTGGAAGGCTCGGTGCACCGCTGGCGTGTGAACCTGCTGGTCGCCGCCGTCGCCCTGGTCCTGATCGGCTGGCCCCTGGAACGCAAGGTGCACGCCCTTCGCGAGCCTCGCAACCAGACGATGGAGGCGTACCTGCAAGACCGCACCGACAGCGCCAAGGTCGCCGCCAAAAGTGAAGCCCGCGAGGAGTTCGGCCGCTGGCACGGCTACAGCATCCTGATCAATCTGGCGTGCATCTTGTGCGTGACGGCCGCGATGGGGCTGGCGGGGAATTTGGGCGGGAGCACAAAGGACCCGATCGGTAACGAACCAGAAGCACCTGCCCAGGGCTGAACCACGCGAAGCCCTTGGAACGCACCACGAGAAACTCGATGGCCGCCGCCAAAAAGAAAGCACCCGACAACGACCAAGAAATCAGCCGCCTGCGCAGCCGAAAGATGCTCACGCTCGGCGTGTTCTACGGCTCCATCGCGTTCATCCCGTTGAGCTGCATCGTCTGTTGCGGCGCGGCCGGACTGATCCCCAACGACACGGCGAAAGCGATATTCGGCATCGCGGGGATGTTTTCACCACTCATCGGCCTGGGCGGCATGATCCTGATGTGGAGCGACCGCAGCCGTTTTGCCCGCTCGCTCGATCTCGCTCAGCAAGCCGACGAAATGGGCATGACTTTCGCGGAAAAGCCGGGCAAGCGGGAACTGAAGCTGGTCCGCAGCTTCCAGCTCTTCCGCGATTCGTCGAGCGATGCCGGCCGCAATGGCATGACCGGCGCCTACGAGGACGCGTCCCTCGTCGTCATGGATTACAGTTGTGCCTGGGGCGTGGGCGGCGACGCGTCCGTGCTCAATCAAACCGCGATCGTGTTCGAGGATTTCGCGGAGGGCACGCCGGACCTCGTGGTTTATCCGAAGTGCATGCTCGACAAACTCTCCGACGCGGTTGGCCTGCCCGGCCAGGCGATCAAGGTTCCGAAGGCCGACAAGTTCAACAAGAAGTACGGTCTTTACGCCGCCCAGGCCGTCGCCGCCACCAGCCTGTTCACGCCGAAGCTGACCGACTTGTGCCTGGACGAAGCCAGCGTGGTCCTCGAAGTGACGGCCGGCAACGTGCTCGTTTACTGGTATGAAACGGACATCCCGCCCGATGAGTTGGCGGAGCGGTTGGCGATTGCGCACAAGATCGCGGAGGCGCTGCGGCGGGAATAGCCGCGCGACGCGCCTCACTTTTCCGGCGCCCACGCTCCGAGTTCGTGAAACGACAAGCTACGCCCGCGCCGCATTGCGACATACCCTTCGACGCGGAGTGCGGAATTATGACCGCGCAACGCTTCGGCCGCGAGGCGCACGTCCTCGATTTGCGTCTGCAGGCAATCGAGCGGCGACTGTCCGAGTCGGTGCGTATAGGCCGCACAGCCAAAGTGCGTGATCAGCACGATGCGTTCGATTTCATGAACGCCGATGAGGAAGTCGAGCTGCTCGCGAGCCGCCCTTTCGAAGGACCCGCCGTTCGCCGGCTTCGCGAGCCAAGCCGGCCCGCCGGGAACCGCCCAGCGATCATAGCGTGGAATGTGCAAACACTTGTGACAAAAGTCATCGAACGCTTCACCCCAACGTCCATCGCTGCAATACAGAGCGAGCGCCCCGATTCGCTCCGCATGCCACGGCTCCGTACTCGTGAACACCGACATGGGCAAATCCGGCCCGAGGTTCAACGGATTTTCGTCGACGCTTGGTTGCATAGGCGGAGAAATCATGGGAGCCTCGGTCGCGGTGCTGGCGTTTGATTCGTATCGACGATATAGCTTTGATGGGCGCGATGGCAAGCGGACCTATGCCAGCGTGGCGTCTGAGAATCCGGCCCGCCAAGAAATTGCTCGCGGGTGGTGAAGGAAAACACTGCGAATGACAACCAGTGCAGACGTTGGCAAAGTTATTTGCTTGATTTGCTAGTAGCATTCGTTAGATTCTTTGAACGCTTTGCCGTACCTCGACTTGGACTAACATGCTGATTCAGTGCAACGGCTGCAACAAGAAATGGCGTTTGCCAGACGACGCGCCAGGTAAGTCATTTGCCTGCCCGGAATGCGCGCAATCTTCGGTCATTCCCACTAACGTTTTCCTTGTTCAATGTGAATCCTGCAACAGCAAGTTGAGTATCAAGCCACGCCGCGCCGGCCAAAAAGTCAAATGCCCGAAATGCCATAATGGAATTCAAGTACCCATCCTGACGGTTGGAGAAATCACCGCACAGGTAAGCGTGACGGCGAAATCGCCATCTGACTCCAATGCGGGTCAGCCCACGACGCGAAATGAAAAAATTGGCGAAGAATCGACGCTTGCCAATAGTCCAAAAACAGAATCACCAACGATTGGTCATGGCGAAGGTTCCAATGTTGGCGGGAACATTCTTGCTGCAACGGAGGTTACACCTGTCGTTGTACCTTCAATTTCCCCGCAATTCCTGGAGGATTTGAAGGTCATTTGTCGAACCGTTCCCGTGGCCCCTACCGCCGACCTGTGCATCCAGAAACTTTCGACACATTTTGATCGGATGCGAGAAGAAACAGGCGCGCGACAGCGGGATTTCCGCATCGACCTAAGGCGTGTTTTCAATGAAGTCGCTCTTGTCCCAGAGGATCAACATTTAAGAACGTTGGCAATGCACTTCGAGGCTTGGCGAACAAAGGCGCGAACACAAATGGGCACCTATTTCGCGGAGCTACCGGCGGACGATCCGTTGTGTTGTTCGATCAGTCTGTTCGGCATCATGAAACATGGGCGTTTGGAAACAGCTCATACGCAAGTCTTGGCGTGGCTGCTTGATCCAAAAATGGAACATGGATTCGGCGATGGTTTCCTCCGAGCCCTATTAAGTCACTTGTCTGGGGAGACGATAGTTGATCCGATTCACGTTGAGAAAACGCACTCCGAATATGTCATCGACGATGGGCGCCTTGACGTTATTGTGCAGGGAGATTTTCGGCGGGCTAGTGACAAGCAACGCTGGTTATTGTTGATCGAAGCCAAGATTGATGCTAATGAGGGTGAGCAACAACTTCGAACGTACGACAAATGGGCGGGAAAACACGCGAATGGCAGAGATGTTTATCGCGTTTTCTTGACGCCCGATGGCCGCTCTTCTGAAACGGCTATCGAGACGTGGACGCCACTCACTTTTCTCCAATTGGCATGCATATTTAGGACGGTCCTCAAGCAGCAACAAGAAAGACCTGGCTACCATTTTTTGCGATTTTACATATGCGGAGTCCTGAAGGACATTTGCAAATGGAGCCTCCCTCTCACGAATCCCGAAACCTGCGACGATCCGTACAACTTTGTGGAGTATCTGAAAACGGTGTCTGCCTCACAGGAGAAAAACTCATGACGCCCCTTGGCAAATCGGTAGCTTTCTATTTCAAGTACCAACCGGAGATGCTTCGCCTGTACTGGAAAAGCCAAAAGCACGAAGAAGTGTCGGATCCGGAAATCCTTCGGATGGTTGAAATCGTAGGCGACCATTGTTGTCAGAAAATCGGTGAATTCCTAACCGAATGTGGCAAGATCATCGAAACTCATTTCGCGGAAGTTGCCAAATGCTCGGCGCCAAGCGCCAACTACAAGAAATGGGTAGTTTCATGTGGAGTGTGGTCGAAACAATTTGGCAAGCCCCTGAAGCAAAATTGGAAAATGCAGGCGGGTGTTGATATTCCGAGAACGAAGGCAGAGATCATTGCTTGGATTTGGGGCGTTGGAAAGACCGCTGCAGAAGAAAAGATGACGCAAGAATTCGGATCATCGGTGATTCGATCAACCGACGTTGATCTCCCGGCAGGGCGCGTGGCTTTGGCGCGAATCCCAATACTGCCACAAGGCACTGACGGTTTTGACGTTGACCGTGACCAACTTTTGGAGCAAGTTCGCGTTGCGTTTTCTATGATCAAACAAAAAGAACTCGACAATGTCTATCATGTCGTAAAGCAACTCAGAGATTAGAGAACGGCAGACACGGCAAGAATAAATAAACGCGCTTCGCTCACGTTATGCCCCGTTACGCCGGCTCCCCTAACCGAAACTGCGTCCGCTCATTGCTCGCCTTCAACTCCTTGATTCGCCGCAACAGGTCGTCCAGCATGACTTTCTTTGTTTTCCCTGAAACCGTGACATCGACTTTGGCGGCGACTTCTTTGATTTGCGCTACGGTGAGCTTGTCGAACGGTTTCAACTTCGCGTCGATCTCAGGATAGGTCACCGTCGGATCCGTGGCGCGTGCGTGCAAGTCCCGGTAAATCTGCACCGCTTCGTCCACGGTCAATGCCGGCGTCTTCGCTGCCCGTGGTTTGCCGTTGCCGCTGCGTGCCGGCGCGGTCAGCTTGCCCGTGCGATCAAACTCGTCGGCACGGCGGAGGAAATCGTTGAACTCGACCAGCGTCTTTTCCTTGAACGGCTCCAAACATTGCAAGGCGCGGTCGAACTCCGTCGCGACTTTCTCCGACGCGCCGGCGGCCTTCACGAACGGGGCGAGGCTGCCAAGAAAACGTTGCAGTTCAGATACCTTCATCGTCGCGTCTCCTTCCTTCGATTTCATCGGCCAAGGTCAGGAAAACCGGCTTCAGGTCGGCGTGAAGGGCGGCGAATTGGCGATGGTTGGCGGCCCGCCGAAATTCGGCTTTGTCCTTGACTATTGTACCAAAGAAATGCACCCGCTTTCCCCACGCCTTTTCGCATTTCTCCGGCAACGACTTCCAGATCTCCCGCTCTTGTTCGATCATGCCTTCACGCGGATACGCCCGATTGGCCAGCACGCCGAGAATCTTGATCTGGCCGTACAACTCCGGCGACACCGATTGCATTTCCCGCAGCCATTTCAACAGCCGCGGCACTGCTTCCGAAGAGACGCGATCCAGTTGCGTAGGGATAAGCACGTAGTCCGAGCACGCGATCGCGTTGATCGACGACGTGGTCCAGCGCGGCGGGCAGTCGATCAGGATCACGTCGAAGCGGTCCTGGAAGGTCTCGTGGTGCAAGGCGGAGCGGAGCACCGAACGCAAGTCCGCGCTGCCGGGGTTCATGAGCCAGCGGGCCTTGGAACGTTCCTCGATGGAAGCCAAATTCTCGCTGGCCGCCAGGAGGTGCAGCTTCGGCTCGCGCGTTTGGCTGACGTTCGAGAACGCCAGGCTCGCGGCGTCGGGCGAGAAATCCTTGAACACGTTGTCGATCAGCCGGCCATGGCCGACGCTCAGTTCGCTGACCGATTCGACGCTCAGGCAAAGGTTCGTCAGCGATGCCTGGAAATCGAGATCAATCACGAGGACGCGTTTGGCCTTCTGCGAGCAGTACGTGATGGCGACGTTGGCGGTCAGGGTCGTCTTGCCGACGCCGCCTTTGAGATTGGTGACGGCAATGATGACGGGCCCGTTTTTCTTGAGCGGACGAAACGGGGCGATCTTGTCCTTGTCCACTGGCACGGCCCAAAGTTGCCCTTGCATCTTCTCGATGAGCTTGGCCTGGTCGTCGAGCGCGGCGGATTGTTTCTTCCAGTACGTCGCCACGCGACCGAGTTTGTTGTACTTCGGCACCAGGTCGTCGTAGTCTTTTTGAACTTTGAGGTGTTTTTGTTTGACGGCCTGCAGGGCCTGATTGGTCTTGGCTTCATTCTGTTTGGCCGTTTCCGCCTTCGCGTTGAGTTCGCCGATTTCGATTTGCTTTTCTTCGAGCTTGGTCTTGCGTTCCTTTGCCTTCCTTTTCGTCTCTGCGAGATCTTGCTGTTCTTCCTTGAGGTCATCATTCACCTTTTTCAGTTCCGCTTCAACCAATTCCTTTTTCTTGCCATTAAACCAAGCAGCAAGTCGGTAAATCGGATAGGAGAGAAACAAAACGGCTACGATGAGGCCCATTACAAACGCGGCGATGACTTCCGGTTGGTCGCGAATGAGTTCTTTGAGGAAAGTGAAAAGATCGTTCATTGCAGGCGAATCCCTTGGCAAAGAAAGTTCGCCACATTATGGCTGTCGTGTCGTCGTGCGCCAAGGAAGTTCCGCGATTACGTCCGCATCCTCACGCAATCTGCACCACCCGCGACTTCTGACACAACGGATACGTCGCAACGTGCCCCGCGATGCACTTCTGCATTTCAGCAAAGGACTTGCCGTACAGATACAACGCCGTCTCCGTCGGGCCTTGCCAGTGGCCGAGCATGGAGCCGTGGTCGCCGAGGAGGCGAGTGAGTTCGTCCACCAGGTCGTTGATGTCGCATTCCTTGTAGACCTTCTTGGGCAGGTCGGTGCCGTTCAAATAAAGAGCCAGGCCTTCGGCGTCGCCGAACGGGGTCTTCGTGTCTTTGCCTTTGTGCTTGTATTGAAGTTCGGAGCCTTTCGGGGCGCCGCACTTCGTCAGGAATTTGCAGATGAACGGGACGCCTTTGTCGATGTCGAGGTTGTCGATGTCGATGCCGCAGTATTCGATCTCGCCTTCCGCGCTCGTCATCGTGCCGGCGCCGGTGACTTCGCCGAAGCCGTTTTCTTCGAGGGCTTCGGCGAGCGGATCCTCGAACATGTCGCCGCGGTCCAGCGGCATGATGCGGATGTTCAACTTGGCGTAACCAAAGATCGGTTTCATGGGTTGGCCTCGTGGGGATGGGCGGCGAAACTCTGCAACATCGTAACGTCTGGAAACGAGGCACGCAACGGCTTCGTGGACTACGATTCCAATCGTGGCGAACGCGGTTGACGCGGGGCGGCCACGATTGGAATCGTAGTCCCCGAATCGCGGGGGTATCCATCGCCGCCCGTCGCCGGTATAAAGCAAGGATGAGCACGCCAACGAGCCAGATTCGCAACTTCTCGATCATCGCCCATATCGATCACGGCAAGAGCACCCTCGCGGATCAGTTTCTCTTGAAGACCGGCACGATCAGCAAGCGCGATTTCCAAAATCAGCTCCTCGACTCCATGGACCTCGAACGCGAACGCGGCATCACCATTCGCATGCATCCGGTCACCATCTATTACGAGCACAAGGGGGTCAAATACGAGCTGAACCTGATCGACACGCCGGGCCATGTCGACTTCTCGTACGAGGTGTCGCGCAGTCTGGCGGCGTGCGAGGGGGTGATTCTGCTGGTCGATGCGTTTCAGGGAGTGCAGGCGCAGACGGTCGCCAACGCGTATCTGGCGATGGAGCATGATTTGAAGATCGTGCCGGCGCTCAACAAGGTCGATTTGCAGATGACGCGCATCGACGCCATTTTAGCTGAGATGGAGACGGCGCTCGGCATCGATCCGTTCGAGGTGCTGCGCGTATCGGGCAAGGCGGGCATCGGCATCGACGAGGCGCTCGTGGCGATCATCGAACGTGTCCCGCCCCCAGCCGGGAATGCAGACGATCCGCTGGGGGCGCTCGTTTACAACAGCCATTTCGACGTGTATCGCGGCGTCGTCGTTTACGTTCGTGTCAAGGAGGGCCGCATCACCAAGGGCATGAAGATCAAGCTGATGAGCAAGGGCACCGAGTACGAGGTGCTCGACATCGGCCAGTTCCGCCCCGGGATGGTGGCGTGCGAAGAGCTGGCGGCCGGCCAGGTCGGCTACCTGGTGGCGCAGATCAAGTCGCTCTCGGACGTGAACGTCGGCGATACGGTGACCGAAACGAATCGCCCCGCGGCCGAGGGGTTGCCGGGCTACAAAGAGCCGAAGCCGATGGTGTATTCGGGGCTGTATCCGGTCAACAATCACGAGTTCGAGGATCTGCGCGAGGCGCTCGGCAAGCTCAAGCTCAATGACAGTAGTTTTACCTATCAACCGGAAAATAGTGAAGGCCTCGGCTTCGGCTTTCGCTGTGGCTTCCTGGGCATGCTTCATCGCGAGATCATCCAGCAACGCGTCGAGCGCGACAGTGGGCTGGACCTGGTCACGACGGCGCCGAACGTGACGTACGAAATCTTGAAGCGCAACGGCGAGATCATTTCGATCGACAATCCGCAGAAGGTGCCGGAAGGGGGCCAGATTGAGGAGTTCCGCGAGCCGATCGTGAAGGCGAGCTTTCTGGTGCCGTCCGAAAATATCGGCGACATCATGAAGATGTGCACCGATCGCCGCGGCATCTTCATTCGCACGGAGTACCTGAGTCCGACGCGGGCGATCATCGTCTACGAGATGCCGCTCGCGGAAGTCATCTACGATCTGTACGATCGGCTCAAATCGGTCACGCACGGCTACGGCACCATGGACTACGACGTGCTCGGCTTCCGCGCGGCCGACCTGGTGCGGCTCGATATCCTGGTGCACAACAATCGTGTCGATGCGCTGTCGATCATTGTGCATCGTGCGTTCGCCGACACGCGTGGCCGCAAGCTGGTGAAGAAGCTGCGCGCGGAGATCGATCGGCACATGTTCGAGATCGCGATTCAAGCTGCGATCGGCAGCCGGATCATCGCGCGCGAGACGATCAGCGCGATGAAGAAAAACGTGACGGCGAAGTGCTACGGTGGCGACATCACGCGCAAGCGAAAGCTGTGGGCGAAGCAAGCGGCGGGCAAAAAGCGGATGAAGCAGGTGGGGCAGGTCGAGATTCCGCAGGAGGCGTTCCTGGCGGTGTTGGAGTCGGATCAGTGAGACCTGGGTGATACAATGATCGAGGTCCGTGGCCGATGGCAAAAAAGCAAAAGCCGACCGAATCCGCAAACTCGCCGCGGATTTACGAAGCAAGTCTTGGTAGAGACGGCGCCGTCAAGAAGGGAAACAAAATCACGCAGGCACAGGCCGTAGCTCTAAGACGGATTGGAAAAGACGTTGTCGTGTGCGGCCCGGACCTGGCAGCGAACCGCGATTTGGCAAAAGCAATCGAAGGCAATGCCAATGGCCGCTGGAAACGTTGCCCGCCGCACCCAAATGCGGGCGCGCATGCATTGCCCCATTACCAACCGGACCCGCGGCCGCCGGATGGACACACCTTCTACGAAACGCCGAATCGAAAAGCAAAGTGAGGGCGTCATGAAATACTTCTCGGCGGAATCCTACGTACGCTTCAACGAAAACGATGGTCAGGAAGCAGACACCGCCCACACGGCGTGGGAACGTGCCATATTAGAATATCGACGGTACTTGAAAGAACACCGCGACATGATGCCGACAAGGGTTCGCATGTTGGCTGAGAAAACTTGTCTTCACGACGCACTTCTGCTTGGCCGGCAAATGCACCGATCCGTTGGCCAAAATGGTGTCGATTCCCGTCGCCTGTTGACCATCGGTTTGCAGCTAGGCGGCGAGACCATCGTCTTGAATTACTTTTTGTGCGATTCGCCCAAGGAATTCAAACCGAAAAAGGACTGGCCGTTCTCAAAGGACCAGCTTCATTGGCTGTACGATGAGGTTGCAGTGAACGAGGACGGCCACACCGCCACCGCGCCCCCTTCGTTTGTTCACCGAGTATTGCTCAGCGACGGCAGCGAGCTGGAAATTCCCTTCATCGACTTGATTTTGGATCGCTTTCGCTTACGTACTTCGCAAGATGTCCTGGCGGTGGCGTCACGCGCGAACGAAAACTCTGGGCGACGCAAGCGGCGGGCAAAAAGCGGATGAAGCAGGTGGGCCAAGTCAAGTTTCCACAGGAGGCGTTCCTGGCGGTGCTGGAGTCGGATCAGTGATATAATGGTCTAATTGTCAGAATCTCCGACAGGAGCGAAACATGTCCATTCCGATCAACTCAACGCCGATCAGTGTTTATCAAAGTCAATTCGGCGTTCCGCCTGGTAACCAGGATCCAAAGGCGGAATGCGAAAAATGGCAAAAGGTGTGCGAAAAGGTGCTCGCGGATTACGATCGCTTGCGCGCGGAATTGGAGAAGGCACGCCTGGAAAAAATCATGGCGGAGTGGGCGCTGGAGCCAATCGGAACGATGGAGGAAGTATTCGCAACGGTCGTGCGCGACCAAACGATCGATGAACTCATTGCCGAGCTTGAAAGCAAGGAGCTATCGGAATGAGCAACGGTTCCCTGAAGCCGTACCAGCTCGATTTCAGTGAGGTCGCAAGACAGAATATTCGCGATTCACATTCCGACGCAGAGAAACATGGGCATGGTCCTGATTTTACTCGCATATTGACCGTAGCGGTCAACAAGTTGCGCACCAATCCTCTCGAATAGGGCGATCCGGAATATCGAGCGAAAACCGTTGACGCGGTAATGTGCCATGCAATCTTAGGGCCGTTTGTATTTCGCTTTGCTGTCTACGAAGCGGTGCAAGGCGTCGTGCTTTTGAGTGTGAAGCAAATCGGCGATTTCGCTTAACACGATTACTTCACCAGTCGCAACACCACACGAAACCCATTGTAATCGAAACGCGTATCGCGCCCATTGGAGCCGCGCAAGGCGCTGCGGCAAAGCGATTGATTGACGCCGAAGCCGCCGCCGCGCAAGATGCAGGTCGTGCCGTTCTTGTTGAATGGGTCCTGCCGCGGGCTGTTCTTGTAAAAGTTCATGTCATGGGCATCTTCGCAGTATTCCCAGATGTTGCCATGCATGTCGCACAGAC
>DAIOGM010000188.1:0-3099 GCA_036745215.1 Gemmataceae bacterium
CCCTTTCGGTTGCGGCTGTGCCGCGCTATGTTTATCCGTGTTCATCTGTGGTTAATTCTCCCAACCTGCCGAGATTACTTGTTTTCCGCCGAATCGGCATTCGACCTTGCGAAAATGCGAAGGAGTCGCCATCATTTGCGCCGATTAGATACCATGGACGTTTCTCGCGAGGTGGCATCGTGCGCATTGCCGACTTGACCAAGTGGATTCTCGGCGCTTCGCTTGCCGGGTTCATGATCTTCGCTCCCTATCTTTATTACAGGTACACGCTCGAGCACGCCAAGCGCTTGCGGCCGATCACGCAAGGCCGCGTCTATCGCAGCGGCTGTCTGACCGCCGACGGATTTCGCGACGCCATCCGCAAGTATGGCATCAAAACGGTGATCAGCTTCTGGGATGAAGACCCCAATCCGGACTTGCCACGCAGTCGATTCAATCCGACGACGATCAAGGAAAGCGAACTCTGCCGCGAGATGGGCGTCAGCTACAAGTTCATCTTCGTCGAAGTTCTGCCGCCGACGCAAGTCGGCAAGGAACGCCTGAAAGCCATCGATCAGTTCCTCGAGGTGATGGACAACGAAGAAAACTACCCGGTGCTCATCCATTGCAAGGCAGGGCTGCATCGCACCGGCGTGATGGCAGCGGTCTATCGCATGGAATACGACGGCTGGGGCCGATCGGAGGCGATGCGCGAACTGCGCGCACATGGCTTCGGCCACTTCACGGCCAACACGTCGAATGACTACATCGTGCAATATGTGATGGATTATCAACCGCGTAGGGTGAGTGGAGAGTGGAGAGTGGTGAGTGGTGAGTGAAAGATTCCATTACCACTCACCACTCACCACTCTCCACTCTCCACTACTCCAAGGACGCTGGAATGTTCACGACGCTCGATCGCCAACTGATCTACAGCTACTTCAAGGCATACGTGTTTTGCCTGATTAGCCTCATGGGGCTGTTCGTCGTCGTCGATCTGTTCATGAACCTGGATGATTTCACGTCCAGCAAGAACGATTTCGCGTCGGTCGCGCAATTTATCGGCACCTATTACGGCTACAAATCGTTCCAGATTTTCGACAAGCTCTGCGAATCGGTGATCTTGCTTGCGGGCATGTTCACGGTCGCGTGGATGCAGCGCAACAATGAGCTGGTGCCGCTGTTGTCCGCCGGTGTCTCGACGCGGCGGGCGGTGCAGCCGGTCCTGATCTGCGCGGGCGCCATGATGATTCTCGCGGCCGTCAATCAGGAACTCGGCCTGCCCTTCATCGACGCCTTCATGCTCGAGAACCGCAAGAATCCCGACGGCGCTCAGGAGACGACGGACGTCAAGGGCTGCTTCGACATGGAAGGCACGCTCATCTCCGGCAGGGCCGCGATCAAGGCGAAAAGCATGATACTGGACTTCAACGCTGTCATTCCGCCGCGCGACGGCCGGCACGGCTTCACGACGATTCAAGCCAAGGAAGCGTTTTACATTCCCGAGACGCAGGGCGACAAACGCTCCGGCGGCTGGCTCTTGAAACAGGCTCGCGTCGAAGGGCAGTTCGATCCCGATGACGAGGGCGAAATCCTCAAATCGCTTGGGGCCGGCAGTTACTTCCTCAAAACCAGGGACGGCGATCTCGACACGGTCGTGCGCGTCAAGAACTGGTTCATGTACTTGCCGACCTGGAAGCTCCTGCGCGAACTCGATCGGCCCGGCAACACGCAGCACGCCAATCTCGCGATCGCGTTTCACATGCGCATGACGCGGCCCATCGTGGGCGTCATCCTCATCGTCCTGGGTTTGTCGGTGATCTTGCGCGATCAGAATCGAAATGTCTTCATCAGCACCGGCTTGTGCTTGATCCTGTGCGCGGTCTTTTTCGCGTCGATCTTTGCATGCCAATGGCTCGGCAAGGACGAATACGTCTCGCCCGCCCTGGCGGCCTGGTTGCCCGTCATCGTCTTTGCGCCGAGCGCGCTCGTCATGTTCGACGCGGTGCACACGTGAGAAATGTGCCTTACTGCCGCTTGAACGTCCACATCATCAGTTCGCGATTCGAAAAGTCATCCGGCGGCTCCGCGCCCATGCAGATGCGAAGCGTGTCCCCTTTGATCTCGTAAATCGATTGGGCGAGAAGCCCATCGAAGATCGGCTGCGCGAGGGCCATCCTCTTGGGCTTGGCGCTCGCGTCGTGGCGAAACGGCCCCGTAAGCGGCTCGATATCCCCTTCTTTGGTGGGCATGAACCAGGTCACCTTGTCCTTGGTGAACTGCACTTTCACGCCCTTCAGTTCTTTCGGATCCATCTTTTCGCCCTTGATCACCAGACTGACCGCGACCCATTCCCCCGCGAGGCCGTCGAGATCGTCGATCGAGGCGACGACGACGAAGTAGACGACGATGGCCGCAACGACGATGAGCCCGATCACCATCAGCTTTTTCATGGACGGACCTCAAACGAAAAACCCCAGGAATCGCTGCGCTCATCCTGGGGCTTGTATTTCACTCACCACTCGCCACTCTCCACTATTTTCACGGAGGCGAGGACGGCAGGATTTCTTCGTACTCGGAAACGTCTTCCTTGTCATTGTATCGAGCCGGGACAATGAGGAGATCGTCATTCATCTCATCGCGAGCGAAAATCTTGCGGAACTTCGTGATGAACAATCCCTCCATCAAATGGCCCGCGAGCTTCTGCAAATCCTTGACATCGTCGGCCGGCGCGTGCCGCACCAGGAAACCGATCGGCCGTTCGCGCTGCGCCTTGTTCAGACGCGCTTGAATCACCTTGCGAATCGCTTCGGCCCGTTGCGGATCGTTCATGTCGGCGGCAGTGAAACCTTCGTCCACATCGGGAACCGTTTCGCCGTAAACGTTCTTGCCATTGAGGATATCGATGTCGCTCTTGGAGAGCTTGCGAGCCCATTCCATCGTCGTCGGGATGTGCCCCTTCTTGTTCGCCTGCGGACGCTGTCCCGCGACAAAGCGGAACTCGAGCTGGGCGGCGCGATTCAAGAGCGGCGGAATCTGGCCCTTGAAGTTATCGAGCCAAACCTGCCCGCCGCCGGGAAGACCGCCGGCGCAACCGATGGCGCCTTGCAACATCGGCAC
>DAIOGM010000188.1:3109-5853 GCA_036745215.1 Gemmataceae bacterium
CGTGTACTGATACGTCATGTCGCCCGGCAGATCGACCTTGTACGGAGCTTGCACGTAGAACAACGCTTCCGTCTTTTCACGGACCGAAATCTGCGTGATCTTGAGCGGATACACGAGCTTGTCGGACGTAAACGTGAAGCGTGTCGGCGTCACTTCGCCGTCGAAGGTGCCGTCCTTGTTGCGCTTCATTTGCATGGTGTCGATCTTCATGACGGTGAAGAGCCATTTCTTCTGCACGTAATGGTTGAGCGTCGCTTCATCGCCGGAGTACGTGTACTTGTTTTCCTTGAGCCACTGGTAAAGATCGTCGGCGCGTTCGGCGCTGATGATCTTGTAATCGAGCGAGCCGACGAGGCCCGCTTCGAGGATTATGACCTTGGGCCGATCCGGCTCGCCCGGTTTCTTTTCGCCGAGCCGGCCATTGGCGGCGGCGCCGCGTTGCAGCATCTCGCGCCCCAGGAAGCGATCGCGGCCCAGAAAGATCAGCTTCGACTGTGCGAACTCGCGCTTTTTCATGATCGTGTAGACCGCGAAATTCTTGAAGAAGTCGCGCGGCATCTCGTTGAGCTTGGGCTGCGCCGGCGTCGGAATGACCATGCCGAAATCGAGGGCGTTGCCTTCGAACTTCGGTTGCACGGTGAACGTCTCGACTTTTTCAGCGGGGTCCCAGGTGATGAACACTTTCTGGGCCGGCTGCAAGATGTCGCTGTTCTTCGCGGAGAAGTAACAGCACGCGGCCTGCGAGGTCGCCGGCACGAGGGCCGCGAGCGTCAGGGCGGCGAACCATTGGCGTTGCATGAAAGGCTCCTTCAAGTAAGAACCCCCGGGAATCGCTGCGCTCATCCCGGGGCTTGGATTTTACTCACCACTCACCACTCTCCACGCACCACTATTCTCACGGGGGCGAGGACGGCAGAATCTCTTCGTATTCCGACACATCCTCTTTGTCGTTATAGCGAGCGGGCACGATCAACAGATCGTCGTTCATCTCATCGCGGGCGAAAATCTTGCGGAACTTCGTGATGAACAATCCTTCCATCAGATGTCCCGCGAGCTTCTGTAAATCCTTGACGTCGTCGGACGGCGCGTGCCGCACCAGGTAGCCGATCGGCCGTTCGCGCTGCGCCTTGTTCAGACGCGCTTGAATGACCTTGCGAATCGCCTCGGCTCTTTGCGCGTCCTTCATGTCGGCTTCGGTGAATCCTTCGTCAATGTCGGGAACGGTTTCGCCATAGACGTTCTTGCCGTTGAGGATTTCGATGTCGCTCTTGGAGAGTTTACGGGCCCATTCCATCGTCGTCGGGATGTGCCCCTTCTTGTTGGGCTGCGGACGCTGGCCGGCGACGAAGCGGAACTCGAGTTGAGCGGCGCGATTCAACAGCGGTGGAATCTGGCCCTTGAAGTTGTCGAGCCAAACCTGGCCGCCGCCGGGAAGGCCGCCGGCGCAGCCGATGGCGCCCTGCAGCATCGGCACCCATGTATATTGGTAGGTCATGTCGCCCGGCAGATCGACCTTGTATGGCGCTTGCACATAAAACAACGCTTCCGTCTTTTCACGCACGGAGATTTGCGTGATCTTGAGCGGATAGACGAGCTTGTCGGACGTAAACGTGAAACGCGTCGGCGTCACTTCGCCGTCGAAGCTGCCGTCCTTGTTGCGCTTCATTTGCATGGTGTCAATCTTCATGACGGTGAAGAGCCATTTCTTTTGCACGTAATGATTGAGCGTCGCTTCATCGCCGGAGTAGGTGTACTTGTTTTCCTTCAGCCACTGGTAGAGGTCGTCCGCGCGTTCGGCGCTGATGATCTTGTAATCAAGCGAGCCGACGAGGCCGGCTTCGAGGATGATGACCTTGGGCCGATCGGCGCGATCTCCTTTTGCCGCCTTTTCTTGATTCGCGTCGAGATTGGCCAACAACCGCAAGCGATTGCCGGGGAAATTGCCGCGATCAAGGAAGAGCAATTTCGATTGCGCAAACTCGCGGCGCTTCATGATCGTGTAGACCGCGAGATTCTTGAAGAAATCGCGCGGCATCTCGTTGAGCTTGGGCTGCGTCGGCGTCGGAATGACCATGCCGAAATCGAGGGCGTTGCCTTCGAATTTGGGCTGCACCGTGAAGGTTTCGACCTTCTCAGCGGGGTCCCAGGTGATGAATACCTTTTGCGCCGGCTGGAGAATGTCGGTATTCTTGGCGGAGAAGTAGCAACATGCCGCGTGAGTGCTGCCGGTGGAAATCAGCAGCGCGGCGGCCGTTGCGATGAGGTGATAACGCATCGACGAACCCTCCCGAGGAGAAAAGAACATCGCTCGATGATACCATAACAGAACGAGCCGATTGTACACGAAAGATCTATCCAAAAGACGAATCAGCATCCACTGCGGATGCGAAAATCTGCGGATCGCGCCTTATGGAAGGACGAATGAACGCCGCCGCGCGCACGCCTGAGTTGCCTGCGATCCTGGGCGGGACCCCGTTTCGCCCCGCCGGTCCGCCGGCGTGGCCGATGCCCGATCCGGAGATCGAGGAAGTGCTGCGGCAGGCGTATCGCGACGGTTGGTGGGGCAAGTATCAAGCTGGCCAGACTGAACGCCTCGAGTCAGCACTGCGCGATTTTCATGTTGTTTGCAATCACGTCTTACTTTGCGGCAGCGGCAATTACGCCGTGGAGCTGGGTTTGCGAGCCCTGCAGATTGGACCGGACGACGAAGTTATTTTGGCGGATTACGATTATCCGGGCAATTT
>DAIOGM010000188.1:5863-13287 GCA_036745215.1 Gemmataceae bacterium
GCCACGCCGGTGCTGGTGGATGTCGATGCGCACAACTGGAATTTGTCGCTTGAAGCGGTTCGTGACGCGATTGGGCCGAAGACCAAGGCGGTGCTGGCGTCCCATTTGCACGGCGGGCATGTGAACATGCGCGCGTTGGACGAGCTTGCGCACCAGCACGGCCTGGTTGTCCTGGAAGATGCCGCTCAAGCAACGGGTGCGATCGTGACGGGCCGCAACGCCGGCATCTGGGGCGACGTCGGCGTCCTGAGCTTCGGCGGCTCCAAGATTCTTTCGGCCGGCCGCGGCGGCGCGCTGTTGACGAATCGCGCCGACGTCGCGCAACGGGCGCGCAATCACCTGATGCGCGCGGGCAACGTAGTTTGTCCGATGTCCGAACTGCAGGCCGCTTTGCTCGTGCCGCAGCTCGCGAAGCTCAACGAACGCAATCAAGTGCGCGCGGTAAACGTGCAAAAATTCTGGACGTTGATGGCCGACATCCCGGGCGTTCGGCCATTCCAAAACGTCGAGGACCATCAACGGCCCGCGTATTTCAAGATGGGCATTCAGCTCGACGCCGCGGCATTCGGCGTCTCGCGGGAAACGGTCATCAAGGCGTTGCGCGCGGAGGGTTTCGCCGTGGACGAAGGCTTCGCGGCCGCCCACTTCATGCGTTCGCCGAAGCGATTTCGCCAGGGGTCGCCGCTTACGGAAGCCGAGCGCGCACATTGCGGCTGCATCGGACTGCACCATCCGATCCTGCTGGAGTCGGCCGCCATGGACGACTTCGCGCTGGCATGGCGGCGAATCCACGCACATGCCCACTCCTTGCAAACGTAAGGCAATTCTCATGGCAAAAAAATGGTTGGCAAAAAAATCAAATGCAAGAAGAGAGTCATCGACACCGTCTTCTCCATTTTTTTGCCATCAATTTTTTTGCCATTTCCGCTCGCCCGTTGACGCCAGCCCCATCTGGTGCGAAACTGACAGTCCCCCCCTTGATTGCCCCTCCTCCAGGAGTTGCCGCCATGCCGCGCCGATTTTTCTTGGCTTTCGGATTCGTCGCCTTGCTCGCCTCATTGCCGCTCGTCGCTCAGGAAAAATCGGACCCCGAGATCATCGCGAAACTCAAGGGCCACACCGACGCCGTTTATGCCGCTGCGTACAGTCCGGACGGCAAGTTCATCGCCACCGCCAGCTTCGACAACACGCTCAAGCTCTGGGACGCCGCGACCGGCAAGGAAATCAAAACCTACGGCGGCACGGCGGGGCACACGAAGCAGGTGATCGCCGTCGCGTTCAGCCAGGACGGCTCGACGATCGCGTCCGGCAGCACCGACAACACGCTCAAGACCTGGGATGTGCCGGTCAACGCGCCGATAAGAAGCTTCAAGGCGAGCGACGCCGTCAGCGCGGTCGCCCTCAGCAGCGACGGCCTGAAACTCGCGCTCGGCGGCAAGGACGGCTCGCTCAAACTCGTGACGCCGGCGGAGTTCAAGGAACTCGTCAAGTTCGAGGCGGGCCATCAAGGCGCCATCACGGCCCTTTCCTTCAGCGGCAACAATCTAACGCTCGCGTCCGTCGGCGTTGATCGAACCTTGCGTTACTGGAACGTCGCCGACGGGAAACTTCTCGCAACCATCGGCGCGCATGTGAGCGGCGTCAACAATGTCGTCATCAATCCCAACAACACCGCCGTGTACACCGTCGGCGACGACGGGGTGTTGCGTTTCTGGCAACTTCCGCCCCCCACTTTGCCCAAGACAATGCCAGGGCACGGCGCGCCCATTCGCGCCCTCGCCATGTCGGCCGATGGCGCGAGTTATTACACCGCCAGCGACGATCGCACCGTCCGCCAGTTCACGATCGCCGCCGCCAAGGAAGCGCGCGTCCTCACCGGGCCGCAAGCGAACATCGCCAGCGTGGCGACGCATCCGCAAAACACGTTCATCGCGGCGGGTACGGCGGACAGCCGCATCTTCTTATGGAACAACGCCGACCCGAAAACGCCGGCACAATGGCTCGCCCATGCCGGCGCGGTCACGAGCATGCAAATCCAGACGCCGACCACGTTGATGTCAACTGGCGGCGACGGCCTCGTCAAGTTCTGGAACATCCCACAAAACTCGCCGAAGACGCTCACGCATCCCGACGCCGTGCTCGCCGCGATGGCGAGTCCCGACGCCAAGAAGCTGTTCACCGGCTCGGCCGACAAGATCGTTCGCCAATGGGACACGACCAAGCAGGCGATGGAGAAGCAATTCGTGGGACACACAGGGCCGGTCACCGCGGTCGCCGTCAGTCCGAATCTCGCCGTGCTTGCGTCCGGCGGCGCAGACAACACGATTCGCGTGTGGAATCAGGCGACCTCCAAGGAGTCCGACGTTCTCGTTGCGCACGCGGCTCCGCTCACGGCGCTCGGCATCAACGCGGCGGGCACGCAGATGCTGTCGGCCGGTGAGGACGGCGCGGTCAAGTTGTGGACGTTGCCGCTGGTTGCGCCGAAGCCGATCGCGTTGCCGGATCCGGTGACCAAGTTGATCGTCACGAACGATGGGACCAAGGTATTGACGGCAGGAAACGACAAGACCGTTCGCATGTGGGTGCTGGCCACGGGAGCGAATGAACGCAATTTCACGGGCCTGACGCAGCCGATCACGAGCCTCGCGATCAGCAATAACAATGCGACCGTCGCGGCCACGAGCGCCGACAAGACGTTGACACTCTGGAACGCCGCCAATGCGATGCTGCTGCACAAGCTGCCGATGCCGGCGGAGCCGCGCGTCGTTGTGTTTGCGAATGACGCACAAAGCGTGTTCGTTGGCCTGGCGGACGGCGTCATCAAGAAGATCAAGGTCGCCGACGGCAAGGAAATCAAGAGTTTGCCGAATCAACAGAAAGGCGCGATCGTCGGCTTGGCGTTGGCGCCGAAGGCGGAGACGCTCTTCGTGGCGAGTGTCGACAAGACCATTGTGGCTGCTGCGTTGCCCGATGGCGTAGTGAAGTTGAAATTCGAACACACTGCACCAATTATCGCAATGGCGCTGTCGAAAGACGGCACGCGCATCGCTGCGCTCGCGGACAAGTCCGTCAAAGTTTGGAACGCCGCAGACGGCAAGGAAGTCGCCACGCTGAAGCTGACCGCGGACGCGAAGGAAATCTCGCTGTCGCCCGATGGGACGCGCGTCGTGATTGGCGGCCCCGACAAGATGGCCCACATTTTCGACGTAAGCGGACCATTGCTGGAAACGTTGCCGCACGACGGGCCGGTGCAGGGCGTCGCGTTCGTCGATGCGAAGAAAGTCGTCACCGGCGCGGACAAGCTCGCCCGGCTCTGGACGTCGTCGCTCGTGTGGGGCCGCATGCACGCCGGGCCGGTGCGCCAAGCCTTGTTCACGCCGAAGGGGGACCAAATCGTCAGCGCCGGCGACGACAAGGCGATCAAGATATGGAACGCCGCGGACGGCAAGGAAGTCAAATCGTTGGCCAGCGATAGCCCGATCACGCACTTGAGTCTGAACGGCGACGCCACGAAAATCGCTACCGCGAGCGCCGACAAGAACGTCAAGATTTGGACCATCGCCGACGGCAAATTCACGCCGCTCGCGCTACCCGCCGCTGTGCAGAGTCTGTCGCTCAGCCCAAATGGCCAGCGCGTCGCGATTGCACTTCAAGATGGTGCGAAAAACGTCATTCGCATTCACGACCTTGCGTTCGGCAAGGACGTGCAGACATTTGAAGATCACGCCGGCCCGCTCAAGGCGTTGCAATATCTCGGCGACAATCGCACCCTCGTGACGGCGTCCGCCGACAAAACGGCGAAGCTGCTCGATGTCACCGTCGCCTCCGCATTTACAGCTCATCCCGCGGGGCCGACGTTCGCGCAATACAACGGCAACGGCACGCAGCTCGTCACCGCCGGCGCGGACAAGACCGTCAAGCTGTGGGACGTCGCCAAGGTCGGGCTCGTCAAGTCGTTCGGCCTCGTCGCCGATCCGATCAAAGCGGTCGCGTTCAGCAAGGATTTCACGCGCATCGGCGTCGCGGCCGGCAAGAACGTCATCGCGTGGACGATCGCCGACGGCAAAGAGGCCGTTCGCCTGGTTCACAACGCGGACGTGCTGTCGTTCTCCTTCACGCCGGACAACACGCGCGTCGTCACCGGCGCGGCCGACAAGGAAGCGCGGCTCTGGGACGTCGCAACGGGCAAGGAGCTGCAGTTTTTCTTGCATGCCGATCCCGTTGACGCCGTCGTCGCGTTGCCGAACAACGTCATCCTTGCCGCGACGGGCAAACTGACGCGGCTCGACACGTCGTCCATCCTGCGGGTCATCCAGGCCGACGCCGGCCCCGTGCACGCCTTGACGATCGTGCCCGCGAACACGCACGTCCTCACCGGCGGCGCGGACAAGATCGTCAAGCTGTGGAACCTCGCGAGCGGCGCCAAGGAACGCGACTTTCCCGGCGCGACCGGCGCCGTGCGCTCGGTCGCGATCTCCAAGAACGCCCTGCTCCTGGCGACGGGTGGGGCCGATGCGGTCGTGCGGACGTATCAGTTCGCGGACGCCAAGGAGATCGGCGCCGTCAAGCTCGGCGGCGAGGTGCGGGCGCTTGCGTTCACGCCGAACAATCTCGCGCTCGTCGCTTCAACCAGCAACAAATCGCTCGCCGCGTGGAGCGTGCCGTTCACCGCGGGGCAGCCGATGGCGAAGGATTACCTGTCGCCCGTGCAAGACTGGCAAACGCCGGACGTGCTCGCCGACTTCACGATCGCCGCCGACAATGCGTCGATCTACAGCGGCGGCCAGGACAAGGCGCTGCACGTCTGGAAGCTCGCGTCGCCGGCGCCGACGCGCACCTTCCCCTACAACGCCAATGTCGATGCGGTCGCGTTTCCGCCGAACAGTCCGCTCCTCGCCGCCGCGGGGCACGACGGCAAGGTGCGCTACTTCGATCTCGTCAAGAACGCCCCGGCCAAGGAAATCTCCGCGCACATCAGCGTCGTTCAGAAAAACAACGTGCCGCAGCCAATCTACTCGTTGACGTTCACCCCGGACGGCAAGCAACTGCTGACGAGCAGTTACGACAACAGCCTGAAACTCTGGGACGTCGGCTCGGGCAACCTCGTCAAGGAGTTCAAGGCATACAAGGAAAAAGAATTCGAGAAGGGCCATCAAGAGGGCGTCTACACGGCCGCGTTCAGTCCGGACGGCAAGTTCATCGCGTCGGGTTCGAGCGGCCTGGAGCGCACGATCAAGATCTGGAACCTCGACGGCAGCGTGGCCCGCGACCTGGCGAACCCGAACATCAAATCGAGCCCCAGCTTCCCGCCCGCGTCGCACCCCGGCGCGGTCTCGACGCTGCGCTTCACCAAGGACGGCAAACGCCTGATCTCCGTCGGCGACGCTCCCGGCAACAAGGGCTACCTCGCCGTCTGGGACTGGCAATCCGGCAAGCTGATGTACGAAAGCACCAGCCAGCTCGGCGTCTTCTACGGCCTGGCGATCGCCCCCAACGAACAAACGCTCGTCATCACCGCCGGCAACCGCGACCGCAAAGGCGCCAGCCCGGAGTACAACGCGGCGTATCTGATCAAGATGCCGGCGGAGAAATAGCCGCACTGCCCCAAGGTGCGAGTTACCCAACAGCCGCTGGGTAACTCGAAATGCAAAAAACACGAGGAATTTGGCCGATTTTGGTCGTGTTCCCAACGTGTGCGCGCCTCAATACAACTCCAACATAAAGGTGTCTAAGGTGAGGATTCGCCAGATTTGGTTTCACGGATTACTTCTGCTCGCTATGATCGGGCTCACGGGATCGCTGAAATCAGGGCCGAAACAACCGATTGATGGCATTTCTACTCATACCGCGAAAGACGGAAATGTAACCCTGTCGGTGACGATGGCAAGACGCAGTGCCGGTGGCGCACCCGTTGTTCTAACCTGCGTCATAGAGAACCAAGGGAAGGATACCGTTCGATATTCCGAAATATCTCTGCATAGTGTCTTCAATATTCTTGTGTATGATTCGCGCGGAAAGCTCGTGCCACGAACACGATTCGGGGAACTATTCAAGTCAACTACGACGTCGAGAGAAATAACCAGAGAAATTGCGCCAAATGGAAAGAAAACAATTCTAGTGCCTTTGGGACGCTTGTTCGATTTGACAGTGGCTGGGACGTACTCAATTGACGTTAGCAGGGTACTCAATGAAACCGCCGAAAAACCAATCCGACTCTTGATCAAGGGCGCGCAGCTTGAAATTCAAGAGCCTTTAGATTGACGCCTCATTCCTTGTCGATATTACTGAGGCCCCATAGCGGTTCACTCGCCGGCGCTCGGCCGAGCCCGAGCCATTGATCGACCTGGTTGATCGGCCAATACGCGAACGCGCAACCGTAGTTGGTGGATCGCCAATGGTCAGTCGGCGCCGGCGTGAAATAATAGAATCCTTTGAATTTCCACTGATCGGCCTCGGCGTAGCCGCGCCGGGACAGGACCGCGTAAGTGCCGACGTACAGTGCCAAGAAAATGATGGCGAGCAAGAGAACGATTTTCCGGCGCGAATTCATCGGCGTGTCTCATTTGCCATGCGCTAAAGGGCAATCTTACTTTACGTCAATTAACTCGATGACACCAGCGATTTGCGTGCCCGCCTGGCCGTCTTTTGACAGGACTTCACGTGCGCCAATTAATCGAGCGTCTTGACATTGGTCACGTTTCTGCTCAACTATTCGCAAAGGGACCCATGGTTTTGGTCATCGCCCATGAGTGAAGTTACACGCATATTGACGGCGATTGAAGCAGGCGATGCTCGCGCGTCCGAGGAATTGTTGCCGCTGGTGTACGATGAGCTGCGCCAGCTCGCCGCCCATCGGTTAACGCAGGAGAAGCCGGGCCAGACGCTCGACGCGACGGCGCTGGTGCACGAAGCGTATCTGCGGCTCGTCGGCGGCGCGGACGAGCAGCGCTGGGACAGTCGCGGCCATTTCTTTGCCGCGGCGGCGGAAGCGATGCGGCGGATTCTACTCAATCGGGCCCGCGACAAGAAACGCGTCAAACGCGGCGGCGAACTCAGGCGCGTCGATCTCGATCAGCTTCAAATCGCGCTGGACACCAACGACGAACAATTGATCGAACTGGATGAAGCCATGAGCGAGCTTGCCGCGGAGGACGCGGACGCCGCCAGGCTGGTGAGCCTGCGTTTTTTCGCGGGGCTCAGCCTCAAGGACGTTGCCGCGGCGCTTGGGCTGTCTCAACGGAGCGCGGAGCGACAGTGGGCGTACGCGAGGGCGTGGCTTTATGCGAAGCTGAGTCGGAACGATGGCGCGAATTAGGCGAGCCGAGCCCCGTAAGGTGCCGGTTGAGTGAATCGAGACGCTCAACCGGCCCCTTACCAGTACTCTCAGGGTTGTATAAATGACGCAAAGCAGCTGCAATTCAAGT